>QCPG01000015.1 GCA_003212615.1 Prochlorococcus sp. AG-436-E22
TGATGAAAATGAGAACAAAATAATACAAGAGTTGTTGCTAATGAAGGTCCTGAACCAAGTAATAAAGAAACTTTCCAGGGAATATTTTCGAAGTAAATATTAGAAGGATTTAACGCAATTAAGACTGCAGAGTAGGCAAAAGGTCCAAATGCAAGCCAGCATAATGGTTCTCCTAAGCCTTGATAGCCAAATCTAAAAGGAGGTCCTTGATATAAATATCCTAAGAAGCAGCAAGATGCCACCAAAATCAAAATGTTTATACTTGTTGATACTGAAATAATTGAAATTATTAATAAACCAATAATTAAAGATGTATATGCAATAAATGAAATTATTTTTTTATTTTTTATAAGATTTACAATTGAATGGAATTTAAATTCATCGATTCCTGTTTCTGCGTCGAATAAATCATTAGTTAGGTTTTCCCAAAGTAATATCAAAATTGCAGCTAAAGTAAATGCAATCAAATTATAAATTTTTACCTTTTCATATTGATTGAGTATATAAGCCCCTGTTATTAAAACCGGAAGTATGGCAACAGAATAAAGAGGCCATTTTATCGCTTGTTTCCATAATTTTTTTTTATCTTCGTCCATTTTTATTTAACTCACAAAATTCGATCATTATTAAATGTAGTTTATAAATTGAGTTACATTTTTTACTTTATTGCATGATTTTTAGTTATTTTCAATAAGTAATGAAAAATGATTTAAACTTAACAGATTTTTTAAAAGATGTATTTTCCTCTTTCGATAAGAAAGTGGAGAATTCTGGATTAGTAAGTATTTGTGTTGAGATTCCTTGTATTGATTTATTACAAGTATATGAATTGTTTATAAATAAATATCCGTTTTCTTCATTTTGGGAGGAATCTAATGGTATTTCATATATTGCCTTTGATAAATGTAAATATGTTACTTTGGATGGTCCAAAAAGATTTGAGGTGGCAAAAGAGTTTAATTCTGAGAATTTTAAAAATTTAATTAACTTAACTAATGAATTAGATAATTCTGCCCTTTCAAAAATAATTTATTTATTTTCTTTTTCTGAAAACTTGAATAATAAGAATTTATCTTCTGATGTCCCTAGTTTGGAAGCTATCTTACCAAAAATATTAATTATTCAAAGTAATAAGAATTGCTGGTTAAGAATCAATGGTCATGTTGAAGGTAAATCATCATTAAGAACATTAATTGAAGAAATATGGACAATTAGAAATCAAGTTATTAATTCTCGCTCAGAATTAATAAAATCATCTGGCTTAAAAACTAGTTTTGATTTACCTATTATTTATGATTTCTTGCACTCCTTAGAAAATTCCAATACAAGTTTGAAAAAAGTAGTAAATAGAGGTATTCAATTAGTAGAAAAAGGTATTCTCGAAAAGATAGTTTTAGCGAATAGGATTAAAATAAAATCTAGAAATAAATTAGATTTAGTAGAAATTTTAAAAAGATTAAAAAAGAATCATCCAAATACATGCAGATATGTTTGGAAAAGAAATAGTAAGGATATTTTGTTTGGAGCATCGCCAGAAAAATTATTTTCTTTTACTAAACCTAATTTAACTTTGGAGGCTCTTGCTGGCACTATCTCTACTAATTCAAATTACAAGAAACTCCTAAAAAGTACTAAAGACTTAAAGGAACATAATTACGTAACACAGTATTTGATTAAATGTTTAGAAGTTTCAAAAATAAAAAACTTTAAAAAAAGTGATATTAAGGTAAATTCATTTGGAGATATTTCCCATTTGCAAACACTCATTTTCTCTAAAGTTGAAAATATATGTCCTTTTGAATTGCTTAAAAACTTACATCCATCTCCTGCTGTTTGTGGTTACCCAAAAAATTCAGCATTGGATTGGATAAACACTCTTGAGTCTTTCCCTAGAGGAAATTATGCTTCTCCAATGGGCTGGGTTGATTCATCAGGAAATGCTTCATTTCTTTTAGCAATAAGAGGAGCTAGGTATATTGAAGAAAATATTGAATTTACTGCCGGTTCAGGTATAGTTTCAGGCTCCGTTTTAGAGAAAGAAATAGATGAGATTAAATTAAAATTTGAATCTATAGTAAAACAAATATTTTTCGCTAAAAATCCTAGATAATTTCCACTAATTTTTCAATAACTTCCTCTGAAACATGCTTATTGGATAAATTTTCTATTTCTCTTAAACCTGTTGGACTGGTTACATTAATCTCGCTAAGCATTCCATTTATTACATCAATACCTACAAAAAACAAACCTTCATCTTTGAAGTGTTGAGATAATTCTGAGCAGATACTTTTTTCTTTTTCTGTTAATAATGTTGGTTCAGCCTTTCCTCCCATTGCTAAATTACTCCTAAAATCGCCGCCTTGAGGAATCCTATTTATTGATCCAATTGCTTCACCGTTTACGATAATTATTCTTTTATCACCCTCTATAACTTCAGGAATAAATTTTTGCATCATAACGGGTAATTCTTCTTGAGAAGTGATTAATTCAATGATTGATTTAATACCTGGAGAATTTTTATTTATCCTTATAACACCTTGACCACCTTTTCCTCCAAGAGGTTTGATGACTACTTCATTATTTATATTTGCAAAATTCATAAGATCTTTTACCTTACTCGCAACTATTGTAGGTGCCATTAAGTGGCTGTATCTCAAAGCACCTAGCTTTTCATTCCATGCTCTTAAAGATGAGGGTTTGTTGATTACTTTTACTCCTTTTCTTTCGGCAACTTCTAAAAGATGAGTTGCATATAAATAAGCCTCATTTACAGGAGGATCTTTTCTCATCCAAATGCAATTAAATTCGGCGAGGGGTATGCAATCATTATCTTTGAAAGAAATCCACGGATTTACTTCAACTTTTACGGAAGATGCCCATACTTCATCACCTCTAGCTTCAAGGTCCTGAGGAGTACAACTCCAGATTTCAATATTTTTTTTTGATGATGCTTCCATTAAAGCAGCAGTTGAATCTTTTAAAGGATTTATATTTTTTATTGGATCTATCACAAATAGAAATTTCATAAGATCTAGTTTAATAATGCGTCTAATTTATTTTCATTTTCTAATGTGTAGAGATCATCGCAGCCTCCGATACCCTCATTATCTATAAATATTTGCGGTAATGTTCTTCTACCATCAGCTCTTTCAATCATCAATGCTCTGGCATCTTCGTCGCCATCTATCTTATATTCTGTAAAATCTATATTTTTTTTCTTGAGTAGTGATTTTGCTCGAATACAGAATGGACAATATTGCCAAGTATAAATTTCAACTTTGGACATTTTCTTAAAATAATACTTAGTTTATACTATTAAACAAAAGTGCTTGTTAGATTATAAATAACGATTAAATTCTATTTTGATAGATATTACAGATTTCAAAAAAGATCTTTCGGAACTTACAGAGCGCCTGGGTAATGCTCAGGATTGTCTTTGACGTTCCAAGATTAAAAGCGAAAAGGAGAGAGTTAGAGCAAATTTCTGCCCAACCTGAATTTTGGGAGAATCAAGAAGAAGCGAAACAACAAATGTTAATCCTTGATGATGTTAAGGCACAACTTGAATTGTTGGATAAATGGAAAACTTTTATTTCTGATGCTAATGCCTCTCTTGAGCTTTATTCTTTAGAACCAGAAGAGGAAATGATTTTGGAATCCCAGCAGGGCTTAAAGAAACTAAGAGAGAATTTAGATAAATGGGAATTTGAAAGATTGTTATGTGGTGAATACGATAAGGAAGGAGCAGTAGTTTCTATTAACGCAGGTGCTGGTGGAACAGATGCTCAGGATTGGGTAGAGATCTTATTGAGAATGTATTCAAGATGGGCCGATAATAATCAAATGAGTTTAATTATCAATGAATTATCTCAAGGAGAAGAAGCAGGTATCAAAAGTGTAACTTTTGAAATTGATGGAAAATATGCGTACGGATATTTACAACATGAAAAAGGAACTCATAGATTAGTAAGAATTTCTCCTTTCAATGCTAATGGTAAAAGACAAACTAGCTTTGCTGGCGTGGAGGTCATGCCAAAATTAGATGAAAATATTTCACTTGATATTCCTGAAAAAGATTTGGAAATTACAACAAGTAGATCCGGTGGGGCTGGAGGACAAAATGTTAATAAAGTAGAAACAGCGGTGAGAATTGTTCATTTGCCTTCAGGGATTTCAGTAAGATGTACACAAGAAAGATCTCAATTACAAAATAAAGAAAAAGCTATGTTACTTCTTAAGTCTAAACTACTAGTGATTGCTAAAGAACAACGAGCTGCAGAAGTCGCTGATATTAAAGGTGATATTGTGGAAGCTGCATGGGGCAATCAAATAAGAAATTATGTTTTCCATCCCTATCAAATGGTAAAAGATCTCAGAACTATGCAGGAGACTAACGACTTAGATAGTGTTTTAGATGGTGGACTTGAACCATTTATTCATGAATTATTACGCATGAATATTTCTTCTAAGGAATCTTTTGAATAACTAATGAAAAATAAAAACGAAAATATAGAAAAAAAAGTTGCTCCCCCAAGCTTTATAAAGCTTGCTATGCGAAATATGGTAAGGAAGGGTTCAAAAAGTATTTCTCATTTTTCAATAACCTTTCTAGTTTTAATAGGGATATTAATACTTGTAGCCACAATAGGTAAGCCTAATATTCCTGTATAAGAATGTATGAAAGAAAAAATTATTTCTGAAATAAATTTAGATTTGGTTTTTCAATGTAATGATTTCTCTCAATTTTCAAATAAGTTAAAAGATACTAAAACTCATCTTATTTTTGAATCTATTTTTTGGGAGAAAGTTTTTTTATCTTGGATAAATACTATATTAAAAAAAGAGGATTATGAATTACCAAATTATATTTTTGAAAAAAAATCTTTTTCATTAGGTTTACAGATAATATCTAATCAAGAAATTGCTTCTTTGAATAAGAAATGGATGCAAAAAAATGGTCCAACTGATGTTCTATCTTTTCCAATTATTTCTGATGAATCTCTAAATAATTTAGATCATATAGAGTTGGGAGATATTTTTATATCATTAGAGATGGCACTTGAGCAATCTTATGAATATAAACATTCAATCTATAGAGAGATGATCTGGTTGGCTAGTCATGGATTTTTACATCTTTTGGGATGGGAACATAATAATGAGCATGATTTAGAAAATATGTTAAATTTCCAAGAATATTTAATTACTCGATTAGATTAAAAATTAATGGAAAAAAAAATAAACTATTTAGAAAATAGAAAAGAATCATACAAAACTTCTAGTAATGTATTTATAAGTTTTAAGTATGCTTTCAATGGTATTAGTTATGTATTAAAAACTTCAAGAAATTTTAAAATTCAATTAATTTTTGCAGTTGCAAGTTTAATAATTGGTTTTTTACTAAAAATTAGTCTAAGTAATTATGTTATTTTGATTGCAACAATAATGTCTGTTTTAATATTAGAAATATTGAACACATCTATTGAATCAATCGTTGATTTAGTAGTGAAAAAAGAATTTAGTATTTTGGCTAAAATTTCAAAAGATACTTCTGCAGGAGCAGTATTATTAGCTTCCATTAATTCTGTTATTATTGCTGTATATATCTTTGTTCCTAAAATAAAGTTGTTATTTTAAATCCATATAAATATGTTTCTTGTTATTGATAATTACGATAGTTTTACTTATAACCTTGTTCAATATTTAGGAGAACTTTCAGTTGAGCATGAAATAACTAAAGAATTAATAGTTAAAAGAAATGATGAAATTACTTTAGAAGAAATTATCAAACTAAATCCTGGTGGAATTCTCTTATCTCCAGGTCCAGGTAATCCAGATCAATCTGGAATTTGTCTTCCAATTCTAAAAAAATTATCTAAAAATATTCCGACCTTGGGAGTTTGTTTAGGTCATCAAGCTTTGGCCCAAGCTTTTGGAGGTAAGGTTATAGTTGGGAAAGAACTTATGCATGGTAAGACATCCAAAATATTTCATAATCAAAAAGGATTGTTTAAAGATATCGAGACTCCATTTGTGGCTACTAGATACCATAGTCTTATAGTTGATTCAAGCTCTTTACCATCTTGTTTCGACATAACTGCGACTTTAGAAGACTCAACAATTATGGCTATCTCTCATAAAGAATATAAACATTTACATGGGGTACAGTTCCATCCTGAAAGTGTGTTGACGCAATTTGGTCATAAATTAATTAGTAATTTCCTAAAAATGGCTGAACAAAAGTAAAATAAAAAAAAATAATATTATGATTTCTCAAATTAAAAACTTTTTATTTTTGATATTAGTTAGCTCTTTTTTACCTACCTCATTATTGGCAAGGAACTTAGGAATAAAAAGTTTGGGACATAGTAGTTTTTTAATTACTAGTGCAGATAAATCTATTCTTATAAATCCCTTTAAAGCAATAGGTTGTGCAAGTAATTTAAAGGAGCCAAAAGAAGTCAACGTAGATTTTATTTTGGCTAGTTCTAGGCTTCCAGATGAAGGATATAACCCTAATGATCAATTAATGTTCGTTGAGCCAGGAATCTATCAATTTGAGGATATTTTATTAAATGGAATTTCTGTACCACATGACAGAGTAGATGGAAGAAGATTTGGGATGGCAACTGTTTGGAGTTGGGAGCAGAATGACGTTAAAATTGTTCATATGGGAGGAGCTGCTGGTGATATTGATATAAACAGTCAAATTATTTTGTCTGCTCCAGATATATTGTTTATTTCAATTGGAGGAGGAATAAAATCTTACAATGGTAAAGAAGCCTCAAAAATAGTTAAGCTTCTAAAACCTAATGTAGTTATTCCTGTTCACTTTGAACGCGGCAAAAAAATTAATAAAGAATGTGATTTCTCAAATGCTGATTTATTTATCGAAAATATTAAAGATTTTAAAGTAAAATATGTTGGAAAAGATTTTCAAATAAATCCTAAAAGAATCGATCAAAATACAATTTATATTTTCAGTAATTAATTTTTTAAATCTAATATCTTGTAATTGTCCCAGAAAAAAATCATTTGTTCTTTAGTTCCAATACTAACCCTTATAGAATTACCGATATCTTTTTTGTTTTCCATACTTCTAATAAGAATACCTTTTTCTCTCATCTGTTGTATTAAGATTTTAGGATCTTTTTTTGGCCAAATTAAGAAATAATTACCTCCACTAAAGTGAGTTCTGATTTTTGTTGATTTAAATTTATTTAAAATCCATTCCCTAGCCTTTTTTACTTCTAAAACATAATTATCAATATATGATTTGTCTTTAAGTGCTGCTAATGCAGCTGTTATAGCAAAGCTGTTTACATCATATGGTCCTGTAACTTTATTAATGTACTGAATTAAACTTTTATTGCCAAAAGTAAAACCTATTCTTAAACCAGCTAGACCTGCAGTTTTTGAAAGAGATTGGATTATTAGTATATTTTTATTCTTTTCAAAATCTATCGATTCAAGAAGACTATCTCCATTAAATTTTTCATATAGTTCATCAACAACTATTAATGAATCTTTATTGATATTGGCTAAATTAATTATTTCATGAGAGCTTAGAACAGTTCCTGTTGGATTATTTGGATTGCAAATAAATATTAACTTTGGATTATGCTTTATTATTTTTCCCCTAAATTCTTCGATGGGGAATAGAAAATTTTCTCCAATGTAAGAACAACTTATTTTTTTCATTCCTCGGATTTCTGCACAAGGAGAATAGTAACCAAAAGTTGGATTTGTTGTTAGAAATATTTGATCTTTTTCTCCAAAGCAATTGAAAATTGCATTTATTGCAGCATCTGCTCCATTGAAAATTCCGATTTCATCATTACCAAATTTTCTTGAATCAAGATATTTATCACATAAAAATTTTTTTAAAAAATTATATTCTGGATAAATTGAAATCTCATCTAATTTTATCGCTTGTAATGCCTCTAGAACCTTAGGACTTGGACCTAAAGTATTTTCATTAAAGTCTAAGCGGAGTAAATTTCTTCTATTTTCTAAAGGTGCAGAGTAAGACTGCATATTTATTATTTCTTCTCTTGGTTTTGGGAAAAGATTATTTAATGGATCAAAATCATTCATTACATTCTTTCTAAAGTTTCAATTCCTAAAAGCTCTAAGCTTAATTTTAGTGTTTTTGCAGTTAGGTCACATAAATTAAGCCTAGAAATTTTTATATTTTTTTCTTCTTTGAGGATTGGAACTTGATCATAGAATCTATTAAAAGTCTGACATAGCTCGAACAGATAATTGCATAATCTATTTGGCATTAAGTCTTTTTCAATAGAAATTATGACTTCATCGAACTTAAGTAATTTTCTGATAAGTTTCCACTCAGATTTATGTTCATAATTTACGTACTGAAAATCTTTAGAGTCATAAACAAAATTATTTTTTCTTTTAATTCCTAAAATTCTTACAAGTGTATATAACAAATAAGGAGCAGTATTACCATTTAGGGAAAGCATTTTATCAAAACTAAATTGATAATTGGTAATCCTATTTTGACTTAAATCTGCATACTTAACAGCTCCTAATCCAATAATTCTTGAAGTATTTGCTATAAACTCTTTGGTCTCATAACGATCTTCATCTTCTAATCTTTTTAATAAATCTTCTTTTGCTCTTCTAACTGCTTCATTTAATAAATCTTTTAGGCGTATTGTTTCACCTTCTCTTGTCTTTAGTTTTTTGCCATCAATTCCTTGAACTAACCCAAAAGGGACATGGTCTACTTGACAATTTTCTGGGATCCATTTTGCTTTTTTTGCAACTTGAAAAACTCCAGCAAAATGATTTGCTTGCCCATGATCAGTTACATAAATAATTCTTGAAGCATCATCGCCATTAGGAGGTTTATTGAATCTGTATCTTATAGCAGCAAGATCTGTAGTGGCATAATTAAAACCCCCATCTTTTTTTTGAATAATTAGCGGTAAAGGTTTGCCTTCTTTATTAGTCATCCCATCTAAAAATACACATTTTGCTCCTTGATCTTCTACTAATATTTTTTCTAAATTCAAATCATCAATAACTGATTTTAAGAAGGGATTATAAAAAGATTCACCTCTTTCTTCTATTTTTATTTTTAAATTTTTATAGATTTCATCAAATTCTTTCCTTGATTGATCACATAATAATTTCCAAGCTTTAATCGATTTAATATCTCCACTTTGTAACTTAACTACTTCCTCTCTAGATCTTTGTTGGAATTCAGATTCGTTATCAAATCTTTTTTTTGATTCTTTATAAAATTCAACTAAATCACTTATTTTGATCTTTCCTATTTCTTCTAGATCATTTGAATATAAATCTTTGAGCTGAGTAATAAGCATGCCAAATTGTGTTCCCCAATCACCAACATGATTGAGTCTTAATACTTCATAACCTCTTAACTCGAAAATTCTAGATATTGAGTCACCTATTATTGTTGATCTTAAATGCCCTACATGCATTTCTTTAGCAATATTAGGGCTAGAAAAATCTACAATAACTTTATTGGAGAAACCACTATCTAAATCTTTTCTAATTAGAGGTATGCCAGCCCTATTGCATTGAATATTTGACTTAATTTCATTTATTAGAACCTCATCTTTTAATTTTATATTTATAAATCCAGGTCCAGCTATTTCTAGACTCTTACATAATTTTGATATGCTTATATTTTTATTTAAAAGGTTAATAAAATCATTAGAAATATCTCTTGGGTTCTTTTTATATATTTTAGATAAACTTAAACAAACATTACATTGATAATCACCAAATTCCTCTTTTGATGATTGTGTAATTAAATTTTTTCGAAGAATTTCGAATTCGCCTTTTTTATCATTTTTTTCAAGACTATCTAAAAGAGATTGTTCAAATTGTTTTGTTAATTCTTTAAAAATGATTAGCATTAATTATTCAATTATTTATCTATATAATTAATTAATATAACGCATACTCAAATCAATCCAATTACTTTTGGTGATTGAAGAACTTGTTGAAATCAAATCAATACCTTTTATTAGATATTTACTAATTTCTTCAGGGTTAATTCCAGAAACTTCTATTATCAAATTTTTATTTACTTCTTTTTTTAAGCTATTCATTGATAAATCTCTTAATTCTTGAACGTTTTTTTTGATTATTTCAGGGCTAAGTTCATCCAATAAGACACTATCTGCTCCTGCTAATACTGCTTCTTTTGCCTGTTCGATATTCTCAGCTTCAATTATGATATGAGTTGTAAAAGGGGAATTTAGTCGAATTTTTTTTACTGCATTATTAAGATTATCTGTCCATGCAATGTGATTTTCTTTTATCATAGCTGCATCGTATAATCCCATTCTATGATTGACTCCACCTCCGCATTTGAATGCATATTTTTCAAATATTCTTAAGCCAGGAGTCGTTTTCCTAGTATCTGCTAATTTTATATTTGTACCTTCTAACTTATTTACAAGATTCTTTGTGTATGTTGATATTCCAGATAAATGCATTGCTATATTTAAGCTTATTCTTTCACTAGCTAGCAAACTTTTTGAAGGCCCATATATTTCTAAGAGTTTTTGATCTTTAACAAATTGATCTCCATCAGAGATATTAAATTTTGGAATGATTTTTAAATCAATTTTTCTAAAAATTTCTTTTATAATTTCAACCCCGCAGAATATACCCTCTTCTTTAGTAATCCAATATGCATTACCATTCTCTTCTGTAATAGAGGAACTTGTAAGATCTCCCCTACCTATATCTTCATCGATCCAATGATCAATGATTTTACTTATTATTGGAGTATTTAAATCCACTAAACTAAGAAATAATTAATTAATAAAAATAAAACTGAAGTTAGAGAATCAACTATATATCACTATGTAATTTAACTCAAATTTATTTACCAATACAAAACTTAGAAAAAATATTATCTAGAAGTTCCTCTGTTAATTCTTGACCAGTTATTTTAGATAAGTTTTGAATTCCATCTCTCAGCTCAATTGATAACAAATCAAATGGCAATTTATTTTCAATTATTTCATCAGTATCATTTAAATTAGATAAGCAAGCAGACAAATTTGTTAGATGTCTTTCGTTTAAAAATATATTGATATTTTCTACTTGTTTTAATCCGCATTTTTTTATAATTGTATCTATTAATAATCTTTCACCATCATTATTCTTAATACTCATAAGAATTGTGTTTTTTAACTCATTTGAATTAATATTTTTGCAATCAATTAAATCTTTTTTATTGCCCAAAATAGTAATTAATTTTTCTTTGGGAATTTCTTGTATTATTTTTTTGTCTTCTTCATTAAATCCTTCTTCAAGGCTATAAATATAAATTATAAAATCTGACTCTTTTATTTTCCCAAAACTTTTTTTAATTCCAATACTTTCAATTTGTTCATGAGTTTCTCTTATGCCAGCAGTATCAATTATTTTCATTGGAATATCATTAATAGTTAAATTAACTTCAATAACATCTCTAGTTGTTCCAGGAATATTAGTTACGATTGCTTTCTCTTTTTTTGCAAGCAAATTTAATAAAGAGCTTTTGCCAACATTTGTTTTACCTATAAGCGCAATGGATATTCCATTGTGAATATATGAATTTCTTTTTGCATTTTCTATTAGTAATTCTATTTTTTCTTTGACTTTTTTAATGTTTTTTAGATATTTGGTGTAATCAAAATCTGTGAAGTCTTCTTCAAAATCAACTCTCGCTTCTATTTCGCAAAGTTGATTTATAAGGTCATTTTTAATATCATCAATTTTTTTCTTTATTTCTCCTTGAACCCCGCTAAAGGCTAACTCGGCTGATCTGGTATTGCTTGCATTAATTAATTGATTAATCGACTCGGCTTGAGTAAGGTCTATTTTCCCATTAAGAAAAGCTCTTTGACTAAATTCTCCTGGGTTTGCAAGTCTAACTCTAGAATTACTAGATAATAATATCTTTAAAACTTTATTTACTATGATAATTCCGCCATGGCAATGAAGTTCAACTACATCCTCTCCTGTGAAGCTATTTGGGGATTTCATCACTAAAATTAAAACCTCATCTATAAATTTATTTTGTTTATTTTCCTGAATAAAACCACGAAACACTCTATGTGATTTCCATGAATATTTAGATTTAGTTTGAACAATCTTTTTGCAAGAATTTATTGCGTCTTTCCCTGATACTCTTATTATCGCAACTCCTCCCTTCCCAATACTTATAGCTGAAGCAATTGCGGCTATCGTATCTTCTGTAGTAACTATCGAATCCATCTCTCGCTTTGTTATGGATAATTAAGTAAGATTATCAAGAATTTAATTTTGAAATTTTCTTTCTGAATGAGATTTAAAAGAGATATTACCTATAAGAAAATTCTATCATTATTTAGGAGTCAGAATGGAAGTCCTTTCTTTAATGCTAAAGGTTTAGCTATAGGGGTATTTAGTGGTTGCTTTCCATTTTTTGGTTTTCAGACTTTAATGGGAGTATTTTTAGCGAAAATAGCTAAGGGAAATATTGTTCTAGCTGCAATTGGTACCTGGATTAGCAACCCTTTTACTTATATTCCACTTTATTATTTTAACTATAAAGTTGGTTCGATTTTTTTAAATAATCCTTCTAATAAAATTCTTGAAAAAAGTTTATTTATTGATGACTTATGGAAACAAGGTAGAATTTTTTCCTTAAAATTACTCTTAGGTTCATCTTGTGTAGGTATTTTATTAGCTTTGATTTGCGGCAGTATTGTTTTCTTTATCTACAAGATAAAAAGTAAAAGATAGATTGATCTGATTTTAAAATTAACTTTGTCCAACTCTGGCAATATCTAAAACATCTGCCATTGATTTAATTTGTTCAATTGTTTTGTGAAGTTGATTATAACTTTCAAGACCTACACAAAGATTTATAATAGCTGGTTTACCATAAGCAGTTTTAACATTGGCATCACTAACGTTTATACCTTTATCAGATAACTGCATAAGAATATCTTTAAGAACTCCAACTCGATCAATTACTTCTATTCGTAGCTGAATTGGAAACTTATTATCGCCAGTTTTATTATCTTGATTCCAACCGACAGGTAATCTTCTCTCTATTGGAATTGGTATTACATTTTCACAATCTTCCCTATGTATAGTTATCCCATGGTTGCCAAGCGACACAGTTCCGATAATATTCTCGCCTGGGAGTGGGGAACAGCATTTACCTATTCTGTAATCAAGACCTTCTATCCCGGAAATTGGTGATTTAGCTGCTGTATTAGATTGATTAGTGGATAAATTATTATTACTTTTAAGAGATTTTGCTATTTCAGAGTCAGAATCATTTTTTACATCTTCTGTCTGTAATTTTATTTCTTCTCTTAGTCTGTTTAATACTTGATGCAAAGTTAAACCACCAAAACCAAGAGATGCAAGAAGGTCTTCAGTAGTTTTTAAATTGCATCGATTTGCAACTTTTTTCATGGCTTCACTAGAAAGTAATGCTTCAAAACCGTTTCTACCTACTTCTTTTTCAAGTAAATCTCTACCTCTTTTAATCGTTTCATCACGATGGCTTTTCTTATACCATTGGCGAATTCTATTTTTAGCAGTTGGCGTAACTACAAAGTTCAGCCAATCCAAGCTTGGAGTAGCATTATTACTTGTCAAAATTTCTATGAAGTCACCATTTTGAAGTGCTGTAGATAATGGAGAAAGCTTTTCATTAATTCTTATTCCATTACAGTGATTTCCAACTTCAGAATGGATTCTGTAGGCGAAATCTATCGCGGTAGATCCTTTCCTTAAACCAACAACATCTCCTTTTGGAGTGATTACAAATACTTCTTCATCAAATAAATCTTCTTTAATTGAAGCTAAATAATCATTATGATCCCTTTCATTACCTTCTTGTTGCCATTCTACTAATTGTCTTAGCCAATTAAATCTCTCGGCATTACTTTTAGCAGGAGAACCACCCTCTTTATATTGCCAATGAGCGGCAATACCATATTCAGCAATTTGATGCATCGAAGTAGTTCTAATTTGAACTTCAATAGGTCGATGTCTTCCAATCACAGAAGTGTGTAAGGACTGATATCCATTGGGTTTTGGTAATCCTATATAGTCTTTAAATCTACCTGGAATTGGTTTGAAAGTATCATGAACAACTGCTAAAGCTCTATAACAACTATCTGAATTGTCCACGATAATTCTTAGGGCAGCAACATCATAAATCTCGTGAAAATGCTTTTGTTGTCTTTCCATTTTGCTCCAGATGCCATAAAGATGTTTTGGCCTTCCTGTTATTTCAAAATTTTTCAAACCCGCTGAATTCAAGTTTTCCTTCATAAGATTCAAAGTTACTTTTAATCTTTTTTCTCTATCACTTCTCTTAACGGCGATTTGATCTTTAAGATCTAGATATTCTTTAGGCTCTAGGAATTTAAAAGCTAAATCTTCTAATTCCCATTTAAATCTGTTTATTCCTAGTCGATTAGCTAATGGTGCATAAATCTCTCTTGTTTCTCTCGCTATTCTTAGTTTTTTCTCATCATTTAGCCATTCAATTGTTCTCATGTTATGCAGTCGATCTGCAAGTTTAACTAAGACAACTCTGATATCGCTGGCCATAGCCAAAAACATTTTCCTAAGATTTTCAGCTTGTGCTTCAGTCCTGTTGTTAAAGTGAATGCCTCCTAATTTTGTTACACCCTCTACAAGTATTTTTACTTCTAATCCAAAATTTGTTTCTATTTCAGATAAATCAATGCCAGTATCTTCAACTACATCATGTAAAAGGCCTGCAGCAATAACAGATGAACTAGCACCTATTTCTTTAAGGAGATTTGCAACAGCAACCGGGTGGATAATGTATGGCTCGCCGCTCGCACGGAATTGTCCATCATGAGCTTTATAAGCAAGTTTAAAAGCCTTTACTATAAGGTTTTGATTCTCATCATTTTCTTTATTTGATTTTTCAAAATTATGAATATCTTTAAGAAGCCAATCGGGAATGTTTATTTGATAATTCAAAGATTCACTTTCATATTTTTTATTTTCAGGCAAAATAGTTTTGGAAACTTCAATTTCGTTTTTTTCTTTTGAATTTGCAGCTGCCTGGGACATTTTATATTGCTTTAGATGTATTTTATTTATGTCTAGAAAAATTTGCTATAAATCATGGAAAAAAATAAAGAAAAAATTATTGTAGTTAAAAATCTTACTGTTAAATATGGTCTAAAACAGCAACCTATTATCAAAAATTTTAATTTGGAAATAGATAGTGGAGATCATTTGGCCATAATAGGACCTTCTGGATGTGGAAAGACCACTTTTGCAAAAACATTAGTAAATATATTGCCTGCAAAGGCCACTTCTAAAGGGTATCTATCGATTTCTAATGTAGATCCTAGGAAAATAAACAACAAAGATGCACAATTATTTAGAAGAAAGAATTTTGGATTTATTTATCAAGACTCTATAAAAAAACTTAATCCGCTAATGAGAGTTGGGGATCATTTATATGAATTATTTAAAACACATGATCAAACTAAATCATCTTTAGCTATTAAAAAATTAGTAAGAGAAGTTTTTCAAAAAGTCGGAATTGAAGAAAGTAGACTTGATTCTTTCCCACATCAATTTAGCGGCGGAATGAGACAGAGAGTTTCTATAGCAATGGCACTTGCTTTGAAACCTAAATTATTAATAGCTGATGAACCTACAACAAGCTTAGATACCAAAACAAGTTTTGAAATTATGCAAGAAATAATTCATCTATGTAATGAATTTGATACAACTTTAATTTTAATTAGTCATGATATTAATCTTGCAGCAAAGTGGTGTAAAAAAGTTGCAATAATTGAAAAGGGATCGATTGTTGAAAAAGGGAATATATTAGATATTTTTCAATCACCAAAATCAGATATCGGGAAAAAGTTAGTAAATGCTTCAAAAATAGTATTAGAACCAAATACTAAAAATAATGCTCGAGATCAGGTCGTTTTAGAGGTAAATAACCTAAGACATTGGTATAAATTAAATTCTTCAATTTTCATTAATAAATGGAATAAGGCTTTAAATGAAGTTAGTTTCAAGTTATATGAGAATGAGACTCTTGGAATAGTTGGTTCTTCAGGGAGTGGTAAAAGTACATTATGTAGGGCTTTAATTGGACTTCTTAAAGTAAGAGGTGGTGAAATCAAAATTTATGATAAAAATCATGCATCGATAAAAAATAAATCTTTTAAAAAGAACAATAAAGTGCAAATTATTTTTCAAGATCCTTTTTCAAGTTTGAACCCGAAAATGACAATTAAAAATATTTTGGAAGATATATTTTTTATTCAAAAAATTTCAGATAAAAGAAAAATCGAAAAAGAAATAAAATTAATGTTTAGAAATTTGAATCTTCCCTTAAATAATGATTTTTTTAATTCTTATCCTAGCCAATTATCTGGTGGTCAATTGCAAAGAATTTCATTAGCCAGAGCGCTATTGTTGAAACCAAAAATTTTGATTTGTGATGAGAGCGTTAATATGTTGGATGCTTCAGTAAAAATAGAGATTCTTGAATTACTTAGAGTCTTGCAAGAAAAAATGAATTTAACGATTATCTTTATTACTCATGATTTGGGCATTGCTAAAAGATTTTGTGATAGGTTGCTAGTTATGAATCACGGAAAGATAGTTGATGAAGGAGAAAGTTCCACAATATTCACTAAAACTCAAAACACGTATACAAAATCGCTTCTAAATTCCTCTTTGAATCTTATTTAATTTTAAGAACACTTAGTAATTTTTGAAAATCTAATGGTAATTCTGATTCAAATATCATTTCTTTACCATTTATTGGATGTATAAGTCCAAGCTTAATGGCGTGTAAAGCTTGGCCATCTAATTTACATGGTAGTTTTTTACATCTTCCATATAACGGATCACCCACAATTGGATGATTAATGTGAGCGCAATGTACTCTTATTTGATGCGTTCGCCCCGTATCTAGTTTGAAACTCATTAATGAGTAATTGCCAAATCTTTCTTCTAATTTCCAATAGGTACAGGCATACCTTCCTGAAGTTTCTTCAACTACTTTATATTTCAATCTATTTAATTTATCTCTGCCAATGTTCCCCACTATTTGGCCTTCTTCAGAATCCGGTGCTCCATGAATTACTGCAATATATTCGCGTGATGCTATTTTTTCTTTAATTTGTTTCTGGAGATTTACTAATGCCTCTTGGCTTTTTGCAACAACCATACATCCGGAGGTATCTTTATCTAATCTGTGAACAATCCCAGGTCTTAGTTTCCCATTAATTCCAGGTAAATCTTTACAGTGAAAAAGTAATCCATTCACTAAAGTTCCAGATTTGTGTCCAGGGGCTGGATGAACAATTAGTCCTGATTGTTTATTAATTACTATGATGTGCTCGTCTTCAAAAAGGATATTTAAATCCATTTTTTCAGGTTTCAAATAAATAAGAGGTTCTGGAGGAGGCATCCATATTTGAATATTGTCGCCATTTTTTAATGGGGTCTTTGCTTTCGCAGTCTTATAGTTTACAAGTACTAAACCTGAATTTATAAAATGTTGAATTCTTGCTCTACTTTGTTCTGGCCTTTTACTTACCAACCATCTGTCTAGCCTCATAGGAAGAGGTAGCTCATAAATAATTTCTATAAGCTCACCTTCTCCAATGCCGAAAGAATTTTGATTATTTAATTCCATAGTGGGACTTCTAAAGCAATTTTACCCAGCATTTGATTTCTATAATCTTCCAATAACTTATGAGACATTCTCCTTTTATCGCCAGAGGTATGTTTTGAAGCTGCTTCGTCGATCCAAGCAGAAGGACTCTTAAAGCCTTTAGTAATATCAACTCCATATCTGTTAGATATTTGTTTAACTGAGATATTCGCATTCTTATCTTTGTTGAGAGTGGATATAATTTTGATAAATCCAATTGCGACACTCTCTATTTCATAAGCAGCTTCTCCAATATCGTCACACAGTGCAAGATTAAGTGCTGATTTTTGATCTTCTAAATTTGGAGGTATAACACCAGGAGCATCTAGCAGATCTATACCACTTTCTAATTTTATCCATCTTAAATTACGAGTCACGCCTGCTTTCCTAGCGCTATCTACAACTCTTTTTTTTGCGATTCTATTAATTAATGCCGACTTTCCTACGTTTGGGAAACCAAGTGTAAGGGCTCTAATTGGCCTAATTCGCATTCCTCTAGAGAGTCTTCTATCGTCGATTGACGACCTAGAATCTTTGGCTGACTTACAAATTTCTTTAATCCCTATTCCTCTTTTAGCATCACACCAAAGAGGATATTGATCTTTAGAATTAAACCATTTATTCCAACTATTGATTGTATTCGGGGAGATCATATCTGATCTGTTAATGACAAGAATATGTTTTTTATTATTTATCCATTTATTTAAGTGTGGATGTCCTGTTGACAAAGGAATTCGTGCATCTCTCACTTCGATAACTAAATCTACTTTATTGATAACTTCAGATAATTTCTTTTCTGCTTTTGCGATATGGCCTGGGTACCATTGGATTTTGGGTATGTCCACTTCAATAAATCAAATAAAATTTTGTATTCCTTTTAGTTTTTATAAGTTTCAAAAGTATTTACTTCTAAATTTTAGTATAAATTTAATAACTAAAAATTTTTATAATCGTTAATTCTTAAAATTTATTAAGGCATAGGTAACAGTAACTACTTTTTAACCCAATAAGCCCAAATTAACGTTAGGGTCTTGAGATTATAAATATAGCTTGTTTAATGTCAAAATTATCTCTTTCCAGTCTTGATAAGACACATTTAGAAGGAAAAAAAGTTCTTGTAAGAGTAGATTTTAATGTTCCATTAAATGAAGACGGTCAAATAACCGACGATACGCGTATTCGTGCAGCGATCCCAACTATTGAATATCTTATTAATCATTCTGCAAAAGTCATTTTAGCTGCTCATTTTGGTAGACCGAAGGGTCAGGTAAATGAAAAAATGAGATTAACTCCAGTAGCAGCAAGATTAAGTGAATTGTTGGGGCAAAATGTTGCTCTTACTAACAGTTGTATTGGTGATGAAGCAGTTGCACAATCAAATAGCTTATCTAATGGAGATGTTCTTTTACTTGAGAATGTTCGTTTTTTTGGTGAAGAGGAAAAGAACGACTTGGAGTTTGCTGAAAAATTAGCATCACATGCAGATATGTATGTAAATGATGCTTTCGGTGCTGCTCATAGAGCGCATGCTTCAACTCAGGGTGTTACAAATTATTTAAGTCCCTCAGTAGCTGGATTCCTTTTAGAAAAAGAATTGAAATACTTACAAGGAGCAATAGATTCTCCAAAGCGCCCATTAGCAGCAATAGTTGGAGGATCAAAGGTTAGTAGCAAAATAGGAGTGCTTGATTCTTTACTAGATAAGTGTGACAAAATCATGATTGGTGGAGGTATGATTTTTACTTTTTATAAAGCTAGAGGTCTAGATGTCGGGAAAAGCCTTGTAGAAGAAGATAAACTTGAGCTTGCTAAAGATTTAGAAGCAAAAGCAAAAGCAAAAGGAGTTGAATTATTATTACCCACTGATGTTGTTTTAGCTAATGAATTTTCTCCTGAAGCCGAAAGCAAAATATCTCAAATTGATTCAATTAGTGGGGATTGGATGGGTCTCGATATTGGTCCAGATTCCATTAAAGTTTTTCAGAATGCTCTTGCAGAATGTAAGACGATTATTTGGAATGGTCCAATGGGAGTCTTTGAATTTGATAAATTTGCAGAAGGTACAAATGCAATAGCTACCACACTTGCTGACTTAAGTGCTTTTTCTGAAGTTTGTACAATAATTGGTGGTGGAGATTCAGTTGCAGCAGTTGAGAAAGCAGGATTAGCTGAGAAAATGTCTCATATATCTACTGGTGGTGGCGCTAGTTTGGAACTTTTAGAAGGTAAAACCTTACCTGGTGTGGCTGCTTTAAACGACGCCTAGGTTATAACTCATCAACAATATTAATACTCTTTGTAAAAGTAATTATTCCCTCAGGGTGAGCTATGACTCCTGACCAAATTTGTATACCGGGTTTTGAAGGTGCTCTTGTCACTTTAAAAATCCCCCCAGATGCCAATGGCTCCAATAATATTTCTTGTTCGAAAAATGAATTAAATTGATGAGGTTTTATAGCTCCGGCAATAATAACTTCTTCAAGAGGCTTATTTAGAATTATATCGATATCATATTTTGAACCAGTAAGAACTCTATTAGGAATTTTAAAACTAATATCTATCTTTTTATCATCATTTCTTATCGTTGTGAATAAATTTTTGATAATCCCTTCATCTATTTTCCCATTTACGATTGTACATAAATAATCAAAATTGGATTGGAGTATATGTATTTCTTCATTAACTATTTTTTCTCCAGAAACTTTTATTCGCAAAATATCTTCATTTGGAATATTAGATTTTAATCTTTTAATCTTCCATTTGCTGTTGGGGAAATCATTAATAATCTTTGAAAATTGTTTTGGTATATTTTGGCTTTCTTCATTTCTAAAATTTTTTCTAATGAACTCTAAATCTCTAGTATTTAAAGAGTTTTCTAGATTTCTAGTAAAATCAACTTTTAAAGTTTGCGTTATTGCTGAATAGGGAATAATAAGATAAACAAATAAGTAGAGAAGAAATCCTATATTTTTAAATAAGTTTAAATTAAACATATTAATCATTGGTTATTTTTATTCTACTAATTTAAGTTTTTATGTCTAAAAAAAATAATTTATTAGTTGCAGCGAGTGGAACAGGCGGGCATATTTTCCCAGCTTTAGCAGTTTCTAAAGAGGTGGAAGATGAATGGAATATTCATTGGTTGGGAGTTCATCAAAGACTTGATGCGAATTTTATTCCCAAAAAATATAATTTGAGGAGTTTGAATATAAAGACACCAAGAAAAAATATTTTTTTGTTTTATCAATATATAGAAATTTTATTGTCAACTTTCCAGATAATTAGGATCTTAAAAGAAAAAAAAATTAACTTAGTTTTTACGACTGGAGGTTATATATCAGCACCTACTATTGTTGCTTCAAAACTTCTCGGGATACCTATCATTATTCATGAATCAAATTTAATTCCAGGAATGGTCACGAAATATTTTGGTTTTTTATGTAACTATGTTCTTTTAGGATTTAAGAAAACAAATTCTTATTTAAAAAATTGTAAAACTATTTTCACTGGAACTCCTTTAAGAGAGCAATTCTATCAATTTAATTTTTTGCCAGAATGGGTTCCAAAAGGAAAAGGACCTCTTCTGATTGTTATGGGAGGTAGTCAAGGCGCAAAAGCTATAAATCAAATTATTTATGAATCTCTAGAATTTTTAATGAAAAAACAGTTTCGGATAGTTCATATTATTGGCGAATCTAATCAACAACCTTTTCTTCATTTAAAAAATTCAGAAAATTATATTCAAAAGAAATTTACTAATGAAATGGCAGCTTTAATTCAACACTGTGATCTTGTAATATCGAGATCTGGTGCAGGAACAATCAATGAACTAATAGAGGCTGAAAAACCTTCAATTTTAATTCCATATCCATATTCTAAAAATAATCACCAAGAGAAAAATGCAATGATTCTTGCTGAAAGTGGAGGCTCAGTTTTAATCAATCAGAATAAAATTTCTAAGGAAGTTTTTGAAGAAACTTTAGAAAGAATTTTTAAAATAAAATCAAACAAGGAAAAAATCACTATGAAATATTAGATCTTATGAAGAAGAACATGGAAAATAATAATGAAATGAAATCTAAAAATGAGATTAAAAAATTTATTAATTATTTTTTAAAGGAATTCTGAATTTCTTTACATAAAAGAGTGTTATTTTTCCTATTCTGCAAACTTATTCTTGCCCACTTTTCGTCAAGAAATCTAAATGAAGTGCATTCTCTAAGCAATATTCCCTTATTTTCTAAGTATTTTATATTGGGCGACAAAGATGTTTTACTTTCTATTAAAAAAAAGTTGGTTGAAGAGTTATGAACTTTAAGGTTCTCTATTTTTGATAATTGTTCAAATACTCTCTTTCTTTCAATATTTATCCAGCTGTGTATCTGTTTTGTCCACTTTTCATAGAATCTCTTATTACTTAGTAAATCAATTCCTGCTTTAATAGCAAAGGAATTTAAAGGCCAAGGATCTCTATTTATTCCCCATTGCTTAAGTGTTTTCGATGAGCCAATAACATAACCTAATCTAAGACCAGGAATATTGAAGATTTTGGTCAAGCTTCTCAAGACTAAT
>QCPG01000016.1 GCA_003212615.1 Prochlorococcus sp. AG-436-E22
GAAGTTGATTCTGATAATTAATAAGATTTGAAATTAAATTAAATATTACTAGACAAGCTTAAATACTAAAATAGGATATTTTTTAAATTTGGTTATTTTTTAATTAAATATAAAGGGTCTTTATTCTTAATATTTTAATTTGAATTATGAGTAGTTTGTTATGAATCTAAAGCTACTTCGATAGCTGCTATTAAGTTTTCGTCAAACGGTTTAACACCTGGCTTGAATCTTGCAATTACTTTACTATCTTTCCCTATCAGAAACTTCTCGAAATTCCATTCAACATCTCCTTCAGGTTCAACTTTGTTAAGGGTTGTGTATGGTTCTGTGGTGTTGCCTTTGGCATGAACTTTTTCATAGATTTCAAACTTAACTCCATATTTTGTTGTGCAAAAATCTTTTATTTCTGAAAGAGAGTCTGGTTCTTGTTTCCCGAAATCATTACAAGGGAATGCAAGTATTCTTAGGCCTTTGCTTGAATATAAATCATGTAGCTTTTGAAGATCCTCATACTGAGCAGTATTTCCGCAATAACTAGCTACATTAACAACTAAAATTACTTCCCCTGAATATTCACCTAGTTTTATGGATGATCCGTCTGCGGAAAGAACAGTAGTATTTTGTACGTCAACTTGCATGTCTAAAAAAAATCACCCTTTGAAGATAGCATTGTACAGACTTTATTGTGTTTAATTTATATGGTGGTTTTGGTTATTTCTTTTATAAGTTTTAATTTTTCATTTATTTAAACCTTTATAATTAATATTATTAATCAGTTTAAATTTGGACCCTTTAGACCCACTTACTGAAATTATTAATTCCGGTCAAGGTTTTTCACTTGCAATTTCTCTAGAAAGAATTATTTGGGCAATGATTGGAATCTTTTTTTTAGGATCAATTTCAAGATCAATAACTAATAGCATGCGAAGTCAAAATTGGTTTGGTAGAAATTTTTTATTTAGTTATTCTAAAGATAAAAAAATTACAGATGATACATCTTCACAACCTTCTGTTGATGACGAATAATTTTTATATATATGAAAGAATCAATTTTTTCTAAAAAGAGAATATTATTGCTTGGTAGTGGCGAGCTTGGAAAAGAATTAGTAATAGAATCCAAAAGATTAGGATTAGAAGTTATTGCAATTGATCGATATGAAAAAGCACCTGCAATGCAAGTTGCTGATTATTCAAGAGTAATTGATATGGGAGATAAAAATATTTTAAAAAATGTTATAAAAGAATTTAAGCCTGACTATGTTGTCCCAGAAATAGAGGCACTTTCAATTGAAGCCCTAAAAGAACTCGAGGATGAAGGATTCAATATTGTTCCCAATGCCAGAACTGTAGAAATTACAATGAATAGAGATAAAATTAGAGATTTAGCTTCTAATGATTTAAAAGTAAAAACTGCAAAGTTTGATTATATTTTTGAATTTGAAGATTTAGAAAAAAAAGCAGATGAAATTGGATTCCCACTTTTACTTAAGCCTTTAATGAGCTCTTCAGGAAAAGGGCAGAGTTTGGTTGAAACAAAAAATGATTTACAAAATGCTTGGAAACAGGCACAAGAAAATTCAAGAGGAAAGGTTAAAGGTGTAATTATTGAAGAATTTATTAATTTTGATTTTGAGTTTACTCTTTTAACTGTAAGAAAAGAAAATGGTGAAAATATTTTTTGTTTGCCAATTGGACATCTTCAGTCTAATGGGGACTATCAATGCAGTTGGCAACCTTTGGAAATGAATGAGTCTTTAATTATTGAAGCAAAGAAAATTACAACTAGAATATTAAATAACTTAAATGGAGCTGGATTATACGGAGTTGAGTTTTTTGTGAAAGGAAATGAGGTTATATTTTCAGAATTATCTCCAAGACCACACGACACCGGTATGGTTACATTAGTCAGTCAAAACATTAGTGAATTTGAATTACATTTAAGGGCATTTTTAAATTTACCAATACCATATATAAATCTAATAGAACCTTCAGCAACAAGAGTTATACTATCAGATAAAGAGTATATGAATCCTATTTATGAAGGTCTTAATGAAGCATTAGAGTTTCAAAAGACTAAAGTTCTTATATTTGGTAAGCCAGTCTCAAGAAAAGGCAGAAGAATGGGAGTTGTTCTTTCATCAAATAAAGACGTAAATTTAGCGAGAGAAAATGCTGATGAAGCTGCTAGCAAAATAAAAGTTAGATCAAATTAAATAAATATAAATTAAACATAAATTAAATATAATTAAAAAATTACTTATTTCCTTTGTTTTTGTTTTATCTCTCTGTGAGTATTATTTATTTAAGCACTCTTATTCAAAATGATAGAAAATTATAAGGGTTGGGATATAAATTTAAATTGGGATAATCAAGATTATCTCAAAAGGGTAACTACTGAAAATTATTTTTTTAATCAAAAGGAAAAATGGATTGGTGTTCATTTAAATGGTGAAAAGATCTATGGTTCTTCTCTAAAAGAAATTAGGCATATTATTGATTATCCTGGCTTGTATAAAAAGTAGGTTAAAGGATTTTTTAATTATCCTGATTATTATCATTATCTTCAATTAGTTCCTTAGCAATTTTATTTAAATCTCCCTTAATTGAGATCCATGTAAAAGAAATTATAAAAATCGAGGCAGTTATTCCAACAGTGATTTTTTCAATAGGAGACAGTCCAAGTGCTATAGCAAACATTTAATACTAAATACTGATGTTTTATTATATTGAATATTTTAAAATAGTTTAAATCAATTTTTTTTTTTGCAATGATATTTAATTATTCAAAATAATAAAAATAAGAATTCAATTACTTATTTTTTTGTTTATGATTTCAAATTTATTCATTAAAATTAAATTATGGAAAAAAAAAAGTGCCCCCAATGTAAAAATTTAATTTTAGTTACATCTCCAACTTGTTTATATTGTGGCAGGCCTAATAAATTTATAACTAAGGAATACGTCAATAAAAAGTGGAATAAAGATTATAATAATAATGTATTTAATGATATTTTTATTAATAAATATATAATATTTATTTTATTACTTATAATTACAATTTCTATTATTATATTTAATTAAATATCTTCAATTAATTAGTCTATAATTGTATCTAAGACTTCTTTAGTATTTGTTGAAAGTTTATTTTTTTTAATCTGTTTTATAGTTTCAATCATATTACTTTTGTAAGGTTCTGAATAATAATTGTATCTACTAAATACTTTCACAAAACGGGAAATTACGATTGGATTTAATTTATCAAAGTAAATTATCTTTTTTGCAATATATTTATAACCAGATCCATCGATTGCATGAAAAATACTATTTCTTGTTACGAAAGTATTTAATATGGCTCTTAATGTATTTGGAGATTTTGGATCAAAAAAAGTGTTTTCAAATAATTTTTCAATGCTGCTTGTTTTATCATCAATTTCTATAGATGCCTTGAAAGAAAACCAACTATCCAAAACGACACTATTATTTTTCCATTTATTGAAGAATATATTTGATAAAATTTCTCTCTCAGGACAATCAATCCTACTAAAAGAATTCATTGCGCCTTTTGATAGCGTCATCGAATTACTATCGACGAAATTAAGTATTTTACTTTTGATTCCCTCATCATTACTGTGTAAAAGCAGTTTCCAAATATTTTCAATTAGCTTTCTTTCCTGTTTTCCTTCCGGCCATACTTTATCTAGATTTTCCTCTATTTCTTGAAGCTTAAAAAATAATTCTTTTTTTAATTTGGTACCGAATAAATAATTTAATTCGTCAATAGTTTTATATATTTTTAAAGGGTCTATATTTTCCATCTCTGATTCAATTTCAGCAAAAGTCGGAATACTTAGTAATTCTGATAAAAGAGATAAGTTAATATCTCTTTTTTTTATAAATGATTTTAAGGTGCTTATTAATTTGTTTTCAACTTGATAATCTGGTTTTTCATCTAATCTGCATGAAATGATGTTTTTATAGAATACGTTTACAGTATTAGATAAAGTAAAGTAATCCGTTTCATATTTTAGGATCAAAAATTTCTCATCCAAGGTAGTATCTGACTCCCAATTAACTGGAGATGAAAACTCTCGGAAATAAGTAACTAAGGGCATTTGGAAGTGAGATCTTACATTATTAATGATAAATTCTTGTTTTTTTGCTTTTAGGACGAGTGTCTTTATAATTGTTTTATTTTCTCCGCAAAATATAGCTAAATTTATAGGGATTATTAGAGGTAAATCATTATATGGATTCTTTTTTATAGAATTACTTTGAGCGGCATGAATTGTAAGTTTTTTGTTTGTTTGATCCCATATTCTCTTGAATTTAACTTTTGGTGTTCCATTTTGCTTGTACCAGACTTTAAATTCTTTAGGATCAAATTTAATATTGTTCTCTAAAATTTTATCTACAAATTGGTCTATTGTTGCTGCCTTCCCATCATAAGTTGAGATGTAATTACTAAATCCTTTGTAGAAATTTCTTTCTTTTACAAGATTAGCAAGCATTCTAATTATTTCTGAACCTTTTTCATATATTGTGGTCGTATAGAAATTGTCTATTTCTTGATATTTTTCTGGAATTACAGGATGTGATGTTGGACCGGAATCTTCCCTAAATTGATTTCTTCTAAGAAATTTTGCATCCTCAAGTCTCTTTATTGAATGATTATGAAGGTCTGAAGTGAATTGTTGATCTCTAAATACTGTTAACCCCTCTTTTAGAGACAATTGAAACCAATCCCTACATGTCACTCTATTCCCCGTCCAATTATGGAAGTATTCATGAGCGATCACGCCTTCTATTCTCTCAAATTCTTCATCAGTTGTAGTTTCAGAATCAGCCAGTATAAGTTTTGAATTAAAAATATTGAGACTTTTATTTTCCATTGCTCCCATATTAAAGTGTCTGATTGCAACTATATTGAATAATGATAAATCGTATTCAAGGTTATATTTATCCTCGTCCCATCTCATTGCTTTCTTTAAAGAACTTATTGCATGTTGAACATATTTTTCATCGCCATCCTCAACATAAATATTTATTGTCACTTTTTTCTTCGATTTTGTTATGAAATAGTCTGTTACACAATTAAGTTTCCCTGCTACCAACGCAAATAGATATGAGGGTTTTGGATAAGGGTCTTCCCATATTATTTCATGTCGATTATTTGTAAGATTATTTCCTTCTACGAAGTTCCCATTTGAAAGTAATACAGGATAATCATTCTTGTCAGCCTCAATCCTCACAGTGTATTTGCTTAGTATGTCAGGCCTATCAGAGTGGTAACTTATCCTTCTAAATCCTTCTGCCTCGCATTGGGTAGTTATTATTCCATTGCTCTCATACATTCCTAAAAGTGATGAATTCTCCTTTGGTTTAATTATTCCTTCTATTTTTAATAAAAAATTATCTTTATTAATATTTTTAATTATTAAATTATTTCTTTGCTGTATGTAGTATTTTTCTTCTAAAAGAGAGTCATCTATATATATTCTTTTGATCGATATATCTGTACCATCAAGAATAAGATTTTTGGCAAACTGATTTTTTTTAATCAATTTAAGTATGCTTGTAACATTAACTGCCTTTTTCTCAATTATGAAGTCCAAAAAAATTTCAGGTATTTCATAATCGAATACTTTATAGTCTTCTAGTTTTATATATCTTGAAATATTTTTTTGATTGATTTGTTTGCTCATCTTTATTCAAAGGTTCAGAAATTTAATGATATAGAATACTTATTTTGAAATTATAAGTTAGAACTTTTATCTAATGATTCACAAAAATGTGTTTTAATTTCGCCAGAAGGAAGTAATTCGTATAAGGAAGGATTATTAATATTAGGGGTTCCGTCCTGATTAAATTGATATCTCCAGTCCCATTTTTTATCTGTAAATGAAATGTAATCCTTCCTTAAAGAGTATGGCAGCATAAGCTTTCTCTTATTCCAACTAATATTTATAAATGCTCCTGGTTTTAATTCAGATATTTTTTTTATTATTTTAAATTCACCATTAATATTATTTCTCATCGCAAATTCTAATTTTGAATTGTCACATAAATAACTAGTATTTAGAAGTAATAAAAGTATTGAGGTAAAAAAAAATGAATGAATTTTAGGACTCCTTTAAAATTGAATTTACTTTTTTACTAAATGAGAAACTTGAGTACATCTTAGGATCAATTTAAATCATAATAGATTGCATCCTCTCTAAATCTATAAGATTGCAATTTAATTCTTCTTTATATTCCTGTACAGAAATAATGTTATTTAGAAAACCTGAATATTTTGCATCACCACCAACTGTACTTGAAAGTATAAATTTCGGATTGAATTTGTTAACCAATTTAGGTATTACATCAGCACCTTTTACAAAAGAACCTACCAATGGTAATTCTAAATTTTTTGTGGGAGTTATTACTGCATCAAGATTTTGTTTGTCTACATTATCGTCAAGATATCCATGGGGTTCTATATAAAAGCTATTATCTTCATCGTCTCGAACAATATATCCATTTTCTATTTGTGGGACTGGAGCACCAGCAGTAGCTTCAAAACTTAAATTAAATTTATAAGTTTTTTCAGTTGGCTTTAGAATTTCAATTGAAGTAAAACCTATTTTTTCTAATTTTCCACTAGCACTTCTTGGACAAATTATTTGAATATCCTTTCTAAACATTTCTAAGGTCGGAATATGACAGTGGTCAGGTAATCCTTGTGTTAACAAAATGATATCTATGTCTTTATCTATTAAAATTTCTTGTTCTAATGATCCTTTGAAAAACCATTCTCCTGGTGGAAATATTAAATCTCCCTTGAGCCATGGATCAATTATTAAATTGTTTTTTTTAAATTTTATAAACCAACCATTTGATCCAAGGTAGGTCGCTTTAAAAGTCATTATTACAAGTTTGTTTTACTAGACTATAAAGTAAATTTGGTTTTATCGAGAAGCTAGTAACTTAGATTATTTTGCTGTTTCATTTAAAATTTGAAAAGACTTTCTTTTTATATTAAATATTAAAACTTGATTTTCTTTATAACTAATTTTAAAATCCTCTTTTTCTAGAATTTGTATGGGTATTAGAGCTAATCCTCCTGTTCCTGAAAATATGATTGGCATGGTATAATTTTTCTTCCCATTCATTTTTTGTAAGTCTAAAGCTTGACAAACTATTTTTCTAGCCTTATCAAATCCATAATCTTGTATTAATTCAGACCATAAAAAGCTAGCTGATTGATATTGTGAAAACGCAATTTGGATTGTTTTCATTAAAAAAAAGAAATATTAGACTTACAACAATTTAAACTTAATTACTATTTTTAAACCTATCCATAACTAGTTGCAACATATCAACTACATCTCCATCTGTTAAATTTAAATCTTTCTTTAAATCATTGCATGTTAAATTCATTTCAAGTGCTGCCTCAGCCATATGGTTAACTTTCTGGTTATCACCGCCTAATGAAATAAAGGGATTGAAGTTTTCTATCATTAAATATTTAGTTTACTTCCTAGTTCTAGCTAATAAATAATGAATTATCATTTATTGAAACAGAAGCTTATAAATATGTTATTTATTTTTTAGAAATTATTTATACTTCAAACTAGAGATGTTGATACACCTTTTGATATCAATGCAAATCTTCTCGCTCTAACAAGTAACGGAAATAATACTTTTGTTCGCTTAGTTGATTTGAATAGCCTAGAAAGTAATAAAAGTAAACTACTTGAAGGCTTATTTATCTGTTTGCAAATAGTATTTATCGCTTCTGCTCCATGAAAGATATCTTTATCTTTCATAAGAATAGCACCTTTATCTATGTCATAACCTTTTTCTAATAGAGATTTAATTAGGGTTAAATTCTTACGACCATCAAGAATTTTAATATTATTTACCTTGCTTTTGATTTCCAGGAGCTCTGCAAAATGATTGCAAAATGGACATTCTCCATCATAGATAAACGTATAGTTAGAAGTCATTAGGGAAAATTAGTGTTAATTGTCTTAAAATATGCAATCATAAAGCTATAATATTTCTCTTGATAATAAAATAAAAAATAAAAAATATGTGTGTTGGTAATAAAGGATTTAGCTATTTATTTTAAAATTACGAAGAAATGTCTCAATATAGGTATATTTTCCTCAAAAATTCTGTATGCTTAACTCCAAGATATTTGTTTTTTAAATCATGAATTTATTAGCTTCCTTTTCTTTAGGTGGTTTCAATCCTTATGCAACTGCTGTTGGGATCCTTTCTTTAGTGCTTTTTGCTTTAGTTGGTTTGGTTGCAGGCCCTAACCTAAGCAAGTTCGATAAAGATGCATAAATCAATAAATCTTTTGTAGATTTAAATTAAAAGACTCATTAGAGTCTTTTTTTATGCGGTTTTTAAAATTGGATTTAATTATATTTCCCTAAGGAAATGTTGTTAAATCCTTTTTGAACATTAACTTTATTGAAAATCTCTTCTCTAAAAGCAACTATTGTTTTTTGATCAATTCTTTTAATTAAATCAAACTTATTTAGATTGAAAGGAGGAATAATAGGAGTACTTATTGCTTTGATACTCATATCAAGAATATTGGTATCTAGTATTTTAGCTTTAGGAACTTTAGTTTATGCATATACATTAAAGACTAAATCTAATACTGTTGATAATCAAATACGGGATTTAGAGAGTGTTAATGTCTAAGATGTGTAAGGTATTTATTACAATTGGCTTAATTAAAAGGGTGTCCCTGGGACAAAATGCAATACTAAAAATCCAAAACCTGCAGCAAAAACTACAGATACTGCAATAATGAGAAGACCTGATGCCATCCCCCCTTCGTTAAATGCCATTTCATTAATTATTTTAAATTAATGCTAAATCATTTTTGTTTTAAACTATTAGTGGTAATTACTCAAATTATCCAAATTTGTTATTTATGGTTAACAAAAGTAAAAAGATAGAAGTCAATGAGATAATAAAACCAAATATTATTAATGGTTTAGATTTAACTATTTCTTCTTCTTTGGGTCTGATTTTAGAAGAAGGTAGATTTCGATCTCTTTTTTTGTAGATAAGATTTGGGAATAGTTTAGTCAAAATAAAGATTAGATTTATGAATTTACACTAAAGATTTGAACAAATCTTTATGGTAATCAACGACATTTTGACAACTTATTACAGGTGTAAATTCCATATGAATTCCAAATTTGGCTCTCCATGGGGCAAAATGCTCAAAAATTTCCTTATCACTATGAGCCTTACATAAACAAACTACTCTGCCTTCTCCTGGTGCATGTACTCTAAATAACATCTCAAATTTGTCTGTTTTATCTGATTTGGCTATTTCACCATTTTCCCAGGATTCAACAAATAATTGATAAGCTTTTACTTGATTCTCAATATCTGAGAACTGGCAGTCAGCAAGAAATAATTGCATTGTAGTTTTCTAAATTTTTAATTATTATCCTTCAAAAAATTATTTATTCTTCAGACTGTTTGAATTTGAAGATCATAATAACAATTTGTTTCTAAATAAAATGACAAGAGAGAGTCTCTAAAAATTTTACAATATCTTTTTTATATATACTATCTGTGATTTTTAAAGAGAAAAATTTATAATCGTGTTTCACTTTTTCTTCATTATCAAAATTAATATTTCTCTGTAATGAAATATTCTTCATGATTTTATTGCTCACTATTAAAAATTTAGACAAATTTAAGTAAAAGGCAAATTTCTTTACATTATGTTTCTTTTAAAGAAATGACTAGCGTAATCAGAGAATAATTACTTTATTAAAGTTAAGAGTTAATTATTTTTCCTAGAATATAAAAGAAGGTATTTGTGATAGAAAACATTACTGTTAAGAGAGATGCAATAACGGGTAATAAATTGAACCACAACTGTGATGTCGTCATATTAGAATCAATAGGCAGGAAATTTGTGCTTTTTTTAATTCTAATTTGAAGCCAGAATATAGATAATGGATAAAAAATTCTTGAAAAAGTAATAAAAAAAGAAGGTAAAATACCTTTGTTTGAATAAAGTATAAATCCTGAAAAAATGTATAAAGCCCAAAATAGCATTCTTTGAATAAAAATTATCCCCTTGCTTTTGCTGTACATTATTAATTGACTAAATTAATTTTTATAATTTTAGTCATTTTATATCTTTCAAAAAAAATATTATTTATAATAACTTTTTCTTTACGAATTATTTTCCATTTATTTTTAAGAAATAATTTATAACTTATCAAGCTCGCTTCAGTTGAAAGAGAATCTAAACCTTCTTTCTTAGCATCATCTTCTAATTTATGGAGTAACCTCGAACCGTAGCCTTTTCTCTGGAAGTTACCTTTACAGTAGAATAACGAAATTCTATTATTGGGATACCTTGTTGCAAAAGCAATAATTATACCTTGTTCACTTAAAAGCCATCCTTTTCCTTTAAATATAGATTTATCAAAATTAGGATTATCCCATGCTTGGCTTGACCAAGCCCTTTTTTGTTCTTGGCAATATATTTTTTCATCTAATGATTGAATTGAATCATAATAAACCTTCTTTAATTCAAGTTGATCTTTAATGGTAATTTGTCTTAAATTCATAAACAAATCATTTATTTAAAATGCATAGTAAAAATATAGTTGCAATTGGGGGAGGAGGGTTTGGACGTTCTTTAGGCTCTCTTGAAATTGAAAAATATATAGTTTCTTTAATTAATAAAAAAAGACCAAAAATTTGCTTTATCCCTACAGCATCTGGTGACAGTAGTTTGTATAAATTAAATTTTTATAGAGCATTTTCTAAACTAGATTGTATAACAAGTCATATTGATTTTTTCTCTAGAACAGAAAACTTAGAAGAGAAAGTTTTAACTCAAGATATCATTTATGTTGGAGGAGGAAATACAAAAAGTATGTTGGCAGTTTGGAAAGAATGGAATTTACATAACATTTTACAAAATGCATATAATAAAGGAATTGTGATGAGTGGTGTAAGTGCTGGAGCTATTTGTTGGTTTGATAAGGGAATAACTGATTCTTTTGCTAAAGACTTGACTATAATTAATTGCTTAGGAATAATTGATGGTATTGCTTGTCCTCATTTCGATGAAGAAAAAGAAAGAGAACCTTATGTGAGTGATCTTATCAAGAGGGAAGTTATTGAATCTTGTATTTGTATTGAGGGCAATTGTGCCTTGCATATCAAAAATGATTTTGATTTTTCCTCAATAGATTTTGGTAATGGTAAAAAATGTTTTAAAGTTTCTAAGGAAAATAATAATTTAAAAAAAGAAATCCTTTAAAAAGAAAATATTTATAAATATGTATTAGATATCTTCATTTTTTGAGATTGAACTAAATTCAATCCCTTTGTACTTTATAAATGATACAGTCCATACTTCTTTAGCAAGATTGCCAAGGTATTTTAAAAATTGTTGTGTATCTCCGTCTCTTATCCATTCAGATTTAATAAATGGAAGCTCTTTCTGCATCCTTTTAGGATGCATATGAACCAAGAGTAACCCTTTATCTTCAGATGCCCTTTTCAATGCACCTTCATCACTCCTTTGGAAAACTCTAAGAAGAAGATTTAAAATAACCTCTTCTCCAAGTTTCTTAAAATTTTCTGGTTCATCTAAATTATCTTTAATTTCTTTTCCTCCGAGTGGCATTGCTCTAACAAGGTTTTGCTCTATTAATGCTATTGCAATTAGATAATCTTGACTTGCCATATTCTTAAAAAAATACTTTTTAATATTCTAACCTCTCGAGTTCATCAAAGTCTTTAATGATTATATGATTTTCTAAAAGAATAAGAAATAAAGTATTCAATTATAAACATGGATGTTTGATTTTTAATTATATTATTTAATCATATAAACATCATATCTTTTTTATATCTATTCTTTTGGATTTTTGTAGGTTTTTATTTAGTCTGACTTGGAGTAGTAATTTCAAAGAATTGGAAACATTTCAATGATATTATTGCAAAATAAACAGAATATAAAATTTCAATAAAGTATTATTCGAGGTTTCTCCCAGCCATTTTTTAAGAGTAAGAATAAAAATATTACCTCTCAAATAAGAATCGAAGCAGTCACATGTTTTCGTTAAAATACTTAAATAAAAGTTTAATTTAATTATTTATGAGTAATAATTTAAGGTTTGAATTGTCATTTAAAAATATTTCTGAGTTAGAAAATAAACTTAAATACTGTCAATTCAATAAAATAAAAAACATTAACATTCCTTGTAAGGGTGCTATTAAGAAGGAATTGTTTAGTTCAACTATTAACTATATAACTAAACACTTTCCAGAATTTAATGTGACTTATCATTATAGTCTTTATCATCAATACTCTAGAAATAAAAAAAAAACATATCAAGAATTTTTAGAATTTTTAAAAAATTCTTATTCAAATAGTAATTATGAAATTCTTCTCGTTTCTGGATCTAATAAGATAAAAAAACTTGATACAATTGACGTTTTAACTAATATAAAAAAAGAAAAAAATTTAAAAGTTAAATTAGGTATAGCTTATAATCCATACTTAAAAAAATATTATAAGGTAGCTTCAGAAAGAGAAAGGCTCGAGATGAAAATTTCTTCAGGATTAATAAATTCAATTTGGCTTCAATACGGGACAGATATTAAAGTACTTCAGAATGAAATGAATTTTATTAATAAAGAATCAAAATATGAAAAATTAAATCTATTTGGAAGTTTATTAATTCCTTCAAAACAATTTATAGCGAGGTTTAAATTCCGGCCTTGGAAAGGGGTATATATTTCAGGAAAGTGTTTATATTCGATGGAATATTTCTATCACTTTACAAGAGAGTTAGTTAACTTTTATACAAACAATAATATTACTCCTGTTATTGAAACTGATTTTTCATCATCAGAAAAACTTGATTATATTTATAGTTTTTTTAGAAAATGAATGATAATTTCTATGCATTTGATTGACTTATTTTTCAGCTGCAAGATAATAACAAAAGACTAATTATAGTGAATTTAAAAAACATAGATTTTACTAATTCTTGTATACATTAAAAGATGAAGATTCTTTGAAACAAAGAATATTTAATAATTTCAATGACCTCTTTGAAGGTAATTCTTTCGTAAATCAATTAACTTGTAATGATAAAATCTCTATTATATTATGCAGAGTTTTACAACACTCTGGAGGCGCTTTTCGATTGCCTTTTCAATTAAGTTAAATATATAACGATTTTGTCGAGATTAGTTTGAATGAGAAGGATTTGACAGGATTTAAGGATTAATATTAAGTTCTCTAATATTAGTGAAAATTTTAAGAATTAATTGAATATTTTTTTAAGTATGTAATCAATGTTGGTGTCTTTTGTAATAACGAATTCATTAGTATTATTTCTTATAATTTTATTTTTGAATTTATCGTAATAAATATCCCATGATTTTAGAAAATTTTTTTCAGCTCGTTTTTCAGCTTTGCCCCTTTCTTTTAAATCTCTTTGGATAACTCTTTTCATACAATCATTTTTATTTATTTTTAATTCTAAAAAAAAATAATTATGATTATGTAAAGTCCTTGAAAATTCTTTAGAAAAAATACCTTCTACAATTAAAAAATTAATATTATTTGTTTCGTTTAGGATTTTTGTTATTTTTTTCTTTTCGTAATTATAAGAACGTTCATAGATTGAAATTCCATTCTTAAGAATAAAATTAAAATCCTTTTTAAATAGTTTGTAATCAAAACTAATGCTTCTATCAAAATAACCTTCTAGAAATTTTGATAGTAATTTACTTATTAGACCAGTTTTATAGTAATTGTCTGTACTTAAAACAAAACCATTTTTTATTTTTATTATTATTTGATTTGATAAGGTTGTTTTACCGCTTCCAGAAGGACCACTTATAAATATGAGCTTCATTTTCTATGCTCTGCTCTCTATTAAGACTCTAATTTTACTTCTAGTAAATACTTGTAATTTTGGAAAGTACATTTTTTTCTTTTCTGAAAATTCTTACACTTATTTAAAATACTTTCAATGGACTAGTAAGCTTGCATAAATATTAAATATGTGTCTTTATATAAATGTAAATAAATTAATTTCATTCAATCATCTAATTTTTTTTTGATTAATTCCCACTGGGAATTTGAAAATATTTAAATTGAAGATTTAATTTTATTACTTATATATTGCAATGATTTCTAACTTTTTAAGTAAACTAAAATCGATTCTATTTAAAAGTTCAGCATCACCTGGAACTCCTTTAAAGAAAGTAAAAACAATAACTAAGTCTGTAAAATCTTCAAAAACAAAACCAAAAACAGTTAATTATAAGAAAAACATTGAAATCTTGACTACCCTACCTGGTGTAGGCGCTAAAAGTGCTAAGGCTTTATATGAGGCTGGATTTAAAACAAAAAAAGCAGTTATTGCAGCAGATGAGAAAGATCTTCTTGCGGTCTCAGGGGTTGGAGTAAATCTTGTTAAAAAGCTTAAAGAGCTTAAAAACTTAAATAATTAAATTGTTTAAACTACTAAAATTAGTAATAATAAAATTCTATATTAATTTTTAAAGCCTAGTACAAATTATCTTCTTCTTGCTTTCCTTCTTTGTTGCAACTTTCTTTTGTATTTTTCAATAGGGGTTTCATGATGCCTAAGTCTTTTTAAATCTGCGAAGATTCCTGATTTAGATACTTGCCTTTTAAATCTTCTAAGGGCAGACTCAATTCCCTCATTCTCTCCTACTGTAACTTGTGTCAAAATTTTATAAATAAATTACATTCTAACATCTTATCAGAGTTTTTTTATTGAAAATTTTAATTCAAGGTTTTTTTGTTTATTTAGGTTGTTTTTTTGCCCATTCCACAAATCTTTTTTTATTATTTTTTATATCTTGTAAGGATTCAAAATAATATTTTTCCCAATTATCTCTAGGCAGTCCAAGAAACAGCATGAGATTTAATGGGTATTGATTGCTATCAGAACAATTTCTAAAATCATCCCTGAATAAAAAGATTTCCTTTTTTAAAGCAATCGCAATATCCAATTCAATCATTACACCTTCATCTGGAGGTGTGCCATTAACAATCGCAAAAATGCAATCACATTTTTGTAAATCATGGAAATTACTTATTGCGATGTTATGTGCAAATTCACCTCCCTTTCGTATTATGTGTTTCGTCCTCTCAAATGGTTCATAAACTTCTATATTTAAATCATTGAAAATATTAATAAATTCATATAGAAGATTTCTACTTTGTTTTGAGAATCCATATGGATTTGCTAAATATAATTTCTTTTTCAACTTAAACCTCGTTTTTTGATATATTCGTTGCGGTCTCTTTGTAGATTTAAAGTTTCTTCCCATGGGAAAACTATCCATTCCCTTTTTTCAGATATATATACAGTATTCCACCATGTAGGTTTTATTTTACTAAACAATACAAAAAACATTGCTCCCTCAATATCTTTAAAGGTTTTTAATGTAATTCCAGTTTCATAAACATCATCCACTATTAGTGAATTTTTTATTGGTTCTGAAATCAAATTTATTTTTAATTTATGGCTTAGTGCTACGGCAAGACATAACCCACCACGAGGGACTCCATATATTCCAGAAAACTTTAAAAACTTACATTTGTTGGCTATGTGTTCTACGCTCTTATCAAATTCGCTCCAGGTAAAATAACTTATCATCTTAATTTTCGCTTTTATCAGTTGTAGTTGCGAAATTTGATGCGATTACACTTAAAAGTGCTACTACCTGCTCATTTGGGCAATTAGTATTTTTCTTTAAATTCTCACATTCTTTTATTATATTGGCGTAAGTATCTTCGACAATTCCATTCATTTGATCGTTACTAAAAGCATATGGCTTATTCATTTTTAATTAACAAATAATTTTATTTTTACTTAAATATCCTACGAAGTAAATATATATATTAATTAAAGGTAGAATTATTTCCACATTGGGTCCTTTAGCGGTTCAATTCTAAGTGAATTTGGGACATAAGTATGTAAAGTTTCAACTTTCATAGCCCATTTTTTAGAGTTACCCTTTAAACTATTACTTTTAATTAGGCTTGTTAGGGAAATTCTTTTTCTGATTTTTAGAAGACCAAGACAAGTTTCCCAGGCTTCTTGGTTTTTATAAATATCTAACCAAAAATCAAAAATACATTCCAAGAGATCGAGTGGGATATTAAAAGAAATTCCTATTGAAGGTCTTTCAATAAAATAATTTTTATTTCTTAGTTCATTGAATAAATTATTTATGTTTAAATTAATAGCGAAAAGAATATCTTTTGCTGATTCATTTCCTATTAGTTCTTTTCTATGGCAATCTAAAAGGTTTTTATCATCAAGAATATTTTCATCACAATTTTTGACTCCTACAATCCAAAACCCTTCTCCATTTTTTACTCCACTAGCAAGAAATAGATATTGAGGTGTATTCTCCACTATTTAAATATATTTCTTTATTTTTAACATTTTTTTTTAGTGATGAAAATATTTTTGCTGTATAAATCACAAAATTAGTTTTTCGTAAAGAAAAATTATTTGTTATGATTAAAATTTTATTGATAATGTTTAAATTAAGGTAGCAAAAAATGATGTTATTGTATCCTACTGATTTTATAAATCGACAATATAAATAGATTACTGGATAGTAATAAAACAATTAAATAGATTTTTTCTTAGGAAATAATTTTCCTATCTTCTCTTTTTGCAAAGACTCATTTTTAATTCTTATTTTTTTCCTAGTGATTCTTTATTAGTTCCTACAGTATAAATAATATATAAATTCAAAACAGTAAATATTAATCCTAGAGAAAGTCTCAAGATTCATATAAGTTCAATAGGATGGAAGATTTTAGATTTAACGTGGTTTTTAGGGAAATTATTATCAATTAAATAATTTCTTAAAGATCTTTTATTTAAATCTAATTGATTTCTTCGTAACCAAAGAATGAAGTAGTTCCTGAATTTTTATACCCATTAGCTGCTTCTTGTGGATTCTGACTGTCAATTTTTCTTGCTTTAGCATGAATCATGTTGAAGGGAAAAATTACAGCTCCAACGAAAAAATGAAGTATTAAAAAGTCTGAAGGTAGTCCGTTTGTCCAGTCAGGGAAAAATAGCAATGTCATCAATGATTCGTGCATATCAGGTAGTCAAATAAACATTCTGAATATTATTACTGAACTTATTGCAATACTATGAATTTTTAATAAATTGAAATTTAATTTTGCATATAAGATTTATAAGATTCAATTGAAAAGAAAACAAAAAAAAACTAATATATAAAATATAAATATTGAAGTATAGCTATTGTTAAAGTTCTTTTTAGTATTATTTTTCTTTGTTTTTTTTCTCTTTAATCCTCCAATAGGGTTAGCATTTGATACTTCAGACCCTAGTGTTAGTCTACTCCAAAATAGGATCTCTAATAATTTCTCGAGAAAATATTGCAAGGCTATTAAAAATGGTTTTTCTAAAGATGAAGCAATGAAATCAGCTATTGTAAAAACAGAAAATATTATATCTTTTTCTTACAATCCACAAAAAAAATGGATTGAGAAAGATGACTTGGCAAATCAAATTTCATTGCAAGTAGTAAATGATTGTGGATGGTCATTTGGATTAATGGGAAAGAACGGAGTTGATTATTTTAAATCTTATTTTCTGGAAATTTATGAAAAAACAACTCCTGACAAAAATTTTTCTAGATAGGTTAAGTTAATGAATAATATTTCAGATAAATTAGTAATGATAATTATCCTCATCACTATTCTTTTTGTATTCGGCTTAATTTTTTCAGTAAAATCTCCCGAAAGAAAGGTTATAGATTCGCCAATAATGTGGAAAGATGATTATTCTAATATTTCGATTTTTAGAAGCCATAAAATAAATTCTGAAGCAAAAATAAGAATTTAAATAAAATTTATTATTATTTACAAAAATAGGAAGTTATATTTAATCTTGATACAAAAAATTTTTAGTAATTTTAGTCAATTCAAGATTTGATTTTTAATTTAAGTAGCTCAAAAGAACCGACGCTAGTCTTAAATCCTGACTGAACCATGCACGTATTGCCATAGCCCTTCTAGGATCATAAAAATTTTGTTTTCTGTACCAACTAAGAACTTCCGAATCTGATTTCTTACCATTACATGACAGACAGCATGGCACGCAATTACTTGTACAGCTTGTTCCACCTTTTGACATTGGATGAATGTGATCAAGTGATTCTGATGGCTTACCGCAATAAATGCATTTATATCTTGTAAGTTTATAAAGTGACTCTCTCCAATTTTTATTACTTATCTTGGGACATAGTTGATCAAGGTAAATTGCATCTTGTCTATGCATAATATTCTTGAGAATATTTTTGATAATAACAGTTTTAAATGAACTATGATTGAAAAAAGAAGATATCACTTTGTAATTCGATCCTATCTTTTTAAAATACTAAGAAATTAGAATTTAGATTTAATGCTTTATTTATTAACACCTTTAGTAAATAACTTTGATTATTCTTTTTTTAAATGCATTTCTATATTTTTGATATCCTTTATTTCTAATACATTTTCAGCTATTTCTGGAGGCGGAGCAGGCTTAATTCAATTGCCAGCTTTAATTTTATCTGGTGTGCCTTATTATCAAGCTCTTGCTAGTCATAAATTAGCAACAGTAGCACTAGGACTAGGCGGTTCATTAAGAAATTATAAATCTCTAACAAATGATATTTATGTAGCTTGTCAGATTTTATTATTTGGAATACCTGGGGTGATTTTTGGAGCTTCTGTTGTTGAATTTATATCAGAACAGTATTTATATTTATTTTTAGGAATAATTTCAATATTATTAGCATTTTATTCATTCTTTAAATCTAATTTAGGTCTGTCCTCTGATAATAATCAACTTAATTTGATTCATAAAATTAGATTTTTAATTTTTATTTTCCTGATAGGTATTTTAAATGGTTCTATTTCTTCAGGGACTGGATTGCTTGTAACAATACTTTTAATAAAAACCTTTGGAATGGATTTTCTTCGTGCTATAAGTTTAACATTCTTTACTGTTGGAATTTTTTGGAATTTTACCGGTGCAGTTATTTTGAGTAAGATAGGATCAGTTCCTTCAAATTTACTACTATTATTAATAGTTGGTTCTTTTACAGGAGGATATTTTGGAGCTCATTTA
>QCPG01000017.1 GCA_003212615.1 Prochlorococcus sp. AG-436-E22
AATTAAACAGAGGTCCTAATATTGTTGCAATTGGTGGAGGTACAGGCTTATCTACTTTATTGAAAGGCTTGAAAAATTACAGCAGTAATATTACTGCAATCGTAACTGTATCCGATGATGGTGGAAGTAGTGGAATTCTTAGAAAACAATTAGGTGTGCAACCTCCAGGAGATATTAGAAATTGTTTGGCTGCATTATCAAACGAAGAACCTATTTTAACTAGATTGTTTCAATATAGATTTTCGGGAGGAAGTGGTCTTGAGGGACATAGTTTTGGAAATTTATTTTTGTCAGCTTTAACAACAATTACAGGTAGTTTAGAAAAAGCAGTTCAAGCCTCTAGCAAGGTTTTGGCGGTACAAGGTCAAGTTTTGCCGGCAACAAATATTGATGTTATGTTATGGGCCGAATTGGAGGATGGCGAAAAAATTTTTGGGGAAAGCAATATCAGCAATTCTCGAAAATTAATTTCAAGGATTGGTTACCTACCAGAAAATCCTTCTGCTCTCCCTAGCGCTCTAGAATCTATTAAAGACGCTGAGTTGATTGTTCTTGGGCCAGGTAGTTTATACACTTCTTTATTGCCTAACTTATTAGTACCTGAGATAGTAGATGCTTTATTGCAAAGTAATGCCCCCAAAATTTACATCAGTAATTTGATGACTCAGCCTGGAGAAACAGATGGACTTGATGTTTATCAACATATAAAATCAATAGAAAAACAATTATCAAATTTTGGAGTTAATACTCGAATTTTTAACGCAATCTTATCTCAGATTCAGTTTGAAAAGTCTCCAATAGTAGATTATTATGAAAGTAGAGGGGCAGAGCCTGTTAAATGTAATAAAGAAAGATTATTATCTGAGGGTTATTATGTTTTGCAGGCTCCATTATATTCAAGAAAAATAACTCCAACTCTTAGACATGATTCGAGAAGATTAGCAAGAGCAGTTATGTTTATATACCGCAAATTAAAGAAATTAAATTAATAAGCATCTTGAAGTTCATAGAAATCCGGCTGGATATAGTCTTTTCGCAATGGCCACCCTCTCCAGTCTTCAGGCATTAAAAGTCTTTTGGGATTTGGATGATCAATAAAATTTATTCCATACATGTCATATGTTTCTCTTTCTTGCCAATCACTCCCTTTAAAAATTTTATACAAACTAGGTATTGATAAATCAGAATCTCTTTTTAAGAAAACTTTTAATCTAACTTCTTTAATATTTTCGATTTTTTGTAAGTCATCAACAGTTATAAAATGATAAAAACTAACAAGATTTTTGCCTGGACCCTCATCGTAGCCACCTTGACATTGGAGATAGTTGAAACCGTAATTTTTTAAAGCAGATACTGCTTCATATAATTTGATAGGTTCAACAGAAATATTTTCTATTCCTATATGATCATTAGCTAATGATTGATTTGGAATTCCATCTTTAGATAAATTTTGACTTACAAATCCCTCTTTTTCTATTGAGGTATCAGATGATTTCGCTAAATCTTCTTGTTGTTCCATTAATCCTCTTGAATATTGATAATTTCAGGCTTTGCACTGATCTTGGGTAATTCAGTTATTTTTTCTTTTTGGGAGGAAGGAATAATATTCTTTGAGTTTTTGTTTAGATATTCACCAGTATTTTCAGAGAAAACAAGATTCATTTCGTGATCAGATGTAATGTACCTGTGGGTTTGCTCTGTTTTTGTCCTTTCTAAAATTGATTCATTACCAACTTTTTTTCTTAATTTTATTACAGCATCAAAAATTGCTTCTGGTCTTGGTGGACATCCTGGAAGGTATAAATCAACAGGGATTAATTTATCAACTCCTCTGACAGCAGTAGTAGAATCTGCGCTAAACATTCCTCCTGTGATTGTACAAGCACCCATTGCAATCACATATTTTGGCTCAGGCATCTGCTCATAAAGTCTTACTAGGGCTGGAGCCATCTTCATCGTTACTGTACCTGCAACTATTAATAAATCTGCTTGTCTTGGCGAGCTTCTTGGTACTAATCCAAATCTATCAAAATCAAATCTAGATCCAATTAGGGCAGCAAATTCAATAAAACAACAGGCTGTTCCATATAGGAGAGGCCAAAGACTACTTAATCTAGCCCAATTATGAAGATCGTCTAAACTTGTTAGGATAATATTTTCACTTAAATCTGTGGTAACTTGTGGCGCACCAAGTGGGTTACAAGTTCCCTCTCTGATTTCTCTTATTGCTTTTGGGGATAATTGTGGGTTCAATTTTTTAACTCCATTCTAAGGCACCTTTTCTCCATGCGTAAGCCAGAGCAATTACTAGTATTGCAATGAATATCAAAGCCTCAATAAAAGCTAATAAGCCTAATCTATTAAAGGCAACAGCCCAAGGATAAAGGAATACCGTCTCCACATCAAATATAACGAAAACCAAGGCGAACATGTAATAACGAATATTAAATTGAATCCATGCTCCTCCAATAGGCTCCATTCCAGATTCATATGTTAGTTTTCTTTCCCCAGTTCTACCTTTAGGCGCAACAATGAGATTAGTAATAAGAGCCAATATTGGTACGGCAGCAGCAATTAATAGAAAGCCTAAAAAATATTCATAGCCAGTTAATAGAAACATCTTAAAAAATAATTTTGAATAAGAGTCGCTTAATTAAGCAAAATCTTTTAAAGTTCTTAAAGAACAATAATAAACCGTGAGTGAAAACATTCAACCAGCCTCTGAGGAAAACAAAATAGTTGAAAACTTTGAGAAAGAAAATCTTTCTGAAAACTCTTCAGGAGTAAATGTTGAACAACCTTACATTAATTTAGAACAAAATAGATTCGAATGTAGAAGTTGTGGATACATTTATGATCCGTCTGAGGGAAATAAAAAATTAAATATACCTAAAAATACGCCTTTTTCAGAATTAGATGGTAATACATTCGTTTGTCCAGTTTGCAGAGCCGGTAAGAACTTTTATAAAGATATAGGTCCAAAATCCAAACCTAGTGGTTTTGAAGAAAATTTAACTTACGGATTCGGTTTTAATAGCTTACCTCCTGGCCAAAAAAATATATTAATTTTTGGAGGTTTAGCATTTGCAGCTGCGTGTTTCCTTTCTTTATACTCTTTGCATTAAAATAATCAAATGAAAAAATTTATTACCAGCATTCCTAATCTTCTTTTATCTTTACTCCTTTGTTTTGTCTTGAGCAGTTGTTCATCTACAGGAGTAAAGGTGAACGATAGCAGCCCTTGGAAAACAATTCAATTTGAAGACCAGGCAAATGTTCTAGATGTTGACTTTATAGATAATAATAATGGATTTTTAGTAGGCTCTAACAGACTTATTATGGAATCAAATGATGGAGGAGAAACGTGGGACAAAAGAGATTTAGATTTACCAAGTGAAGAAAACTTTCGTCTGCTAGATATTGATTTTAAAGGTGAAGAGGGCTGGTTAATAGGTCAGCCCTCATTGGTTATGCATACAATTGATTCGGGAAAAAATTGGACTCGTCTATCTCTAGGGAGCAAATTACCAGGCCAACCATTTCTTATAACAACTGTTGATGATGGGGTTGCCGAATTGGCTACCACTGCAGGTGCCATATATCAAACGGTAGATAGCGGTTCATCATGGAGTGCCAAAGTAGTAGATGCCTCTGGCTCTGGAGGGGTTAGAGATTTAAGAAGAACTAAAAATGGAGATTATGTAAGTGTGAGTAGCTTAGGTAATTTCTTTTCAACTCTTGACAGTAACAGTGATACTTGGGTTGCTCATCAAAGAGCTAGTAGTAAAAGGGTTCAGAGTATTGGATTTAATCCTTCTGGAGATTTATGGATGTTATCTAGAGGCGCTGAAATTAGGTTTAATGATAATAGCCAAGATCTAGAGAGTTGGACAAAGCCTATAATTCCAATCTTGAATGGATATAACTACCTCGATCTTGGATGGGATCCTAATGGAGATATTTGGGCTGGAGGCGGTAATGGAACTCTTATAGTTAGTAAAGATAAGGGTAAAACTTGGAACTCTGACCCGATAGCGGCCTCATTGCCAACTAATTTTATTAAAATTGTTTTTCTAGATAAAGATCAAATTGATACTCAAAAGGGTTTTATTATTGGAGAGCGGGGGTACATACTTAAGTGGCAAGGTTAAATGTAACTACAGTTTAAAAATAAAAAAAACCTTAATTTTGCATCAATTTAGCAACTGTCTGTAACCAAGCTCTTAATATCTTCGCAAAGATATGATTTTACCTTGTAAGATCGTATAGTAAATAATTGTGATTATGGCCGCAGGATCAACGGGTGAACGCCCATTTTTTGAAATAATAACCAGTGTCAGATACTGGGTAATTCATGCAGTAACACTTCCAGCAATCTTCATAGCAGGTTTTCTTTTTGTATATACAGGCCTAGCTTATGATGCTTTTGGAACTCCTCGACCAGATAGCTACTTCCAAGCATCTGAATCTAAGGCACCTGTCGTTACTCAAAGGTATGAGGCTAAGTCCCAATTAGACTTAAGAACAAAATAAAATGACTAACTCACAAGCTCCAATGCAGGCTGCAGAAGTCCGCGTTTATCCAATATTTACTGTTCGTTGGCTTGCAGTTCATGCTCTTGCAATACCTTCAGTATTTTTCTTAGGTGCTATTGCAGCTATGCAATTTATCAGACGTTAACTTTATTCATTATGCAAGTAAACGAAAATCCGAACAAAGTTCCTGTAGAACTTAATCGAACAAGCCTTTACCTAGGTTTATTATCAGTATTTGTCTTGGGAATTTTATTTTCCAGCTATTTCTTCAACTAAATTTAAATTATGAGTAAATTAAAAGGACCCGATGGCAGAATTCCCGATAGGTTGCCAGATGGTAGACCAGCTGTAGCTTGGGAAAGAAGATGGACTGAGGGCACTCTTCCATTATGGCTTGTTGCTACAGCTGGTGGAATTGCGGTTATATTCGTTCTAGGAATATTTTTCTATGGATCTTATAACGGAGTAGGTTCAGCTTAAAATATTAATTTTTAAGTTCCCTAGATTATATATAAGTTCAATAAGAATCTATAAATATCTCTAACTTTTGCTTAGTAGAGTTAGGGATATTTTCTTTTTGGGTGATCAATCCATCTTTTAATGAAAAATGAGACTTACTTTTCGGTCTTTCTTGTGCAATTACTTTAGCTACTTCAAATATTATTTTATTAGCCACTGCAGTATTCGATCTAAAATTATCTAAAATCATCTCTACAGATACTTCTTGATGAGTTTCATGCCAGCAATCATAATCAGTAACCATGGATAATGAGGAGTAAGCTATCTCAGCCTCCTTTGCTAATCTTGCCTCAGTATGATTAGTCATGCCTATTATCGAACATCCCCAGCTTCTATATAAATTAGATTCTGCTCGCGTTGAGAAAGCTGGCCCTTCCATTGCTAAATAAGTGCCTCCTTTATGTAATTGCCTGCCTCTCGGAATATTTTTTTCTCCAATCTCACCCAATATTCTGCATAAATTGGTACAAAAGGGATCTCCCATAGTTACATGAGCTACTGCTCCTTCATTAAAAAAGGATGCAGGCCTATTTTTAGTTCTGTCTATAAATTGGTCAGGTACAACTATATCTAGAGGTCTAATTTGTTCTTGAAGAGAGCCAACTGCTGATGGAGCAATAATCCATCTTACGCCGATTGATCTTAGTGCCCAAATGTTGGCTTTATAAGGAATTTCAGAAGGATTTAATCTATGCGTTCTTCCATGTCTAGGAATGAATGCTATTTCTAAATTTCCAAGCTTAAATACTTTTATTGAATCAGAAGGTTTACCATAGGGAGTATCGATATCTATTGCTTTTACGTACTCAAATTTATCCATTGAGTAAAATCCACTCCCACCTATTACTCCTAATCTTGAATTTTCAATTGGTAATAAATGTTCTTTATTCATTGTGATGTAAATGACTTTTAATCATCTAGTACTAATTGGAGGAGGACACACAAATGTTCTTTTAATTAAGAAATGGTTAATGAGTCCAAAATTAATGCCAGAAATTCCTGTTTCAATTATATCTAGAGATTCTCATTTGGTTTATTCGGCGATGTTTCCATCTGTGATTTCAAAGTCAATTTCTTTAGAAGAAAGTTTAATTGATATAAGATCTTTAGCAAAAAATGCAAAATTATCTTTTGTAGAAGAAGAAGTACAGGATATTGATTTCAATTTAAAGAAAATTTATTTAAGTCAGAGACCATCAGTGAACTATTCGCAGTTAGTTCTTAATTATGGAAGCCAAACAAGAATACCAACTGAATTTGAGACCCTAGTAAAAAATCAAAATGCTTTTCCAATTAAACCTTTTTTGAGAGCTTACGACTTTATACAAAAGGAAGATATTTTGGATTCAGTAAAAGAACTTCCTTTTGTAATTGTTGGGAGTGGTCTCGCTGCAATTGAAGTCTCATATGCTTTGAGAAAAAGATGGAGAAGTAGATCCTTAAAACTATTATGTGATTCAAGGAAAATTAATAATAAAATTCTAAAAAGTTTGCGTAATTTTAATATTGATTTAGTTAAAAACCTTAATTTTGATTATGGCAAGATTCTTTTATGTACTGGCAATAATTCTCCTTTATGGGCACAAAAAAAATTATTAGATACGGATTCAAATGGCAGAATCTTCACAAATCAGAATTTACAGTTGAAAAGTTTTTCCGGAATCTTTGCTACGGGTGATTGCGCAGTTGTAGATTCAGCAAAAAGACCAGCATCGGGAGTGTTTGCTGTAAAAGTTGTAAATACATTAGTCCAAAATCTAAAAAAGGATATAGAAGGGGGATCATTAAAAAAGTGGTTTCCTCAAAGGATCGGATTACAAATAGTTAATGTATTTCCAAGCCATAATCCAAAGGCTTTTGCTATTTATCGCAATTTTGTTTTTGGCCCTTCTTTTCTTTTTTGGATTTTAAAGCATAAAATTGATCTGAACTTTATTAACAAGTTCAGATCAAAAAGGCTAATTATGAAAAGTATTGGAAAAAATATTTCATTGAATGATTGCAGGGGATGTGCAGCTAAAATCCCTCAGATTGTTTTGAATCAATCATTAATAAATTCTAATTTAGATTCTTTTGCTTCATCCCCTGAAGATTCAGTTGAGATTTATCAAAATGTTCAAGATATTATCTTGCAAAGTGTAGATGGATTTCCTGCTTTGGTAAGTGATCCGTGGCTTAATGCAAAAATTACGACTTTGCATGCTTGCTCAGATTTGTGGGCATGCGGAGCAAAACTTTCATCCGCGCAGGCTTTAATATCATTACCAAAAGTTGAAAGGGGATTTCAGAGTTACCTCTTTTCTCAATCCCTTCAAGGGATTAAATCAACAGTTGAGGATCATGGAGGTGAATTACTTGGAGGCCATACTTTCGAGGCAAGAAGTTTAGTAAATAAACCTTATTCATTAGGAATAGATATCTCTTTAACAGTTCAAGGTATTTTAAAAAATGGAGCAAAACCATGGCTTAAATCTGGAATGAATATTGGAGATATTCTCATGATGTCTAGACCTCTGGGGGTTGGGATTTACTTTGCCGGTCAAATGCAAAATATTAATATGCTAGGTAGTTCTTCTGAAGTAATTAATAATTTAGTTAAGAGTCAGCAATATTTGATTGATGAAATTTATCTTTTTCAAAATCAATTTAAAGAATCATTAGTCAATGCTGCGACTGACATTACTGGATACGGATTTATTGGACATCTTAAAGAAATGGTTGAATCATCTAATTTATATAGGCAAAGCAATAATCTTGAGCCACTAAAAGTTTTATTAGATTTATTTGCCTTTAAAGCTTATCCTGGAGTATTTGATTTGATAAGAAAAAATGTTAAAAGTACTTTCTTTGAATCTAATAAAGAAATTTATGACAAAATTTATAAAATAAATAAGCAAAAAAGAATAATTAATTTTTTAAACGAAAATTCAATAGATCAAGAGACTTTTAACGAGAGAATATCATTACTATTAGATCCTCAAACATGTGGACCCTTGTTAATTAGTTGTAATCGTAAATATGAAAATGTTCTAAAGGATAAATGGTATAAGGTTGGAGAGGTTGTAAAAATGTAATTAATTTCTATTTAATTTGTCAATTTCCAAATATCTTAATCTTTTGATTTCCTTTCCCATCTCCTTCCCTGGCTCCCATCCTTCTTTTTTTAATGTTTCTCCATCTTTTTTTGATTTTATGAATTTGTAAATAAATAACCACTTAAACAATTTACGCCAGTATGGTCCTCCATCACAAATTAATAATTTTACTGTCTCATCATTAAGGTTTCTGTCCTCAATAAATTCTGTCCAACTTGATGGAGAAAAATGATTGAAATTTTTTTGGTTTGTATTTAATATCTTTTTGATATTTAAATAATCTTCTAATATTTTTATCTCATTATTATTTACCAAAAATCTTTGACATGCTTTTTCTAAATCTTCTGAATCTTTTAATAAGTAAAGCATATGATTTCCCTTCAACTTCTTAATCCAATTTAGTCCTCTTAAAAACCTGTTATCGACTTTAATATGTTCATTTAAGATTGAGATAATTTCCCATTTATGAATTATCGAAATTACATTAGTCAAATTATCGTGTTTGCATATTTCAGCTAGTTCCATCCTTATTCGTATGCCTAGTGCAGGAGGGTAAATCATTTTCTGATGAGTTTCTGAACTTTTCCATGGCCATTGTCTAACTGTTTCTTGAGATTGTTTGAGGGAATTATTTGAAATCTTGAAATCTAACCTTGAAGCATATTTTGCACATCTAATTAATCTACTTGGATCATCTGAAATACTATTACTGTGAAGTAAGTTCAATCTTTTACTTTTTATATCAGGAATTCCTCCATAAAGATCATAGATTTTCCTTGTAGAGACCTCGAAGGCTATTGAATTTATAGTGAAATCTCTCCTCTTAAGATCCTCCTCAATAGTACTTTTATTTACTGTGGGATTTAAGCCTGGAGCAGAATAAATTTCTTTTCTTGCAGAAGCAATATCAATTTTATAGTCATTAATATTTATTTCTACAGTGTTGTATAAATTAAATTCCTTGATTAAACATAAATCTACATTTACAATATTTTTTTTTATAAATTTTGCAAGAGAAATAGAGGATCCTTCAATAACAAGATCAATATCTATAGGTTTAGAAAACGATTTTTTGTGGAATTTACTAATTAACAAATCTCTTAAATAACCGCCAACAAAAGCCACTTTAGTATTGTGATTAGATTCTATGTATTTAGTAATAAGGTTATATAGATTAAATGGAGTTTTGATTAATTCCCCTTGGATGTAATCAGAGATATCGTTCATGAGTTTTAACTTACATAACGAATTGGAGCTAATCTGGGATCTAGAATTTTACTTCCTTTATCACCAAATTTTACTGCTAAAGATATTTTTTCCCCACTCCCAAAAATATGTATAATTTCACCTTTCCCAAATTTTGAGTGAATTAGCTTATCTCCAACTATCCAGCTTTTTCCTTTACTTGGCCCTGAATATAGTTTCCTTACTGCATTTATTGGTTTGTGAACAAATTCATTTGGATTGTTTCGATCAACTCTTGTTAAACGATCAAGATGCAAATCTCTTCTAATTGAAGCACCACCAGTCTGTGGTAATTCGCCATCCATTAAATCTTCAGGTATTTCCGAAAGAAATATTGAAGGAATTGTTGCTTCACGCATTCCACCCCATAATCTTCTTTCTCTGGCATGACTTAAGAAAACTCTTTCTTTAGCTCTAGTAATACCTACGTAGCATAATCTTCTTTCCTCTTCAAGAAGTGAGGGAGTATCTATTGATCTATGGCTAGGGAAGAGACCTTGTTCTAGCCCAGTGATAAAAACATTTTGAAATTCTAAACCTTTACTATTATGCAGAGTCATGAGAGTTACAGAGTTAGGATTATTTTTCTTCTTATCATTATCAGTTGTTAAGGCTGCTGTAGAAAGAAATCCCTCTACATCTCCACTTTCTGTTTCTTCTTCATATTGAGTAGCTGCATTAATTAGTTCTTGTAAGTTATTTCTTCTATCTTCAGATTCTTCAGTCCCACTAGAGAGCAAGTCACTTAAATAACCACTTTTTTCTAATATAAGTTGTAGTAGTTGAGCGGGACCTGAATTTTCTAGGTAACACAGTAGATCATTCATAACTTCAGTAAATTTATTAATTCCTTTTGATGATCGGCCTATCGTTTCTTCAAGACTTTGCTTATCATTAAGAACCTCCCATAATGGGATATTTAACCTATTAGATAGTTCATTAAGTTTTTGAATAGTAGTCTTGCCAATCCCTCTTCTAGGAACATTTATGATTCGTAAAAGACTAACGTTATCTGAAGAATTAACCAGAACTTTCAAATATGCTATTGCATCTTTAATTTCTCTTCTATCATAAAAACGCAATCCTCCAAAAATTGTATAAGGAATGCGCCACCTTACAAGAGATTCTTCTAATACTCTCGACTGAGCTCTGGTTCGATATAAAATTGCAAAATTTTTCCAAATTGGGTTTTGATTATAGTTATTGAGTGATTTGATTTTATTGGTAATTGCTTCTGCCTCGGAAATTTCATCATCACAGCTGAGTAACGTTAAAAGTTCCCCTTTTTCTTTAGTAGCCTTTAAAACTTTGTCAATTCTTTCAGAGTTGTTTTCAATTAGTGAGTTTGCAGCATCAAGAATATTGGAAGATGACCTATAATTTTCTTCTAATTTAATTAAAGATGATTTTGCATCGTCGTTGATTGAAGTTTTAAAATCTTCTTGAAAACCAATTAAAATCCTGAAGTCAGCTGCTCTGAAACTATAAATACTTTGATCAGCATCCCCAACTACAAAAATTGACCGATCTTTCCAATTGAAGAATTTTTTTGGTTCAGTATTTCCAGCCGTAATTAATTTTATAAGTTCATATTGTGTTCTATTTGTATCTTGATATTCGTCAACTAAAATATGTTTAAATCTTTTGTGCCAGTAATCCCTGACTATATCATTTTGCCTCAATAAGAAAACAGGCAAAAGTAGAAGATCATCAAAGTCTAAAGAATTATTTTTTGAGAGCGAAATTCTATATCTCTTGTAGGCTTCTGCAACTGTATTATCAAAATTATTATCTGCTTTTTCTAAAAGATCATTAGAAGTTAAGCATTGATTTTTAGCATTACTTATTAATCTTTTAATCTTTTTGGGATCATATCTTTTTGGGTCAAGATTCATATCTTGACTGATAATTTCTTTTACTAATGTTTGAGAATCTGTTTCATCGTAAATTGAAAATTGCCTTGTCCATTTTAGGCCTTCTGGATCAGTATATTTTTCAATATCGTATCTCAGAAGTCTTGAAAATAAAGAATGGAAAGTACCAATCCAAAGGTTCTGAAGCCTCTCTTGGTGAACGTTTGCTCTTAATTGATTTTGATCAATTTCTTTGAGAGTTGTCCAAGGCTGACCAAATTGATTAAAAGCTAATTCTTGGGCTAGAAGAACCTCTAATCTTGCTTTCATTTCTTTAGCAGCTTTGTTAGTGAAAGTGACTGCGAGAATGTTATAGGGATCTATAGAGTTACCCTCAATAAGGTTTGCAATTCTGTGAGTAAGAGCCTTAGTTTTTCCGCTACCTGCACCTGCAACAACTAATAGTGGTCCATAAACATGTTTTACTGCTTGAAGTTGTTGATTGTTTAGGGACTTAAAAAGGAAATTGTTGGTTTGAGGCACTTTTGGAAGGGTTTTTCAAAAATCAGACTTTACTATGAGATTCAGATTCCGTTTCTAGATCTTCTAACGCTTTTTTTAAATTTATAAGTTCATTATTGTTATTAATTATTTCTTCAAATTTATTTTGAGGCATCTTTAATTTCATACTTCTTTCTAGAATTTCTTTTTCCAATCTCTTTTTATATGAGGAAATAAGTTTCTTTGATAATTTTAAATCCTGTTGATCCAAAACTCTATTAAAAATGTATTTTTATATTAGCGGAAAAAATTTTTTTATTTGAATTATTTCAACTATCACTTTGGAATGAAGTTATTAATTAAGAAGCGTTGCGTTAATTCTGAAATTGTTTTGTTTTTACTAGTTTTGTACTAATGTTAAACTCTAAATTTAGATTTTTTACTTCACGAATGTCGGTTTCAAAGAATAATCAACTATTGTCCGCTGATAAGAAATTAAATGATTTAAGCAATATAAAAGAATTTATTAATAGTGCAAACTCCAGATTAGATGCAATAACCTCAATAACCAATAATTCACATGCAATTGCAGCAGACGCTGTAACAGCAATGATTTGCGAAAATCAAGATTCAGTTAATTCAAAAATATCTTTAAATACAACTAACAAGATGTCCGTTTGTTTAAGAGATGGAGAAATAATCCTAAGGATTGTTGCTTATCTTTTAATTTCTAATGACGAATCAGTTTTAGAAAAAAGTTGTTTGAAGGATCTTAAAAATACTTATCTTGCTCTTGGGGTACCTTTAAGAAATGCAAGAAGGGTTATTGAATTAATGCGAGATGCAACAATTTCTGATTTAAATTCAACAGTTAATAATATGCAAGGAAACAAAGGCTTTCTTCCTAAATTAATATCTGAAACAGAGTGTCAATTTGAAAGGATAATTAATCTTTTAAACTAGATAAATTCCTTATCTCTGAAGTATGAGAAGTCTGTATTACTGAGTTATTTTCCAGATTTCTAATTGTAGAAAATCTGGATCTTATGTGAGTTGATAAAAAGGAAATTCTTTCTTCGGAAACTTTTGATTTATAAATAGTTTTAATGTGTAAATTATTTTGTTCATCAACAAAATAATTTGATGATGAAATTAAGGATTCTGTATAACCTTTATTTCTTAGAACAATTCCTGAATTTTCATCTTTGGGTAAAAAAATCAGAATAGTTTCATCTCCCTCACTCATAAAATCATCTTCCCAATCACTAATAGCTTGCCAGTTTATAGAAATGGCTATGCTCTCTAGGTTTAAACTGAATTTATAATTTTTAAAAATTTCAACGACTTTTTTATTTTTTTTGTTGATATATTTTATATATATTTTACTAGTTGAGTTTTCAAATTCCTGAAAAGCTAAAGTGTGAGTACTTCTAATAGATTTCCACTCTCCTATACTTTTATCAATGAATTGATTAATTATTGTTAGATTCTTCGTCAAGTTTATCTTCTACGGAATGATTTTCTGCCTTTTGTATCATTCTTACCATTGAATCCACCATTAATCTCTTTGCAGAAGTTACTTTTAATCCAGAAGGAGTAGTTGATATTTGTTCTCCAGGGCGATCATATGAAGTTGGTCTAAATGGAGTCATCTAATAACTTTAAAAATTAATCGATTTCTATTCTTGCATGAATCATTATTTATATAGTTATTGTTTGCGAAAATGTCATATCTTTCTTTAATAATTGCAGATTTATTAATTATGAGCTTATTTAGGAATTTTTCTTTTTGCTAACCCGGAAATAGTAGCCAAAGCAAACATCCCTAAAAGAGCTATTAAAAGAAATAATCGTGCTCCCTGGCTGACCCCTGCTCCAAAAGCAACAATAATAGAATCAGTTATAAGAAGACTAATTAATAAAGCTGGAGTGAATATTTTCCAGCGAGTTCCTCCAATACCAATTGCGTAGCTTAGAAAATCAAAAAGACCTGTCATAAGAAGACCTGTCATTAGGAAGAAATTTCCTTCTAATTGTTTTTGATTAAAGCTTTCAATTCTTTTCATTGCTTTTGAACCTACTAAACTACGAACAGGGCCGCGACCAAAATATCTTGCTATGAAGAAGGCTGCTTGGCAAAAAACGACATCGGAAACCACTATTGTTATATATCCTTTCTGAAACCCTAATAAAGAGCCTGCTAGAAGAGAGTAGGCCGAACTCGGTAGAGCCGGCAAAATTATGCTTACTCCTCTGAGTAAGAATATTCCCAGAGGTGCCCAAATCCCCATACTTTCTACTTTGTTTCTAAGAGGTTCAATCCCATAATTTTGGATTAAATAAATCAGTACAACAAATATTGCTATAAAAAAAACTACTGAGAGAAATTTCTGTAATTTATTCATTATTTTTCTAATAAATTTATTGGAAGTAAATTCTGAATTTAATATTTGATTCTATCTATAATAGAAATACTAATCAATAAAAATTTTTACAAATTTTTAATCTTATATTTCCTACTAATAAAAAATATTTGTATTCCATAAGTAGTCATGATTAATTCTAAGAATAAAATTAATTCAATATTTTTTAGAAATATATTTAATTTAGTCCTTTCGATTATTGTTTTCTTTTGTATTTCAATAAAAAAATCAGAAGCTTTGCCTCATGAATGGGTTGGAGTACCTAAAAGTGAATACGGAGAGCAGTTATGGGATAGGAAAAGTATAAAAAGGAATGAGGATGGTTCTGTAAGAGTATTGAGTAAATTTATTCCCAAAACAAAAAGTGAAATTACTAAGGATATTCTCTATACAATGGATATAAATTGCTTTCAAAAATCATTTAGAGATGTTGATGTCTCAATAGATGAAGCAAATAGTAATTTCAATGATTTAGCTAATTGGCAAGATCCAAATGGAGATAAACTGATTTTGGGTGTTATTGGTCAAGTCTGCAGAGTAGAAAACTAAAAATTTTAAGTTATAAAAAATACGAAAAAATAACGAGTTCTCAATGATTTGAAAGTATAAAACCCTGTCTAGGACAAGGTTTTAAAGGTGCCAGGACCCAGATTTGAACTGGGGACACGGCGATTTTCAGTCGCCTGCTCTACCAACTGAGCTATCCCGGCTCTAACTTATATACTTTAAATTACGATGTGTAGTTTGTGAAACCCTTTTCATTAAAAATTTTATATCTTCATCAAATATTCCCAAAAACTATTATTTTGCATTAATCGCTAATAAGGCAGTGCCAAATGAAGTAGTTTTTTTACAGGAAAGTATTGGTATATTGATAATTTTTTCTCTTATTTTTCTCCATTGTGGGTTTTTTGAACCTCCACCAATAGTAATAATTTTTGTTGGAAGGGAACCTGTTAGTTCGCCTAGCTTTTCCCATCCTTTTAATTCGATCTTGGCTAGCCCCTCGAATAATGCATGTAAATAAAGTGAGTCGCTTACTGGCCTTGGATAAAGTATTGGCTCTAAATTAGCATTATTAACAGGAAATCTCTCTCCTTTACTATTAAGAGGTAAAAGATTTAAAGAAGTATTTTTCGATGGATTAATTTGTCGACTGAGTTCCTTTATTTCTGAATCAGAAAAAAACTTAGACAAGATACCGCATCCGGCATTTGATGCTCCTCCACATATCCAATCGCCGTTTACTTTATGTGTTGTAATTCCCTGTTTTTTGATAGGTTTATCAATAATTTTTTTAACCACAATTGTTGTTCCTAAAACTGTGAGACCATCTTCTTTACCTAAACCTGCAGCTATTAAACTTGCATTAGAGTCAGTGGTGCCTGAGATTAATATTAATTTCTTATTCAAGTTAAATCTCTCTGCCAAATCAAAATTTAATTGTCCAAGAATTTTTCCACTTTTTACTATATGAGGTAGGCATTTTTGCCATGAAGTATTGAGATAGCTTTTTGGCCACGATTCTTTTTGTAGATCCCAACCAAGTTTTAGATTATTACCTTCTTCTCCATAAGTCCAATCTTTTAAAAACCAACCAGTGATCCAATCAGATTGATGTCGTAAAAGTATATTTGTCCCATATTTATCTATTAGTTTTAATGCTTTAGCAAGACTACTGTAGGGAGTTCGCAGATGATCTTCTCCAGAAGTTAAAGATTCAAGAAGGATCTTATGTTCATTACATGCTTGGTAATAAGGTATTGCTTCTCCTAGCGGCATTCCTTGCAAATTGGATGCTGTTAAAGTTCCTGAGGTGCCGGAGATAGCCAATTTCTTAAGGTTAATTTTTACCTCAATAGGTAAACTAACCAAGAGATTTTCACAAGAATTTATCCAAGAATTTTGATTTTTAAAGCTGTATGAATAAGGTACTGAATTTGAATATACTAATTTCTTATGAAGATTAATTATTGATATTCTTGCACCACTGGTTCCAAAATCTAACCCTCCATAAAAATTATCAGGCATAGAAAAAAATATTTTATAAAAATATTTTGGAAGCCTCTGCTAATTGGGCTGCTTTTTCGTCTACGTTTTCCCAAGGGAGCTCAAGATCTCTTCTGCCAAAATGTCCATAGGATGCAGTCTTTCTAAAAAATTTACCTCCCATTTTTTTGGGTAGATTTCTTAAGTTAAATTCTTTTATTATTGCTGCTGGTCTTAAATCAAAGTGCTCTTTAATTAGCTCAGTCAAATTAGCTTGTGAAATAATACCTGTATCAAAAGTTTCCACGAGAATGGAAATTGGTTTTGCCACTCCAATTGCATAACTTAATTGTACTTCTGCTTTTTTTGCCAATTTTGCCTTAACTATGCTTTTAGCTACATAACGTGCTGCATAAGCGGCTGATCTATCTACTTTTGTGGGATCTTTACCAGAAAATGCCCCTCCTCCGTGTCTTGCATATCCACCATAAGTATCTACAATAATTTTTCTGCCAGTGAGCCCCGCATCTCCTTGAGGCCCTCCTACTACAAATTTTCCCGTGGGGTTTACTAGAAATCTTGTTTTGCTACTGTTTGGTTTGATTTCTAAATCTTCAGTCGCAGGAATTACAACATGCTTCCATAAATCTTCTTTTATTCTTTGACGAATTTCTTCTTCATTTGTTATCCCATCTATCTCAGGATTATGTTGAGTTGAAATTAAGATTGTATTAATAGAGACTGGTAAACCTTTTTCGTAATCAATGCTTACTTGAGTTTTACCATCAGGTAGTAGATAATTAAGGACTTCTGCATGCCTCACTTTGGCAAGTTGAATAGCTAATCTATTTGCCAAGCTAATAGGTAAGGGCATTAATTCAGGCGTCTCATCGCATGCATAGCCGAACATAATGCCTTGGTCACCAGCTCCCGTATTATCTTCCAAATCATCGTTAACATCATCTGCTTCGTTTACACCTTGAGAAATATCTGGTGATTGCTCGTCAAGTGCTACTAAAACAGCACAACTATTTGCATCAAAACCACCTGCTCTATAGCCTTCATATCCAATTTCTTTAATTACATTTCTAACAAGTTTTATGTAATCGACTTTTGCTTTTGAAGTTATTTCTCCAGTAAGTAAACAAAGACCCGTATTAACAACAGTTTCGCATGCAACTCTGCTTTCTGGATCTTCTGTCAATAAAGCATCTAAAACAGCGTCACTAATTTGATCACATATTTTGTCAGGATGACCTTCAGTTACGGATTCTGAAGTAAAAATGAAATCACTCATTCAAAAATATTTTTTAAATTAGACTTTATCCTAAATTAGAGTATTGTTAGAAATCAATTATTGTAAATTAAAAAATACTTGTGTAGGGATTAGGAGGCTTAAGTTCCTATATTTCGTGAACAAAATAAATAAGTGAAGTTATACTGTTTCAGCTGAAGCTGATGTGATCTCTTCGTTTTCGTCAGTTTGTTCAAATAACATTTGTTTGTATTTCGCAGCCATTTCTTCAGCTTTACTAAAAACTTTTTGAGGGTCAGTTAGCATATCTCCTGGTTCAGGTTCAAGTGCTTTAGTAGATAATGAAATTCGTCCTCTTTCTGAATCAAGGTCAATTATCATAACTTTCATTTCATCATTAACATTTAAAATATTATGAGGAGTCTCGATATGTTCATGACTGATCTCAGAAATGTGCAATAGACCACTAACTCCTCCAATATCAATAAAAGCCCCATAAGGTTTAATACCTTTAACAGAACCGATAACAACTTCACCCACCTCAAGTCTATTCATTTTCTTCTCAACTAAAGCTCTTCTATGACTAAGTACTAATCTGTTTCTTTCTTCATCAACTTCAAGAAATTTTAAAGGTAAGTATTCACCTTCTAAGTCATCTTTAATTCTTCTAGCACTTATATGAGAACCGGGGATGAAACCTCTTAAGCCTTCTACCCTAACAAGAGCACCACCTCTGTTCGTTGCAAAAACTTCGGAATATATAGTGGCATCTTCTTTTTGCAGTTGTCTAACTCTTTCCCATGCTCTTTGATATTCAATTCTTCTAATAGAAAGTGCTAATTGGCCATCTTCATTTTCTTCACTCATTATGAAAAATTCTCTGCTTTCTGAAGGTTGTAAAACCTCATTTAGACCTTCAACTCTATTTATTGAAACCTCCTGAACAGGCATAAAAGCAGCTGTTTTTGCACCTATATCTATCATGGCCCCTTTGGGTTCTAGAGCAAAAACGGTACCTTTTACTAGATCGCCAGGCTTAAAGTTATAATCATACTTACCCAAAAGGGATGCAAATTCTTCTTGTGTGAATCCTGCATTATCAAAATCCGCATTTGTTCTGCTGGAAGAAGAATCTGCTGAAGGAATTTCGTTCTTTTCGAATGATAAATCTTCCGCATTATCGGATGCTGAATCATTATCTAATTCAGACGAATTTTGAATTTCTTTATCTTCAGAAATTTCTTTAATAGTTTGGGAAGAATTTTCGTTCATTTTTTACAACGCAGACTACCTTAGGTAGTTAGAAAGAAATGCTACTAGCCTGCAAACTAATAGCAGAAAACATTTGTGTTATGTATTCTACACT
>QCPG01000018.1 GCA_003212615.1 Prochlorococcus sp. AG-436-E22
TTTGTCAGCTCTAACAAATAGCGAAAATCTTTTAGAAAATGATAATGGAAAAATACTCTACTCAATATTAGGCATATCAAATAGTTATCAACTAGTCACTTTTATGACTTTAATCTTTGCACTAGCAGTTATTTGTTCAACTTTTATAAGATTATTCAATATTTGGGCAACTGGACGATTAACTGCATTAATTGGGAGTGATATCAGTTGTAAAGCGTATGGTAATTCGCTTTATCAACCTTATTCTTATCATATTAAAACGAATAGTAGTGACTTGATTGCAGCATTATCTATCCAATTAAACACAGTTATAAGTTTATTGCAGTCAATGTTGTCAGTTATTTCATCGATAATAATTTTTGTATTTATTCTTACTACATTATTTATTATCGATGCGAGTGTAGCATTCATTTTATTGACTTCTTTTTCATTATTTTATTTATCTATAAGAAAATTTTTCAGAAAAAAATTAGAAAAAAATAGTAGAAAAGTAGATATTATTCTAAAAGAACAAATTAAATGTCTTAATGAAGGTTATGGATCTTTGAAAGATATTTTATTGCAGAATAATCAAGAAATTTATATTAGTAATTTTAAAAGCAATGATTTTCCTCTTAGGAATTTAAATGTACAAAATACGTTTTTAGCAAATTCTCCAAGATTTTTAATAGAAGCTTTTGGATTATGTTTAATTTCTAGTATCGCTTATTTAATTTATAGATCAACTAGTTTCGCAGGTGAGTTAATTCCCATATTGGGAGCAATTGCACTAGGGACTCAAAAGTTAATACCAGTTTCTCAAAGTATTTATAGCTCATGGGCTGTTTTAACTGCATCTAAAGGTACATTTATTTCGGTTTTAAACTTGTTGGATTTAGAAACAAAGAAATTAGGTCTTTATAAAAAAAATAATCATTTAAAATTTAAAAATATTACTTTTAAAAAGGTTTCATTTAAGTACAGTGCTGATGCTGATTATGTAATAAATAATTTAAGTTTCTCAATTAAAAAAGGAGAAAGAATTGGTTTTATAGGTACTACTGGAAGCGGTAAAACGACCACAGTCGATTTATTGATGACCTTACTTTCGCCTTCAACAGGAAAAATCCTGGTTGATGATAAAGAGCTTAATGAAGATATTGATATGAAGCTCATCTTAGATTGGAGGTCAAAAATAGCTCATGTTCCACAAAATGTTTTTTTAACTGATGGCTCAATACAAGAAAATATTGCTTTTGGAGTCCCAAATAATGAAATAGATTATAAAAAAGTTAAAAATTGCGCAAAACAAGCTCAAATTAGTAATTTTATTGAAAGCCTACCCAACCGTTATAGAACAATGGTTGGAGAAAGAGGAGCAAAATTAAGCGGAGGCCAAATCCAAAGAATTGCAATTGCGAGAGCTTTTTATAATGATTCTTCAATTTTAATTTTTGATGAAGCTACAAGTTCTTTAGATAATAAAACTGAAAAAGATATTATTGATTCTATTAATAATTTAAGTAAGGATTTAACAATAATAATTATTGCTCATCGTTTAAGTACAATTATGAATTGTAATAGAATATTCGAGTTAGATAAAGGCTCATTAGTTAATGTGTATACAAGTGAAGAGTTTTCAAGAAAATTTTAAAGTGGTCTTAGTTAAAATTATTAAATACCTTAAAATAAGATGACTTTTTTTCTTAATAAACCTAATGCATAAGTAAAACATGTTTAATAATTCAATTATTTTAGTTACTGGTGGCACAGGTTCCTTTGGAAAGGCGTTCGTTTCTATGACATTAAAAAAATTTAATCCTAAAAAATTGATTATCTTTTCTAGAGACGAAATGAAGCAATGGGAAATGTCTAAAAAATTTACTAATGACAAAAGGATAAGATTTTTTATAGGCGATGTTAGAGATAAAGATAGACTTAATAGGGCTTTACAAGGTGTTGATTATGTTGTTCATGCGGCGGCAACGAAAATTGTTCCAATCGCTGAATATAATCCTTTCGAATGTGTTAAAACAAATATCAACGGGGCAATGAATTTGATTGATGCTGCAATAAATCAAAAAGTTAAAAAAGTTGTAGCTTTATCAACTGATAAGGCGAGCAGTCCAATAAATCTTTATGGAGCAACCAAGTTGGCTTCTGATAAATTATTTGTAGCGAGTAATGAGTCATATGCATCTGGTCATCATACAACCTTTTCTGTTGTTAGGTATGGAAACGTAATGGGTTCAAGAGGTTCAATTATTCCCTTCTTCAGATCTTTAAAAGATAAAGGACAAATTCCTATCACAGACAAAAGAATGACTAGGTTTATGATTACTTTAGAAGAGGGAGTTAAACTTGTTTGGCATGCTTTTCAAGATATGATTGGAGGTGAAATTTATGTAAAAAAAATACCATCAATGAAAGTTGTTGATATAGCTGAAGCAATAGCACCAAACAGTAAAAAAGATTTTATTGGGATAAGACCAGGAGAAAAAATTCATGAGCAAATGATTGGTATTGACGACTCATTCTATACATATGAATATGAAGACTATTTTAAAATACTTCCTCAAATTAATGATTGGAGTAAAGATCAAGAAAGAATAAAAAATGGTATTAGAGTTCCTGAAGGGTTTCTATATTCAAGTGATACAAATAAAGATTGGATGACAAAAAAAGAGTTAAATAAATGGATTTCTAAAAATCTTGAATAATCTAAATAAATAATTATGATTCCCTTCGTTCCAAATTTTGCGAATTTAATTAATTCAGGCTGCTTTGATTAGAAATTAAATTTATTTCGTAAGGTTACCTGCTGATAATTCTACCCCTGAACCTATTGAGATTGATAAAATTATTGCTCATCATATAGATTTGAAAAATGTTGGCTGAATGAAAATCACACCCCCTCCGTTTCTAAACAATCCCGTGTAGGAGCATATAAGCACAGATAGAAATTATTACTGGGTTTTCACGAAGTTGAAATCCAATAACTAATTAAGAAAAGGAAAGTTTTTTTATCTTAATTTTATATTAAAGAAAATTATTTTATTCGTTTGTAGAATTCTTCTCCTAAACAATGATCAATCATTCTTTCGTTATAAATTCCAAGTGGAGTTTCTTGTAATTCAAAAAAATGTTGATCCCATTCTCTCTCATAAACGTGAAACCAATTTCTATCTAAATTTGTTTTTAGAAATCTTGCATTTGCAGTCCTACCATCAACAATAATTAAAGTACCTGGTTGAAGAAAATGTTCAAAGCTCAATATATCTGCTGCCATTGGCATTCTATCTTGATGTTTAGTAGATAATCCTCTTACTTCTCCCTTAGCAGAAAATTGATCAGGTCCATCTAGATATATTAAATCTGGGCAAATATTAGGAATAGAAGAATAATATGTGCAAATTTTATCTTTAAATTCTCCAGTTATAAGATCAGATTGATGTAAATTTATAAAACCATTGGTTCTTAAATCTTTTGGTATGTTTTTTTTGCATTCATCTATCCAACTTTGATTGTTATCTATAGAAAAAACTTGATATTGTTCTTTTCTTCTAAGTTCTTTAAATGTTTTATCGAAATATTTTTTTTTATTTGATCTTATTGAGTCACCAAAAATTATTGTACTTTTACCTACTCCAAATTCTAATATAGTAAGAACTTTCCTAGATTTAACTATATAATGTAATCTCGATAAGTCATCAAGTTCAGCTGGGTAAGGAATTTTATTAGATGGATCAACTGAAAAATTTGTAGGGTAGATAGTCTTCTTGCTTGCATCGATAGATTCGTTATCTTTTATAAATAAATCAAATATTTTATTTTCTTTAACGTATTTGTTATAGTCAAATTCTTGGGGTATTAATTTAAGTAAACTCATTTAATAATTTTTTTTTATTATAAAACAAAACAACTTTTATATTAAAAATATAAATTAATTGATTTCTTTAAAAGACTAAGTTTGAAATTTTATTAATTGGATTTTTGGGAACGAAGGCATATTGATTACAAAAAATGTTTCTTGCATTTTGAGTTTTATTGCTATACCACCATTGATCTATATCATTATAGATTTTTGTTAAAAATAAAGCAGCAGATTCTGGTGATTCATGGAAAATATTTGATTCTTTAAGTAATTGGAAAAATTCTTTTGATCTAATATTAGTTTCTGAATGTTTAGGATTCCAAAATATTATTGAGGGTATATTATAAAAAAGTAATTCTAAGAAATTAGTAGCATTATAAGTTCCAATAAAAATTCTATAGTTTGAATAAAGATTTTTTATTTTAATATTACTATCTATTATTTTTATATTTGGTGCTTTCTTATTCCATTCTGATTTAAGTTTATAGTTATAATCATCTTTTGCTAATCTAACTTCTAAATTCTTAGAAATATTTTTAGGTAATAAATTAAAAAAATTAAATTGATCTTTGTGATAACTTTTAACTTGATTAGAAGATATAGGAACGCTATAAAAATTGTAAGCATACTTTGGGAGGGAATTTAATATCAATAGAATTTTTTTTCTAAAAATATTTCTTTTTATTGAACTTTTATGAAAGAAATTTAATGCTCCAAAAGGAATAATTTTATTTTTATTTTTTTTGGTCCAACCCCAAGATAAAAAGTAGTCGCTTATTAAATATTCATGATCATCATAAAAGGAAAATTGGCCTAATCCATAATGCCCCCCATGCTGAAATATAAATAATTTAGTACCTTTTTCTACTAAAGAAGCAGTATAAATTTGAAATTGGTCCATATAAGCCCCACTAGAAGTCATGATTGCTTTAATATTTTTGTTAGATTTATTAGAATTAATTTCTACGAATTCTCTATAATTTTCAAGAAATATCTTTGGAATTAATAAAGGAATTATTTTCTCACAAAAACAAATAAATTCGTTTTCAAAATTTTGTAATTTTTGATAGTTGCAAATTAATTTTTTATATCTAAACTCAAAATCAAATTTTTTATCTATTTCATATTCTTCAAACTCTGGGATAATAATTCTTTTATCTTGAATAAGAAGTTTTAATGTACTCAAGAAGTTTAAATAAGTGTTGTAAAAAATTATTTTATTTTTCTTAGATCTATTTATCGAGAATATTGAAATCAATTTTCTTTTAATTAACTTTTTAATATATTTTTTTATTTCTAAAATATTATTTTTTAAATATGTAATTTGTTTTTGAACTTTTTTCTTATTTTTACAATTTATTTGTTCAATTTTAGTATCTCTATCTTCGTACTCTATATTTAAATCTATTTCTTCAGCAATAATTTGAAAAAGATACTTATTCCATTTATCATTACTATTTTTTTTAGACCAATCACCCATATTAATTGGAATAAACTCTTCTAATTTATTTTTAGAGTGAATTAAATATAAATTTTTAAATTTATTTTTTGCATTATTCATTGAATACCATCTATCCAAGAGAATACACAATGTTTGTCCAAGCCAAGGACCAAGAATAATTCTCCAATATCTTTTTGAATAATTCGATTGGTGATACTTATTTAATTCAAAGGTTAATGCATCTAAATATATTTCAAAAATTTTATTGATTAATTTATAATCATTTTTCAGTTTTTCTCTATTATCCCAGTGATAATTGATTAATATATAAGATTTATCATTTAATATATCTTTATCATCAAAACTAATACACCATTCCCCAAGAATAACCTTTTTATGATTAGTTTTCTTTTTAATATCAATACTTGTAGTTATTAAATATTCTTTATTTTTAATCATTTTTTCTATTATCTAATAAATTAAATTAACTGATATTAAGTAAATTTAAAAAAAAAAGTATTATATTCTTAACAATAATTCTTCAATGCATAGCTTATTATTTTGATGGTATTTTAATAAGTTACAAAAATTCAAGTGAGCAAAAAAATATAGATTTAGATTTTTCATCATAAGTTTGCAGAATTTATTAATCTTAATGAAATATATAAATTTCGATATCGTTGTAGAGATTGGAATTTGATCAATATATTTAGTAAATCATGTTGCTCCTTTATTCATTATTCAAAAAATTTATCCATAATTGTTTGATATATAAATTCTCTATGTCAGTTATTAAAAGAATTGGGAATTATTATTGATTTGTTATAGGTTTCTACTCCAAAAGAGTAATTTAATTATGGCGATCACTTACAATATTAATATAAAAACTGGAGATACAGGAGAATTTATTCTGAAATCAGATCTAATAGTTGCTCATTGCTCAACTGCTATACAGTTAGCTTTTTTTTATAAGCCTGTCATACTAGTAATACCAAATGAACTTTCTGAAAATACTTCATGGTTTGCAACTATTGAAAGATTTTGTAAATTACTTGAACTTAAATCTTATAGGAGCAAGGAAATTAGTAATTTAAAAATATTTCCTAAAGTAAATAAGGAAAAATATAATCAATATATAGAGAAATTCATTAAAATTAATACTTCAAAAAATGGGTTTACTTGGGAAATAATATTTGAAAATCTATTCTTATGAAACATCTTTTAATTTTAATTTATAGGATAGATTAAATTATTTATAATTGGTAATGTTTTCAAATTAATGAAAAATAATAAGTCTCATTTAATAATTTGGGACAATGAAAAGAAAGATCCAATTCAATTTTCTTTTGCAAAGTTGATTTTGTGGAGATCTTTTTCTAAACAAAATAATATAATATCTATTCCAGAGCTTACAGAAAAATGGTCTGATGAAATAAGAAATGAGTATTTGGATTGGATTTATAAATTAGGAAAATATAAAATTTATAAAAAGTCATTAATTGATTCTTTAAAGATAAGAAAAGCATTTAGCGCATGGTGGTTTAGTCTAATAGTTGAGAAATCAAACTTTTCAAAATCTACTTTTATTAATGATGTAATAAGAATATTAACATTCAAAAAATGGATTAAGAACAAAAAATTTGTTAAATTAACCCTATACTCTTCAAATGCAAAATTAGCTAACTGCTTAAGATCCTATTGTAAAAATAACAAAATTAATTTTGAGTTTATTTATATTAAAAGTGAAAAGCAAGATAATAAAATTAAGAATAAACCAAATGTCAAAAGTTTTTTTTTCAGTTTACCTTATCCTTTAAAGGCGTTTATTTGGTTCATATATAAAATTGTTTACTTTCTTCCATTAATACTTTTAAGAATTAAAGAAAGAAAAAATGATAAGCAAAATTTTGTGTTTTTCTCTTATTTATTTAATATGAGAAATACAGATACAAATAATTTCCTTTACTCACCCTACTGGGGAGAATTACCATCAAAATTACAAGCAGATAATAAATTCTCTACTTGGATACATTTGTATGTAAAAGATAAATTTTTGTCAAATCCTTATAAAGCATCAAAAATTATTAAAGACTTAAATAATAACAATAATTTTCAAACTCATATTTCTTTATTTTCTTTTATTAATTTGAGAGTGATTTATAAAGTTATATTTGATTGGTTATTTTTATATGTAAGAATTTATCAAATAAGACTAGATAAAAATTTTCCTAAGTATAAGGGTTTTGATTTTTGGGATTTCTACAAAAATGATTGGTATAATTCATTTATAGGAATAAGTGCTATTGATAATTTAATTTACTTGGCTTTATTTGAAGAGGTTCTTAAAAAATGTAATAAAAAAACTACAATTACCTATTTACTAGAAAATCAAGGTTGGGAAATTGGGATGCTTAGTGCATGCAGGTCATTTGGGATAAAAAAGACTATTGGATTTTCTCACGCAACAAGTAGGTATTGGGATTTGAGGAATTTTTATGATTTACGAGAATATGTAAGCAAGAGCTTATTAAGATTGCCAAGACCTAAAATATTAGCTGTTAATAGTAAAAATGTCTTATTTCAATTTTTAAAATTTGGTTATCCTAAAGATGAAATAAAGCTTACTGAAGCTCTGAGACATTCACATTTAAATAAAGAAAATATTACTAGGTTTAATAAAAAAAATAAAAATAAAAATAAAAATAAAACTTTACTTTTATTTGGTGACTATGAAGATAGTAATACAAAGTATCAAATTTCTGTTCTAAATCAGCTTTCAAGAGATATTTTAAATAATTTAGAACTAATTTTTAAACCACATCCTGCATCAACTTTAAATATAAATAGTTTAACATCTTTAAAAATTAGAATAACGGAGGATCCAATCGAGGATTTACTACCTTTATCTAAAATTGTTTTTTGTAGTTCAGTTACCTCGGCAGCAGTAGATGCTTTTTCTTATGGGTTAAAAGTAATTATTTTAAAAGATCCAACAATTCTAAATTTATCACCTCTTAGAAACTTTAGAGATGTATCCTTTGTTAAGGACTCTTTAGAATTGCAAAAAATTATCATTAAATTCTTTAGGCAAAATAATTATTCTGTCTCTCAAAGAGTTATATTCAACTTATCGGATGATCTTCCCTTATGGAAGAAATTGCTTTATGAAACTATTTAAATCTAATGTTGTTTCAGAATATTTATAAAGGTAAAAAGGTTTTAATTACAGGCCACACTGGTTTTAAAGGATCATGGTTATCTCTTTGGTTAAAAAAACTTGGAGCAGAAGTTATAGGTGTTGGACTTAATCCTATTTCGGGAGATTCTTTTTTTTCAGTAAATAATATTAATAAATTTATAGATGATATTAGATTTGATATAAGAGATTTAAATAAGATAAAAAATATAATAATTAATTCAGAACCTGATTTTGTATTCCATTTGGCAGCTCAGTCGCTTGTTAGAAAATCTTATTCAGATCCATTAGAAACTTGGTCGACTAATTTAATTGGCACTTTGAATTTACTTGAATCTTTAAGGAAATTGAAAAAAAAATGTGCTTGTGTATTAATAACAAGTGACAAATGTTATCAAAATAATGAATGGGTTTGGGGTTATAGGGAAACTGATAGATTAGGAGGTTCAGATCCCTATAGTGCTTCCAAAGCTTCTTCAGAATTAGCTATTAAATCTTACTTTGATTCATTTTTTAGTAATGGAGAATCATTGGTTCGGATAACTTCCGCAAGAGCAGGAAATGTTATTGGAGGAGGTGATTGGTCAGCCGATAGAATTGTGCCAGATTGCATTAGAGCTTGGTCAAAAGGAGAAAGTGTTCAACTTAGGTCGCCTAATTCAACAAGGCCATGGCAACATGTTTTAGAGCCATTAAGCGGATATCTTTTTCTTGGTAGCAAACTTTACCAAAACGAAAAATATAATGGAGAATCTTTTAATTTTGGGCCAAGCATATCAGAAAACTTTTCGGTACTTGAATTAGTTAAGGTTATGGGAAAATATTGGGATAAAGTATCTTGGGAGGATATTTCAGAAAATAATGAAAAGCTATATGAATCAGGGTTGCTGAAATTAAGCTGTGATAAGGCTTTGGATATGCTTAATTGGAAGTCCACTTTACAATTTAATGAAACAATTAGATTTACTGTTGAGTGGTATAAGGAATTTTATGAAATCAAAGAAAATATTTCAAGAAAATCTTCTGATCAAATTAATGACTATGTTTCATATGCAGATAAACTTTCATTGGATTGGACGAAATGAAAAAAATTGGAGTTAGGAAAAAAAAATTAAAAATTATTGATAATATTAATGGCTCAATAATGCATGCCATAAAGAAAAGTGATTTTGAATATAAAAGTTTTGGCGAAGTTTATTTTAGTAATATTAATTATAAGAGTATTAAAGCTTGGAAAAGACATACTTATATGACCATGAATCTTGTAGTACCAATTGGCTTTGTAAAATTTGTTTTCTTTAATCAGGAGTTAGGAGAATTCAAAGAGTATTCAATCGGCCCAGATAATTATTATTTGCTTAATGTTGACCCATTAATTTGGTTTGGTTTTCAGGGTCTTAATAAAGGGTCTAATCTTGTTATGAATTTTGCTAATATTGAACATGATCCTAATGAAGTCGAGCGAAAAAGTTTTTCAGATTTAATTTATAACTGGTAAAAATTATGAAGGTATTTTTATTGGCAGGTGGTTTTGGTACCAGATTAGCAGAATACTCTAATTTAATTCCAAAACCAATGGTTCCAATTGGCGATAAGCCAATTTTGTGGAGAATCATGAAAACATTTGCTAATTATGGTCATAATGAATTTTTTATTGCATTAGGTTATAAATCAGAGGTTATTAAAGATTATTTTTTGAATTATTATACTTTAAACTCTGATTTTACTGTAGATCTAAATTCAGGTTCGGTAACAACACATCGAGAAGCTAGGCTTGATTGGAAAATAACATTAATTGATACTGGTAAAGACTCTATGACAGGTGGAAGACTATTAAGAATGAAGGAATACATTAATGATGAACCTTTCTTTTTGACATACGGTGATGGATTATCTGATGTAAACTTAGATAATTTGCTTTCATTTCATAAATCACATGGCAAACTCGTAACAGTAACAGCAGTACATCCAGGCGCAAGATTTGGTGAACTATTAATCGAAAATGATGAAGTGAAAATATTTCAAGAAAAACCTCAAACTCAAAAAGGATGGATAAATGGCGGCTATTTTATAATGCAACCAGAATTCTTAGATTTCATAGAAAATCATAATACTATTTTGGAGAAGGAACCTTTAGAAATAGCAAGTAAAAAGGGTCAACTAATGGCTTTCAAGCATGAAGGTTTTTGGCAATGTATGGACACAAAAAGAGATAAAGAATATTTAGAACAATTATTAAAAAATGGAAAATTAGATTTCATCTAATCTTTAAGAGAATGGCAGAAAGTTTATTAATTCTTGGTGGGAATGGTTTTATAGGTAGACATGTAGCCAAAAAAGGTATTGAAGAGGGATATGAGACTTTTATTTTATCTAAAAAATCTCCAATTTTAAGTGAGAAGATTAATGGAGTTAATTATCTGCAGATTGATTTGACTAGTTCAAAAGAATTAGAAATAATCAAAAACTATAAATTTAATTATGTTATTAATCTTTCAGGAAATATAAATCATTGTGATATCAGAAATGGAGGGATTTCAGTAATAGAAATTCATTTAAACTCTCTAATAAAACTCATCTCTATTCTCCCAAAAGATCAACTCAATGGTTTTGTTCAAATAGGTACAAGTGATGAATATGGAAATACAATTGGCCCTCAATATGAAGATCAGCCTGAACAACCTTTTACACCATATTCATATGCTAAATTTGCCGCATCGCATTTTATAAAATATCTATTTAGGTCTGAGGAATTTCCAGGCAAGGTGTTAAGACCTTTTTTAATTTATGGTCCTGGTCAAAAAGAAAATAGATTAATTCCTTATGTTATCAAAAATTCCCTAAAAGATAAAACCTTCAAAATTTCATCAGGGGAACAGTTAAGAGATTTTTTATATATCAAAGATGCTGTAGATGTTATATTTGCCGCATTAACAAATAAAAGTATTAATGGAAAGATTGTAAATATTGGATCAGGAAAACCTTTGTCTGTTAGATATGTAGTTGAAACAATTGTAAAAATAATAGGAACTGGAAAACCTTTATTTGGATCAAAAATCATTAGAGATGGAGAAAGTTTATGTCTTTATCCGAATATCAAATTTGCTAAGAATGCTTTATCTTGGGAGCCAAAATATTCTCTTGAAGAAGGATTAAAAGATTATATTGAATTCTTAAAAAATAAATAAATATATGAATAAGGCAGGGAAATTCAAAGTAAGTGTAATTATGAATGTTCATAATGGTGAAAAATTCATTGAAGAAGCAATACTAAGTGTTATTAAACAGAAATATCAAAATTGGGAGTTAATAATATGGGATAACAAATCAATTGATAAAACTTCTTTTATAATTAGTAAATTTAAAGATAAAAGAATTAAATACTTCAAGTCAGATCAATTTGATAAATTATACCTAGCAAGAAATAAAGCAATAAATAAGTCAGAGGGTGAATTAATTTCTTTCCTTGACTCTGATGATCTTTGGTTACCCAATAAATTATCTTCACAAGTAGAAATAATGTCTAATAATAAAATAGACTTTTGCTTTTCTAACTATTACCAAATTGGTAAGAGGGGTTTAAATATTTTTTCAAAAAAAGCTTTTAGAAATCTCCCAAGCGGTAAAATTTATTCAAGAATTATTAATTACTACAATGTTGGAATTCTAACTTTATGTATTCGAAAAGAGATTCTTCTTAGAGAGAATATTTCTTTTGATACAAGATTTTCAATAATTGGAGATTTCGTTTTAGTGATTGAGTTGTCTAAAAAAGGTATTGCATATGCTGATCAAAAATGCTTAGCATGTTACAGATCGCATGAGAATAATTTAAGCAAAAGAAAAATGCTACAAGTGCGTGAGATGAGAACTTGGTTTAATGACTTGAAGAAAGAAAATAAATTGGATTTAAAAGAATTAAGAAATATTATTTCGCTGGCAAATTATCATCGAGCAATCGGCTTAGGTCATAAACTAACTTTTTTTCAGATAATTAAAATAACTTTAAGGATTAATAATTGTTTTTTGATGATTAGGTTTTTAATATTTTTTATGATTAAAGTTCTTCCTATGAGTAAATCTTTAAGAAAATTCAAGTAAAGATCTATTGGTAATTAATTAAGTACAATAATTAAATATCATGGAAAAAGTAAATTCATCCAATAAAGAGTTTATTTATCATCCTCCTGATAAATTACATTATAAGAATATTGCTAGATCTTACTTGGATGTTTTTACTATGGTTAATTCAAATTACCTTAAGTAAGGTGATTTTAAATTTTATAAATAAAAAATAAATCTAAATGTAAGGTCAAACTATGAAGTATAAAATTTGTAAAAATTGTGTAATGGATTCTTCAGATCCAGCAATTATATTTGATGAAAAAGGCATATGTTCGCATTGTAATGGATATTATTCAGAAACATTACCAGCTTGGGAAAAATTATTATCTAACAAAAAAGCATTAGTAAAACTTAAAAAAGATATTAAATCAAGAACTTATCCCAGCAAACAATATGATTGTATTATCGGCTTAAGTGGGGGCATAGATAGTTCATATTTATTACATCTTGCAGTTAATGAACTTTCTTTAAAACCCTTGGTTTTTCATGTTGATGCAGGCTGGAACTCAAGTGTTGCATCAAATAATATTGAAAAATTAATAGATCATTTAAAGCTAGATTTGTATACAGAGGTAATTAATTGGAAAGAAATGAGAGATCTACAACTATCTTTTTTTAAATCTGGTGTACCGCATATTGATGCACCACAAGACTACGCTTTTTTTGCAACTCTTTATAAGTTTGCATGCAAATTTAATATAAAAACCATACTTACTGGAGCTAATTTTTCTACAGAATGCATAAGAAATCCAATAGATTGGATGTATTTTCAATCAGATGACAAACAATTAAGATCAATTCATAAAAAATTTGGGAATATAAAACTTAGTAGTTTTCCAAAAACTCATATACTTTGGCATAAAATTTACTTACCGTACTTTAAAAAAATTAAAGTAATTAAACCTCTTAATTACTTTAAATATGATAAACAAAAAGCAAGAGAATTATTAATAAATAAATATCAATGGCAACCTTATAGTCAAAAACATTTTGAATCAAGATTTACAAGCTTCTATGAGGGGTATTGGCTTTATTCGAGATTTGGCTTTGATGTAAGGAGAGTTCAACTCTCAAGCCTTATTCTTACTAAACAAATTAAAAGAGAAATTGCTTTAGAAATTTTATCTAAGGATCCATTAGATGAAAAAAAAATTAAGCTTGAGAAGCAATTTATTGCAGATAAATTAAGAATTTCAGTTAATGAATTAAATAAATTTTTTAAATTGCCAAAGAAAACTTACAAAGACTTTAACAATGAAGCTTGGCTATACAAGTTGGGATCTAAAATATTAAAATTTCTTGGTTTAGAAGTAGGAGGGAAGATTTGATAGGAATTATTGATTACGGATTAGGTAATGTTCAGTCATTTATTAATAGTTATAGAAAGTTAGGGATTTCCGCTAAACCTATTAAAAATAAAAATGATTTTGAAAATGTTGATCGTATGATTCTTCCAGGTGTTGGATCATTTGATGCTGCAATTCAAATGTTATTTGCCTCTGAACTTATTCAAAAAATAGAAGATTTGGTTCAAAATGAATCTATGCCAATACTAGGTGTATGCGTAGGTATGCAAATAATGGCTCGGAAAAGTGAAGAAGGAGAAAAAAATGGACTTAACTGGATAGATGCGGACGTAAAGAGGATAAAAAAGATAGATAATCTCCCACTACCTCATATGGGTTGGAATGAAATTAAGTTGTCAAATCAAGATTCAATTTTACTTAAAAGTCTAAATAATTCCAAATTTTACTTCTTACATAGTTATTTTTTGGCTATGGATAATAAAGATGAACAGATAGCATTGACAAATTATAGTACTGTCTTAACAGCTGCAATTCAGAAAAATAATATTTTTGGGTGCCAATTCCATCCTGAAAAAAGTCACTCAGCTGGGCTAAAAGTTTTAGGTAATTTCGCTAACTTGTAAATCAAATGCTTAATTCTAGAATTACACCTTGCTTATTAATAGATAATGATGAATTGTATAAAACTGTAAACTTCAAATCACCTAAATACGTAGGTGATCCTTTAAATGCAGTTAGGATTTTTAATGAAAAAGAAGTTGATGAACTTGTTGTATTGGACATTACATCAACTCAAAAAAATAAAGAACCTGAATGGAACCTAATAAGTCATATCTCTAGAGAATGTAGGATGCCTCTATGTTACGGAGGAGGAGTTAATACTATAGAACATGTCGAAAAACTTGTTTCATTGGGAGTTGAGAAAGTGGCAATTGGATATGCTGCATTTATTAATCCTGAGATGGTACGCCAAGCAATTAATCGAGTTGGTAGGCAAAGTGTAGTTGGTATATTGGATGTCAAAAAAAATAGATTCAAAAGGAATTACGAGGCTTTTGTTTTTAGAGGTAATAAAAAAACTAATATGAACCATATTGAATATTCGAATTATTTAATAAATTTAGGTGTCGGAGAAATACTCTTACAAAATATAGATCTTGATGGGACTATGAAAGGTTTTGACAAAAAATTAATTGAGGATATTTATGAGAATATAGATATACCATTAACTGTGCTTGGAGGAGCATCTTCTCTTGAAGATATAAAAAGCCTTGTCAATCAATTTAAGATAATAGGAATTGCTGCAGGAAGCATTTTTATATTTAAAGGAAAGTATAAAGCAGTTTTGATAAATTATCCTGACCATTTGCAAAAGATGGAAATCTTAAATAATTAATATTAATAAAATGTTTTGATTGATAAGTATTAAATGAAACTCAATATCTCACCATTATTACTTTTAATTTCATCTGGATTAGCTCCTTTACCTATATTTTTAGATCTATCTAATTTATCAATAATTTTTACTGAAAATGTTTACCTTATGGAAAATAAACCACAAATACCATTACCTCTTTCAATTTTTTTCTTGGGAGCAGTTTTGATAATTAATTTACCATTAATTATCAAAAAACTAAGTTATAAAAAATTTAATACGCTATTTTTATTTTTTTTGATAATGCTTCTATTAGCAATAATTAATGATATTTCGATTTTAAAATTAATACAATTATATTTACCATTAATACTTATTTTATCATTACCATTGCTTGTAGATTATGCAAATAAATATGTAATTTATTCATATCCAATAAGTTTATCTATATTCAGTTTATTACATCTTACTTATTACTTTACAAGTATAGATAATGTCTCTTGTATATATAATTGTAAATATATTTTATGGGGTTATGAAATATATCATGCAGATGTCGGATTCCCAGAAGTAGTAATGTTTGGATTATGTTGCTGTTTATTTTTAAGCCAATTTAAAAATAACTCAAGATCAAAAATCATATTTATATTTTTATCTATATTGCTCTTATTTTATTCTGTTTTTATTGCTCGTGGAGCAAGTATTTTGATCCTATCAACTGCCACAATTTTGTTTTTATACAAATCAATAATAAAATTAATTCTTAAAGCCAAGGTAAATGTAATTATTATTTTTTTAATATCGATTATAATTTTTTTCAATCAAAAAATTGTTGATTTAGTGAGTACCTTATATTCTAAATTTTCTAACTCTTCAAGATTAGATACTTGGACTTTTTTTTTAAAAGAATTGGTTAATGATCCTATATCTTTAATTTTTGGCGGAGTGAGCAAATCAATTCTTGGCCACAATTCAGTATTGAGTGTTATAACTATGTTTGGAATTTTAGGTTTGTTCTTTTTAACAGCTAGCTATTTAATTGGATTTTCAGTTGTTAAAAAATATTGTAATTTTAATTTAAGAGAGTTTTCAGAAATAGAATCTTATTCTTTTTATCTTTTTCTGATTGCCATAATTATTGGTAATTTTGTAAACGATTCCATTACTCAACCACTTAATACAATCTCTGGTTTTATGTTAATAGTTATAGCTTTATCATTGTCAAAATATAAAAGATTAAACTCACAAAAAAAATAATTTTTTTAATTATTTTTTTATTAACTATGAATTATTAAATTATTGTAAAATTGAATCTAGACTTTTAATGAATGTTATTGATATGAAACAAGTTTTTCAAAACCTTAAAGATGGAGATCAGATTATTGAAGAAGTGCCAATCCCTTCATTAAGGCAAAATCAAATACTTGTTAAATCTATTTGTAGCTTAATATCTCCAGGTACAGAGGGAATGTTGGCCTTATTTGGAAGGTCAAATATTTTTGATAAAGCTAAGCAACAACCTGAAAAAGTAAAAGCTGTTATTGATAAGGTTTCGTCTGATGGATTTTTAGAAACTTACGATGCTGTTAAAAATAAGATTGAACAACCTATACCTCTTGGATATTCGAATGTAGGAAAGGTTATTTCTGTGGGAAAGAACGTAAAAGGTTTTAAGGTCGGAGATAGGGTTGCCTCTAATGGACCTCATGCTGAAGTATTTGCTGTAAATCAGAATTTGTGCGCCTTGATTCCTGATAATGTATCTAATGAGAAAGCTGTTTTTACGGTAATTGCTTCTATTGGATTAAATGGTATTAGGCTTGCCAAGCCTAGCTTTGGCGAAATCTTTCTTGTGAGCGGTTTAGGTTTAATAGGTTTACTTACTTCACAAATTCTTTCCGCTCAAGGTTGCCAAGTTCTTGGTATTGATCCTGATGAAGAGCGATGTTCAATAGCTAATTCATTTGGTATAAAAACTTTAAATATTTCAAAAAATACAGATCAGGTGTTATGGTGTCTCCAAAATACAAATAATGTTGGTATTGATGGAGCAATAGTTACTGCTGCTGCTAACTCTAGTGAACCAATTAATCTTGCAGCTAAAGCATGTAGAAAAAAAGGAAGGATAATTCTTGTTGGAGCGACTCCAATAAATTTAAGGAGAAACTTGTTCTATGAAAAAGAACTAATTTTTAAAGTTAGTTGCTCATATGGACCAGGTAGATATGACAAATTTTATGAAGAGGAAGGCAATGATTACCCTATAGGTTATGTTCGGTGGACTGAAAAAAGAAATTTCGAGTCTATTATTCATTCTTTCTCAAAGAATAATTTAAATACTGATAAATTGGTATCTCATACATTCAAATTTGATGAAATTAACAAGGCTTATGAAGTCCTTTTAAGTAAAGAAAAAAGTCTAGGTATTATCATAAATTATCCTAACGAAGAAATAAAACTGTCTGAAAAAGTTTTATTCAAAGAAATCTATGAAAAAAATAAAGGGCAAACTTTAAAAACGAAAAAGCCTTTTATTGGCTTTATTGGGTCAGGTAATTACGCAAAAAGAACTTTAATTCCTTCATTTTCAAAATCTAGTGGTTATTTTCATTCTCTGGTTTCTCCAAATGGATCAGACTCAATATATGTAGGAAGAAAATATGCATTTCCAATTCTAGGTACAGATGTAGATATCATTTTCAATGACATAAATTGCAATACAGTTGTAATAGCTACAAGGCACGATAGTCACGCTAATCTTATTTTAAGAGCATTGGATTCAGGTAAAAATGTATTTGTTGAAAAACCTTTATGCCTTACAAGAAAAGAATTAGATTGTATAAAAAATAAGTACAAGGAGATTTACTCAGCTAAGGAAATGAAGCCCATTCTTATGGTTGGCTTTAATAGAAGATTTTCTCCTTTAGTAAAGCAATTAAAAAGTAATTTAGATAATTTAAATAATCCAAAATCTTTTTTATATACTTGCAATGCAGGATTTATAGAAAATGATCACTGGATACACGACCCTAATATTGGAGGGGGTAGATTTT
>QCPG01000019.1 GCA_003212615.1 Prochlorococcus sp. AG-436-E22
CGGGTCAGCTTTACCTTTTGTTCTTTTCATAAGTTGACCAACAAAAAAAACCAAGTAACTTAGTTTTGCCATTTTTAAATGCTTGAACTTCATTTGGATGTTCATTTATCAGTTCATCAATTATTGGTAAAATACTTGAAGAATCAGATATCATTGCCAACCCTTTTTCTTCAACTAATTTTTTCGGAGAAATATTTTTTCTTTAATTAAGGGATGAAGTAGTTTTTCAATCCATTCTTTACTTTCTGAATGTTTAAAAATTATGTTTCTTAAAAGTTTTCTGTTTATTGCTTTCTCTGAATTCTGCTTATTATTAATAATTTTATTTCCAAAATAATCTAAAATTTTCTTATATCCATATGTATTTGGTTTGATTAATTCTCTTGAAAAATCATCTGCATCTAATATTGGTATGTTTTTATGTTTTCTAATGTAATTAGTTATGGTTGTCTTCCCACTTGCAATACCTCCTGTTAAACCAATCCTTCTTTGGTTGTTTTTTAATTTTTGAAGAATATCCATATAATTAATAATAATCTAATTACTTAGTTTCTTTAGTATTAAAGAGTAGTTAGTATGAATTAAAATACCAAAAAGTTTGAGCCAGTTAGATTCCAATTGGTCGTTTGTTGATGACAGTAAGGTAACACCTAAGGGGTTTCTTTTTGCTGGGATATCTGCTGGTTTAAAAGCTTCTAATAAAAAAGATTTAGCACTAATACTCGCTCCAGAAGGAAGTATTTTTAGTGGGATGTTTACCCAATCAATAGTTCGCGCCTCTTGTGTGGATATTTGTGAGGAAAGGATTAAAACAACTTCAGGTTTTGTAAGAGCAATACTAATTAATTCTGGTCAAGCAAATGCATGTACAGGAAATCTTGGCATTCAACATTTTCAAATTGCTACAGGAAAGATTGCGGAACTTTTAGGAATAAAAGAAGAAGAAGTTTTAATGTGCTCGACTGGTGTAATTGGTGTTCCAATACAAATAAATGATTTAGTAAAAAATTTACCGAATTTAGTTAGTGATTTAAAGAGGAATACTTTTCAAAATGCAGCAGAAGCAATTTTAACTACTGATTTGACTTTGAAAAAAGTGTCAATAGAGACGATTATTCAAGGTAGAAAAATAAAAATAGCAGGATTTGCAAAAGGTTCAGGCATGATTTACCCCAACATGGCTACAATGCTTGCTTTTCTAACCTGTGATGCGGGTATTAAAAAAGAAGAATGGGACAAAATGATTTCTATTGCGGTTAAAAAATCTTTTAATGCAATATCAGTTGATGGAGAGACAAGCACAAATGATTCTTTTGTTGGAATAAATGCAGGAGAGAAAATTGAAAAAAGGTTTTTTCCAATTATCCAACAAGGGATTGATATTGTATGTCAGAATTTGGCAAAAAATATTGCAAGGGATGGAGAGGGAGCAAATTGTTTATTAGAAGTTTTGGTTCAAGGAGCAAAAAATACAGATGATGCAATTAAGCTCGCGAAATCTATTTGTAATTCTGCCTTGGTAAAAACTGCGATACATGGTTGTGATCCGAATTGGGGAAGAATTATTTCTGCCGCAGGTAATTCTGGCGTTAAATTTAATCTAAATGACGTTGACTTACATATAGGAAACCATCAGATTTTGGAAAAGGGTAAATTAAATAAATATGATTCGCAAAAAGTCACAGACTACATCAGGTTAAAAATGAAAGGTAGATATTTAGTAGATGATATTGTACAAATTATGATTAACCTGAATTCTGGCGAATCCAAAGGAACAGCTTGGGGATGCGATCTTTCTAAAAAGTATGTTGAAATAAATAGTGAATATACAACGTGAAAGTGTGATTTGTTGAGAATCTTTAAAACGTAATGATACCAATTGATTAGTAGGAGTTTAAATTAATTAGTATATCCACCTTTCTTTAATGTGATTTATGTGTGACTTATTGGAGAATATACTAAATTATGAAATAGACAATTGATGTTTACCTTTGTAAACGTTTAGCATCTAAATGCTCATTTCGTATTCACATCAGAAAGAATATTGGATAAATAAATTTAAAATGAATGTTCGCTTTTTAAATAGAAATCGAAGGCAACGAAATAGATTGCTTGCATATTTGTTTGATCCTCTTGCTTTAATTTTGAATGTTTTAGCAATATTTTCACTTATCAGTATTTTTTCACCGCCAACTCCTTTTTGGCACTACTTTATTGGTTTGCCAATTGCTTTGTTAGTACTTTACTGGTTTGTAAGGAACCTTACTGAAGGCATAAGTGGACGATATGAAAGATTAGTCATTCAAACAGATATTAATATTATTTCATCTAATTATTGGGATGGTTATGGAAAGGATAATTGGCAACCAAAAATTGAGGTAAAAACTAATTTTGGTGCTGGATATTTCATTCTTGAATACATTGATTTTTTAGAAAAAATACCTCTTAAGAAGGGTATTAAAAGATTGTCATGCTTTTTAAATAATGATAAAAAAAATTTTAATTACCCTGATCAAGGAATAAATACTTTTCTTGAAATCAAAAATTTCTTAGATAATTACGATAATAACTCGAAAAAAAAATTATCTCAAAAAATTTCCTCTGAAGATCAAAAAGGAATTTTGATGGATTGTAATGACTTTATTATGATCTTAGAAGATTTAAAAAATAAAGAAGGGAAATTTTCTCTGGTATTTATCTCTCAACCTGTTTGGAATATGCAGTTGCACTTTGATTATCGTGAACGAGGATATTGCATTTGATTTGTCTTCATGAAAAATTTAAGTAACTTTTTCTCACTAAATTATTTTTTGATAGATACGTGGATGCAAACTATTTAAGGCGTTTAAATGGTATATCGAAATTAATAGTGAATATATACAACGTGCAAGTGTGATTTGTTTGTGATGAATGTGATTTATGTGTGATTTATTTTACTTTTTTATAATCTCTTTAATCCATTGCAATAACTACGACTAGTAAATACGTGTGTATTCACAAATGCATATGTATAAATAAATAGCGAATATACAACCTAGCCTGTAACTGTAGTTATAGTAGTTAAAGTGCAGGCTATAGATAAGTTGCTTACAGTTTGCTTACAGTAGTATTTAGTTATCAAAAGTAAGTTATTGCAGGCAATTATAGTTAATATCTTTACATAGCAATTAATAGTATACTACTTGAGTTTTAGTAAATCTATTGGTAGATATTCATTAATATACAGGAACAATACTGATAAAGTTCCAATTACAGAACCTATAAAACCTCCAAAGAAATTAACGAATAATCCAGATTGTGTAATTATTGACTCTTTGTTTTTTTCTTTCTCAAAATCAGGCGCATCTACTACTTTTAAGCGCTGATTGGTTGTTGGTTGTTGTTGGTTTCGGATGAGGGCTTCGAAATCAGGCATGGAATTTGTGAGGCAATTGAACAATAAGCAGACCAGCCCGTCATTCGACGAGGATCTGATCTACCTAAATCGTCTACAGCTTCATATACAGCATTCCCCGAGGCTTCTGCTTTGTCGAACGCTGAAAGCAAGGGTATAAATTTATCAAAAACATATAAACCAAAATTCTCTAGAGCTGCTTTAGCTTGTTGTGCTGCTTTTTGCTGTCTAAAATCAACTTTTACTATCACTACTGCATGGTTAACTTTTAAGTCGCTTAATAAATTCGCTAGTTCAACAGTTAATTCTACGGATCTTGCTTTTGCAGTGGTAGGTAAGATAACTAAATCTGAACCATACGCTAAGTGTTTAAGTTCTTCTTGATCACTGCTAGCTTGCCCATCAGTGACTACTATTTCTGATGATCTTGATGCTTTAGCAGCTGAACTGACTGGGAAAACTGGAAATGGAAGATTACCTCTTGATGAGTATGCTAATGCTGATCTATTCTTGTCAGCATCGACTATGCAAACCTTTTTACCTTCCGAATGCCAAACACTAGCAAGGTGAATACTTGTGCAGGTTTTAGCCACACCCCCTTTTTGTCCGCAAACAGTAATAAACAATTTTTTATTTTTATTTCTTTTACTTTGGAGAATAATTTCTTAATGTCAAGAGAAATTGATTTTAATACCTTAAAACTTATTTTTTTTGAAATATTTTAATTAGTTCAATATTTTTAGATAATCTTATAAAGTCCTTTAATTGTAATAGGCTAGTGAAGAAAAAAATTGGACTAGGTACTTGGTCTTGGGGGAATAAGTTTTTTTGGAATTACAAATCTGCAAATGACGATGATTTACGTGAGACATATAATGAAGCTTTGAAAAGAGGGTTTGATTTAATTGATACTGCGGATTCATACGGTACTGGTAATCTTCAGGGTAGAAGTGAATCATTGATAGGCAAATTTTTATTAGATACTCCTTTTGCACAAAAAAAAAGAATTCAAATAGCTACCAAACTCGCACCTTATCCCTGGAGAATTGGTGATAAAGGTTTTAATAAACCATTTTTAAAAAGTTTAGAAAGGCTTAATAATAAATTAGACATAGTGCAATTGCATTGGTCAACTGCAACATACAATCCTATGCAGGAATTAGGACTTTTGAATAATCTTTGCGATTTAAAAGATCAAGGGTTTGATTTTCAAATCGGCTTATCAAATATAGGTCCTAAAAGGTTACAGAAATTACTTACTTACTTGTCAATGCGAGATCAGAGGCTAAAAAGTGTTCAGATTCAGTTTTCCTTACTTGCTCCAGATTTACAAAAACAATATCAAGTAAAAAAAATTTGCGAAGAAAATAATATTGATTTCTTTGCTTATAGTCCTTTATCTTTTGGAATTCTTTGTATTGATCCAGATAAAGACGAAAATAGAGAAAGAAGTTTTATTCGAAATGTTTTATTTAAAAGATATAAAAAACCTACATATGAACTCCGGAGATGTCTTAAAAGGATTGCTAAACAAAGATCAGTTTCTCAAGCTCAAGTAGCAATTAATTGGTGTTGTTACCAAGGAACTATTCCACTTGTTGGAATGCGAAAAAAATCTCAAGTTCTAGATGTATCTAATGTATTTAAGTGGAATTTAAATAAAGTTGAATTTAATTCACTTCAGGAGGCTTCAAAAAATTGTTTAAGAAAAATGCCTAAAAATCCTTTTTCAAGTGTTTGAGGAAATTGTTTAGGTAGATATATTCTTATTTTTTTTAATTTGCCAACTACTATTCCATAGTTCAGTCGGAAATTTTTCACCAGTGAATCTGATAACTTTAGGTTTGAGATTTATTAACAAGTCATTTAAGTTTTTATTAGGGACCATTTTCAAGAATTGGAGTTTTTAATAAGATAAAGCAATTTATAGCTAATTTTCTAAGTATTTAAACTTATAAAATTAGAAAAAATATTTTAATACCAGCACTTGCAGCAATATTTACAAACAAATCAATTATCAATTACAACTTCTTAGTTATTTAAGAAAGTGGAGTCCTTCCAGACTCCTCGTATCATTTGGTTGATAAGGCTGATATGACCCCATCTCCTTAAGGATCAAGCAGCAACTGGTGCTGTTTGACGGGAGAAACTAACGATTTTGTTAGCGTTTGTGTTTTTGCTCTAACCGAGCCGGCTTCAGTCACCTTCCTTATGCCCCGTCGAAACCATTACAACCCCAAAAAGTGGAGTTGAGCGGAATCGAACCGCTGTCCGAAACATCGGTTGAGATAACCTAGTCCAAGTGGACATTTATATTCTGACAGGCAAAATGAGTATTGAATAGTTTTTTTATTAAGTTTTATCGTATATGAATGTCGTTGCATCCGCTCCAGAGGGACTAGAGAAATATTTGGCTGAAGAAATTGCAAATTTAGGTGGTTTTAATATTAATACCTATAAAAGATTTATTAATTTTGAATGTGATTATGCCACTTTTTACAGAGTTCATTTCTATTCTAGGTTAGCTTTTCGTTTCTATAGAACAATTGCAAGTTTTACTTGCTATGACAAGCAATCTTTATATGAGGGGGTTAGAGATTCATTTAATTGGTTGGATTGGTTGCACTATGAAAAAACGTTTAATGTTCAAGTGACTGGGCGCACATCTTCTTTAAGTCATACACATTTTACTGCTCTTGAAGTGAAAAATTCCATAACGGATTTGCAACAGGCAGTTTGGGAACAAAGATCAAATATTTCCTTAAATCATCCTGATTTTATAATTCATCTTCATTTAAATAATAATAAAGCGATTATTAGTCTTCAAAGTAGTGTAGAAAGCTTACACAAACGAGGCTATAGACCTGCAGTTGGAAATGCTCCATTAAAAGAAAATTTAGCTTCTGGATTGATAAAAATGACTCAATGGAATGGCAAAGTCCCTTTAATTGATATCATGTGCGGTTCAGGAACTTTTTTAATTGAGGCTGTTAACCAATTTCTTGAAGTCCCTATAAATATTGATAAAGTTTATCTTTTTGAGAATTGGTTGGACTTCAGGAAAGATATTTATCTTAGTGAAAAAAATAAAGCAAAAAATAAAATTATAAATTATGAAAAATTACCAACAATTATAGGCTGCGAAATTAATACAAAGGTTTTTGAGCAGGCTGAAGTTAACACATCATTGGCAGGCCTCGAAAATTATATTCAACTTATAAATAATAATTTTTTAGAACTCCAATTAAAATATACCCCTGGGATAATTATATGTAATCCTCCATATGGCAAAAAATTGGGCAATGAAAATGAATTAATTTATTTATATGAACAAATTGGAATCTTCCTAAAGAATAACTTTTCAGGTTGGGAATTTTGGCTACTTAGTGGAAATCCAAAATTAACAAAATATTTAAAAATGAAATCCTCATTGAAAATACCTGTTAGTAATGGGGGAATTGAATGCAGATGGATAAAGTATTTAATCAGGTAATTTATTTTTTTCCTAAAACGGCTTTTGTAGTCTTGCCTAAACCCTCCAAAGTTTGAGGAAGATAGGGTCCTTTGGCTAATTTTCCTCCAAGTTTCAAACTTAAACCTGCAAAGAATAAATCGATAAATATTATGAGTAATAAATTATATTCAGCATTCCAGTTATTATAGTTTTCTAGAGAAAGATAAAAAATAATATGGATGCAAATTAGAACTCCTAATAATAATGTGCTTCCAATTGCCAAAAATATTCCACCACTAATTAATCTTCTTTTTTCTCTATCTACTTCTTGAAGGGCTATTCTTACATGCAAATCCATCACTGAACTTGCTATGGCTGAAATTCTTGAAGCGGTATTTGCAAAGTTTTTATTTTTTGATTTTTCCATATTATTTCCTACCACTGTTTAGAAGAGTTCCTATTACTAACCCAATACCAGCGGCAATAGCAACAGATAAAATTGGTTTGTTTCTGATTGGACTTTCTATTTTTGGTCTCAGTATATTGTTAAGTTCATCTAATAACTCTTCTAATTGACTTTCGATAGGTTCAATTTTTTCTGAGATTTCCCAATTGTTTTCTCGGATTGAATCGATGATTTCAATTAGTTGGCGCTTTATTCCAATTGCAGAGGTTCCAGTATGGCTAGCGATTACTTCAACTAAATCATCAATACTCCCTTTTGTGGCTTCAAGGGTTTGCTGAGCAATGGTAGGCCATTTTTCTTTTATTAAAGGTAATAAACTGTCAATTTTTTCAAGTAACCACTTCTCTGAGATAACCTCTTTTGCACGAACTTCAGAGTTATCTATTTTGTCTTCTGCTTCTTTGGGAGGATCGTAGGTCTCCATTATTTAAACTTAATTATTTTAAGATTAGACCCTATTTTCTGAATTTGGAACCCTTAGCTAAAGATTTATGCAATTTATATAGAATAAAAACATATAAAATTTTATTTACATTTTATTTACCTACTCAGTTCTGTAAGAAGGTTTTGTTAAGCTATTACTGAATTTATTAAATGAGTTTAAATTTCATCATGGATATTACTTTTGCATCATTAATTTTTGCATCTCGCACAATCCCTACAGATTTTGGATTAGTAGCAGCAGCTATCGCTGGAGCTGGAAGTTTGCTATTCATTGCTTTAAGATTTGTCCCTGATGCAAGTAACTAAAAAAAGTAACCAACTTAAATAAATTATATTTGATTTATTTATCAATTAGATAATGAATAAATGGGTTTTGCTTGAACATAAAGTTTCTTCTTGTAATTCTGTAGATGTTCATTACGATTTTCTTGTTGAGAATCAAATAGATTGTTTAACTTGGAAATTTTTAAAACTACCTTTATGCAATCAAGCTTCTGTAGAAATTATTAAACAGAAAAATCATAGACTGGTATGGCTATCAAGGTTAGAACATGAACTTTCTGGAAATAGAGGTTACGTAAAAAGAATCGATCATGGCATATTTAAAAACGTTACTGATAAATTAGACTCTGATTGTTTTCGATTTATTTTGGACGGCCAACTTATGTATGGTTTGTTTGAAATTTCGGGCAATTCTTGTAGATTAAGTAAAAATAATTAATATCTATTTATAAATAATCGTAATATTTCTCTTGAGAATTTTTGCAAATTAGTTATTCTTATTTAGCTATTGAGACTTGAGATTGGTACATATCAATCAGGTCGAGTTTGAAAATTTTAAATCTTTTGGGGGAAGTGTAAAAATTCCTCTTGAAGAAGGTTTTACAGTGGTTACTGGGCCTAACGGTTCTGGGAAAAGTAATATTTTAGATGGAATTTTATTTTGTTTGGGCTTAGCTAATAGTAGAGGGATGAGGGCAGAAAGATTACCAGATCTAATTAATAACTCCAAAGTTAAAGAGGGTAAAGCATCAGAAACTTTTGTATCGGTAAAATTTAATATTCAAGATTGGTCTCCCAGAGAGGACCTTCCGCCCTTGGAATTAGCGGAGGACGACATTTCTCTTGAGAAGGGTCAGAAAGAATGGGTAGTTTCTAGAAAATTAAGGCTTATGCCAGGTGGTTCCTATGCTTCGACTTACACCTCTGATGGAAAACAATGTACCTTGCAACAAGTACAGAGAATATTAAGGGATATTAGTGTTGATCCTGAGGGTAGTAATGTTGTTATGCAGGGTGATGTAACAAGAATAGTATCAATGAATAATAAGGAGAGAAGAAATCTGATTGATGAATTAGCAGGAGTCGCACTTTTTGATACAAGAATAGAACAAACTAATGCAAAATTAAATGACGTTTTTGAAAGACAAGAAAGGTGTGAAATTTTAGAAAATGAATTGGAATCTAGTAAAAATAAGCTTGAAAAAGAATGTGAAAAAGCTAAGCGATATAAAGAGTTAAAGGCAAAAATGCTCCAAATAAAGGAATTAGAGAAAGTTCTTATTTTTGAAAAACAAGTTCAGCATGTTGAATCTATCCAGAAAAAAGAAACTGATATTGAAAAAAATAAAATATTATTTAATGAACAAAAAGAATCTATTAATAAAGAAATATCAGTCTTAGAAGGCGCTTTGAAAATACTAGTTGCTGAGCTTCAGGAGAAAGGGGAGGATACGTTGATAAAAGTCAATTCTGATATTGGAAGTATTAATTCTAGCTTGCGAGAACTTGATAGGATATCAAGTTTGAATAAAGAAGAGGGCATTAAATTACAACAACAGAGAGATGAAATTGCAATATCAAAGAGGAATATCGAGTCAGAAAAGATGAGACAAGAAAATTTTGATGATAATTTTCTAAATAAATTGAACTTGCAAATTGATCATCTAACCTCAAAGCATAAATTATCCAGAAAAAAACTTTCTGATGCAGCGGGAGAATCTGGAGAATTCTCAAAACAAAGTATCAAATTAAATGCTGAGCTTGAAAGTATACAAAATATAATTAATCCCTTGGAAGTAAAAAAAAGGAAAGTTGAAGAAGAAACTATTCAAAATAATATTCAAAAAGATGAAATATCTTCTCAGATAGATACCTTAGCTTTAGAAAAGCAAAAACTTTTAGAGAGAAATCAAAGCAAGCAAGAGACATCCGAAATGAAAAATAATAACTTGGTAAGTAATAGCTCGGAAATTAATTCTTTAAAAAATGAAATTGATTTATTAAATAAAACTAAATTAAGGCTTAACAACGAGCAATTAAAGCTTGAAAAGGATTTATCTAGATTTGAAAGTAGAAAAGAAGCTTTAAATGAATCCAGAGGTTCATATGCTCTAAGAATACTTTTAGAAGCAGGTTTAGAGGGGATTCATGGCTATGTAGCTCAACTTGGGGAGGTAAGTGAGAAAAATAGATATGCATTAGAAATTGCGGCAGGAAATAGACTCGGTCAAATTGTTGTTGACAATGACCATATTGCCGCTAAAGCAATCGAAATTCTTAAAAAGAAGAAGGCGGGAAGATTAACTTTTTTACCTTTAAATAGAATTAAAAGTCAAAAGAAGAATTATGCAATTTCAAGATTTCAAAATTTTAGAGAGCCTGGATTTATTGATAAAGCTATTAATTTAATTACTTTTGATGAAGTTTATTCAGATGTTTTTAGATATGTTTTTGGGGAGACGTTGGTTTTCTCCGACTTAGCCTCCGCTAGGTCATCTACACAAAAAATTAGGTTGGTTACTTTAGGTGGTGAATTATTAGAAGCAAGTGGTGCTATTACTGGCGGCAGCAAGTTAAATAAAGATTTAGCGTATAGATTTGGAATTAATAATGATCTTGATGATTCGATCCCTATAAAAGAAAGATTATTAGTGATTGAAGAAGCTTTAAAAGAGTCAAATAATGATTTGATCATAAAAAATAATAGACTCAGTAAATTAAATTCTAACCGCAGTCAAATAATTGAGGATTGTGCTTCATTTAATAAAGAAATTGAAGTAAATAAAAATTCTCTTGAGGTTGTCATTCAAAGAATTGAGGATTGTCAATCGAGATTAAATAAACTTGATAATGCTAATAATTTATTAGTTGGGCAGTTAGATTGTTTAACAAATGAATTGAAGCCTTATCAAACTAAATGTGATCAATTGCAAAGCATTCTTAAGGCCAATTATGAAAAAAATCAAAAATCATCACTAATAGCGTTTAATAATGATTTTAATAATCTTGATAAAAAACTTGAACTACTTATTAAGGAGAGAGATACATTATTAGATAAGAAGAATCAATCTGCTTTAAATAAAGAACGTATCAATAATTCATTACAAATTACATTATTACAAGAAAAAAACTTGCAGGAATCTATCAAAGAACTTTCAATTGCTCATAGTGAATGGATAGAGAAAAGAGATAAATTTAGAAAAGAGCTTTTAGTGCTCGATAATCAAAAAAACTCTCTTGAGAAGGATTTAGGGTTGTTGAGAAGGAAAAGAGATGAATTAAACTCTTCAATTTCCAATAAAAGACAAGAATATAATAACTATTTATTGAAGCTAGAATACCTTGAAAGAGATTTTCATTCTCTTAAAGAAGAGATGAGGAGCGAGAAAATAAAATTAGAAAATTATAAAAAAGATCTACCTAATCCTTATCCGAACTTTGGAGAATATGAAGGGAAGAGTCTTGAATCTTTGCAATCAGAAATCTCGATCATAAATGCAAAACTACAAAGCTTAGAACCTGTAAATATGTTGGCTCTTGATGAATTAGAAGAATTAAGCGAGAGATTGAATGGTTTACGAGAAAAATTAGAAATTCTTTCTAATGAAAGATCTGAATTATTGCTGCGAATAGAAACTGTATCGACTATGCGACAAGAGGCTTTTATGCAAGCATTTGTAGAGGTTGATAAACACTTTAGAGAAATTTTTGCGAATTTATCCGATGGAGATGGTTTTCTTCAGCTTGAAAATCCTAATTCGCCTTTAGAAGGAGGCTTAACTTTAGTGGCGCATCCTAAGGGCAAAAATGTCAGAAGATTAGCCTCTATGTCAGGTGGCGAGAAATCATTAACTGCTTTGAGTTTTTTATTTGCTTTGCAAAAGTATAAACCTTCTCCTTTTTATGCATTAGATGAGGTTGATAGTTTTTTAGATGGTATAAATGTTGAAAGGTTGTCGAAATTAATATCTAATCAGTCATCAAATGCTCAATTTATAGTCGTAAGTCATAGAAGACCTATGATAAGTGCGTCTGAAAGAACAATTGGTGTTGCGCAAGCAAGAGGTGCTAATACTCAAGTTGTTGGGTTACCAAATGCTGCATAAACACACTTTTTTAAATTTATACGTCAGAATGATAAAAAGGGATTTATGAGTTTGTCTAACACATCTGCAAATAAGAATCGTCCTAATTCTGTTCCTAGCGAACGATTATGGTTGAGGTCAGAATTGATGGGAACACAAGTTATTACTACTGATACTGGGAGGCGTTTAGGTGTTGTTGGAGAAGTTGTTGTTGATATTGACAGAAGAGAGGTAGTAGCTCTAGGACTTAGAGATAATCCACTGACAAGATTTTTGCCAGGCTTACCAAAATGGATGCCCTTAGAAAGTATAAAGCAAGTTGGAGATGTAATATTAGTCGACTCCCTAGATTCATTGAGTGAAGGTTTTTCGCCAGAAAGATATGGAAAGGTAATTAATTGTCAGGTGATTACAGAATCTGGACAACTTTTAGGGAGAGTTCTTGGCTTTTCTTTTGATATCGAGACTGGAGATTTAATTTCTCTTGTAATGGGTGCAGTTGGCGTTCCTCTTTTGGGGGAGGGTGTTTTAAGTACTTGGGAAATTCCTGCCGAGGAAATAGTAAGTAGTGGTACGGATAGGATTATTGTATATGAAGGTGCTGAAGAAAAATTGAACCAATTAAGTAGTGGACTACTTGAGAAACTTGGAGTAGGAGGCTCTTCATGGGATGAAAGGGAAGCAAATGGGTACTCAGCAAATCTTGTACCCGTTGAGAATCAGTTACTGTCTGGATCGGAATCAGAACAAACAAATAATTTGGTTGAAGAATATGAAGAAGAAGTTCTTGAACAAGATGATTATGAAGATGATTATGAAGATGAACTGGAATACGTTGAAATAAAGAGTTCTTCAGAAGTAAGTAATAATAGTAAAAAGCTATATATGGAAAATGATTATTCTAATCAGATCGAGAATCAAAATACTTTTAATCAAATAGATGAACAAAAAGATATCGATCTTAAACAAAAGAAAAACTCAAATACTAATTTGGCATCGAAAAGACCAATTCAAAATGCAATAGAAACTTTAGATATTGAACCATTAGATGAACAAAAATTAGTTAAGGATAATCAAAAATCAGAAACTTTTGAAATTGATGATCCCTGGTAATTAACAAAGTTTTTTTATTGAATTAAAAATTATATAAGCAAGTTTTTCTGCAGCCCCTTTCCCCCCTCTTTCTTTGACTAAATTATCACTAATATTTTTTAATTGATCCCTATTTTGAATTAGAAATAATACTTCCCTTGCAATTTCTTCAGGCAAAATATTGCCTATCCTTTCTGGAACAATCATTTTTTTTGCTTTAATATTTGGCCATGCAAAAAACTTCTTTTTTTTAAAATAGAAATATTTAACTATAAATGTTAGTAATCTATTAATGAATGAAAATTTTCCAATTACTCCAAAAATACCATCCCAGGCATTCATCATATTTAAATGTTGAGTCGGTAGAACTACTAACATGGGAAGAGCTATTGCTGCTAATTCTGCAGTATTTGCACCCACAGTTGTAATCGCTAGATCACATTCTTTTAATATTTCATAGCAAGGATGTTTCTTTATTAGATAAATTTTTGTATTTTTTGATGTTTCAATTACATAATCAAAACAGGAGCCTTTAATGTTTTGAATAGTTTTGATTTTTGATGAGTAATATTGTGTAATAGGATTTTTCTGGCTTTGAAAGAATAAATATTCACTTTTATTGGTGGTTGGGGCAATGGGGATTATAAACTTTATATTTTGATTATTTTTTGCTATGTGATCTGCTATTTCTAAGAAGAAAGGAATTCCAATAGAGAGTTTGGCTTTTTTAGAACCAGGTAACAATGCAATATAGTTTTTTTCTTTATCTTTTAATGATATTTCACTATTTAGTTTTATATCTGCCATCAAATCGCCTATTATTTGACACTTATTTTTATATCTTTTAGGGATGAGCTCTTTTACTTTTCCATTCATAGCTGCAATTTCGTTTGTCCATTGAGGCCATCGTGCAATCCATTCAGCATATGTGATATTCATATAACCTAATCTTTTAGCTAGTAAAATGCTCCAGAATTGATCCCCACCAAGGAAAATAACTATTCCTTTTTTTGGCCAATTAGCAAAAGAATGTGGGTTTATTAATAATTTCCAAAAACACTTTGATTTTGTAATTAATTCGAATTTATTCCATGAGTGTGCGACTGTAAATTCTTTACCAGTGGCATTTGGACAAGGAACCAGAACCAACCTAAGAATGAAATCCAGTTTCTCTTTATCACATAGAGATCCATTTCTTTTGTTAAGCTCTTCTACTACAGGCCTGACCCATGTAGCTAATTCACCAGGGCCATTAGATACTATAACTACTGCAAGTGATTTTTTGTTCATTGCAGTTAAACCAGAATACATAAAATGCGGACGGCGAGACTTGAACTCGCAAGGCCTAGGCCACACGCTCCTTAGACGTGCGCGTCTACCAATTCCGCCACGTCCGCAAAGGGATTTCAAGCACAGGTAGGTGCCTTAACCTTAAAAATATCATACATTATGACTGAAATCAGGATGTAGTTCTCATAGGGAATTTTTGAATATTGTGAATTGTTTTTCTATTGCATAAAACAAATATTTTTACGCATTTAACGTTTGAGGTTGTATTGTAAAAAAATGTCCTAAGATCACAAAAAAAATTTTGTTAAATACTTTGGCAAATAATTTTTTATTTTACGTCATTTTCATTTCTTCAATTTAATTTTCATAATGGTTGAAAAAGTTTTAATTGCTAATCGTGGAGAAATAGCTTTACGAATTGTCAGAAGTTGTAGAGAACTAGGTATTTCAACAGTGGCAGTTTTTAGCACTATAGATAAAAAAGCATTGCATGTTCAGCTTGCTGATGAAGCCGTTTGTGTTGGAGACTCGCTAAGTAATAAGAGTTATTTAAATATTCCAAATATACTTGCTGCTGCTACATCTAGAGGAGTTGATGCTATTCATCCTGGTTATGGATTTCTTGCTGAAAATGATAAATTTGCTGAGATGTGTAACGATCATGGCATAGTTTTTATTGGTCCATCTCCTAAAGCGATTAGATCTATGGGCGATAAATCTACAGCTAAAGAAACTATGGACGAAGTAGGAGTTCCAACAGTACCTGGAAGTAAAGGCTTGTTATCAAATGTTGATGAGGCTTATAAATTGGCAGAAGATATTGGCTATCCAGTAATTATCAAAGCAACTGCTGGAGGAGGTGGAAGAGGCATGAGGTTAGTTGAAAACGCAGATAATCTTGAAAAAATGTTTAAAGCAGCTCAAGGTGAGGCAGAAGCAGCTTTTGGTAATGATGGTCTATATATGGAAAAATTTATAAAGAAGCCAAGACATGTAGAAATTCAAATTTTGGCAGATAGGTCGGGTAACGTTGTTCATTTAGGAGAGCGAGATTGTTCAGTTCAAAGAAGACATCAGAAATTATTGGAAGAGTCTCCTAGCCCTGCAATTAACACTGAACTAAGAAAAAAAATGGGAAATGCAGCGATTGCTGCTGCAAAAAGTATCGGTTACGAAGGAGCTGGTACAGTTGAATTTTTAGTCGATGATGATGATAATTTTTATTTCATGGAAATGAACACTAGGATTCAAGTTGAACATCCTGTTACTGAAATGGTTACAGGGGTAGACTTAATAGCTGAGCAAATTAAGATCGCAAGTGGAGCTAACTTGGAATTTCAACAAGATGATATCAATTTAAATGGTCATGCCATTGAATGTAGAATCAATGCTGAAGATCCATCTCATAATTTCCGGCCATCACCTGGAAAAATAACTGGGTGGCTTCCTCCCGGTGGTCCTGGTGTACGAGTGGATAGTCATGTTTATACTGGGTATGAAATACCTCCATTCTATGACTCCTTAATTGGTAAATTAATAGTCTGGGGAAAAGATCGAAATACTGCAATTAAACGTATGAATAGGGCCTTAAATGAATGCGCAGTAACTGGTATTCCTACAACAATTAACTTTCATTTAACCTTATTGAATAAAGCTAAATTTAAGGAAGGTAAGATACATACTAAATATGTTGAAGAAGAATTATTACCTAATTACTGAGGAATAATTAAATAATCTCTATGAGATATGTGTATGCAATGCAAGTTTTATAAGCCCTTGTTGACCAACTAAAATCTCTCTTAAAAAACTGATCACTCCAATCCAAATTACGGGTCCTATATCAACTCCTCCTATAGGGGGAATTAATTTCCTTGTTTGATTAAGGATAGAGCTTGATGGTATCGAAATGAATAACCACAAACCTTTAGTTAAATCAATTTTTGGGTACCAAGTAAGAATTAATCTTATTAAGAAAACTATAGTTAGATATGATAAAGAAATTCCTAAACTAATATCTAAAATTTGGAGAGAGTTTTCAAGCAAGGAAATCACAAATATTTAATTCATCTTAATAAATAACCCATTAAATCGTATTTAATTCGTATTATAAATTGAGAATTAAATATTTAAAAAGTGTTTCAAATTTCAAATTTATTACTGGCTGCCGATTTTTCTGCCCAAGTTGCAAATAATTCCGCCGTTGGAATGATAGGTAGTTTTATAGCAGCCGCTTTACTTATCGTAATTCCAGCCACTGCATTTTTGATTTTTTGAACTTGATCTAGCTGAAGAGCTTACTCTACTAGTCTCACGAGGTTTTTTTACTTGATTAGCATCTTTGAATGAAGCATCTTCTACTTGCTCTGTTGAAGTTTGCTGCCGAATAGGAGATCTTGTAGGTTTCTTTCTTAATGGAGAAGAATTATCAGGAGTAGAAATATTATTTTGTCTAGAAACTGTCCGATTCATTCTAGGTCTAGATCCTGTTTTAACTTCATTGCGAGATAAGTTTCGTCTCTCACCAAAGTTATTTGTTACTGATGCATTACTATTTCTATCTTCAGGATTCTGCCTTCTTCTTCTGCGTTTAGGTTCTTCATTCCCAAACTGATTTGCTTCTCTTGAAGATGGCCTGCTTCTACTTACAGCAGAAGCAGGTATAGCTCTTGAAACATTCCTCCTAACAGGTCTCTCCTCCATATAATCATCTTCAAACTCATCTTCTTGAGGTTTGAATCTTCTAGATGGTCTTTCAGTTTCTTCAAACCTTTCATATTCTTCATTCATTCGACCTCTAGAATTTCTGGGTAAATCAGGAATCTGATCGTCATCAAAATAGGATGACCTTCTAGCTTGATCCGTTGCAACTCCTCTCAATCGAACGCTTTCATAACCCCAAAAAATTGCAGTTCCTGCTAATAAAAACTGACCAAATTGAAGTATAGGGTCTAATCTCCAACCTTGAAAAAATAATATCCCGCCACATAAAAGACCAATTGCCGCAAAGAAAACATCATAATCACGAGCTAATGCCGGTTTAAAAGACCTTAAAAAGTAAAGGCCACCTCCACATACGGCAAGAACAATTCCAACAATACTGGCCCAATTTAGACTAGCATTGACCACATTCCTTCTCCAAAAATTATTTTTTA
>QCPG01000020.1 GCA_003212615.1 Prochlorococcus sp. AG-436-E22
TAGTATTAACCTACTCTCATTACAAGTATTGAATGAATAATGGAAACCTATTAGCGGAAAGTATAATTTGTTTCACAAATTCCTTTAATCATAAAATTTATATTTAATGTTAAAAGAAAGCTTGCCAGATGTTCTTGTTTTGGGTGCAGGACCTGCAGGTATGGCAATTGCATCAGCTTTAGGCAAAGAAAAATTGGATGTTGAAGTCCTCTCTCCAAATGGACCATATGAACCTTGGCCAAACACTTATGGTATTTGGGGGGAAGAAGTTGATCAACTTGGGCTACAGGATCTGCTGGAATATAGATGGAAGAATACTGTAAGTTTTTTTGGCCATGGAGCTTTAGAAGAACAGCATGATGAGAATAAAGCTACTGAACATTCACTTGATTACGGACTATTTGATAAGAAGAAACTACACAATTTTTGGCTTAATGAATGCAATAAGTCTTTTATAAAATGGCATCAAGGTTTTGCAGATAAAATACATTTTGAAAAATATAAAAGTACTGTAACTACAAATAATGGCAATACTTACTCTGCAAGATTAGTAGTAGATGCAACAGGATATGATCCTGTTTTCCTTAAATTAAAATCATGTGGTCCCTTAGCTGTACAAACTTGTTACGGGATAGTTGGACATTTTAGTAAACCTCCTCTTAAAAAGGGGCAGTTTGTATTGATGGATTACAGAAATGACCATCTTAACGAAGAGCAAAAAAAAGAACCTCCCACTTTTCTTTATGCAATGGATATGGGGAATGGGAAATATTTTCTTGAAGAGACATCACTTGGTTTAGTAAATCCTTTAACAATGGAAAACTTAAAAGAGCGATTGGAGAAAAGGCTATCTTATCGAAATATATCTATCACAAGTATGCAACATGAAGAACTTGGTTTGTTTCTACCAATGAATATGCCAATACCAGATTTCAAACAACAAATACTTGGATATGGAGGAGCTGCTTCAATGGTGCATCCTGCATCTGGATACTTAATTGGTAATGTTTTAAGAAGAGCTCCGCTTGTCGCAAAAGCAGTATCAGAAGCAATTAAAAACAAAAATCTTAGTACCTATCATATTGCCAGAAGAGGTTGGGAAACTTTATGGTCAAAAGAATTAATTAGAAAGAAATCACTTTACCAATTTGGATTAGAAAAACTCATGAGGTTTGATGAAAAACTATTGAGAGAATTTTTTGGTAGTTTTTTCCAACTACCCAAAAATCAATGGTATGGTTTTCTCACTGATACTTTATCCTTAAGAGAGATTGTATATGCTATGTGCATAATGTTTATAAAGGCTCCATGGAGTGTAAAGAAAGGTCTGATGATTATGCATGGTAGAGAATTTAAAATGTTGCTTAGGATAATATTTCCAAATATATAGTTTCTAAATGAGAACCATATTAATAAGTGGAGCTAATAGAGGAATTGGATTAAATATTGCGCATAAAGAATTAAAAGAAGGCAATAGAATTAGTGTTGGAATAAGAGATATACAATCATTAAAAGGAAGTGTAATTGATCCAAATAAATGGCCAGAAGGAAGAATTTTAATTAACAAATATGATGCATTAAAAAAAATTTCAGCCAGAAACTGGATTAAAAATACAGTCGCTGAATTCGGGGGATTTGATTCAGTTATAAATTGTTCTGGCGTATTGTCCAAAATTCCTTTCTTATTTAAAGATGGCGATGAGGAAGAAATTTTAAATACACTGAATATCAACTTTTTAGCAATTTGGAATTTATGTAGACTTTCTTGGGATCATTTATGTGATTCAGACAGAGGTAGAATAATTGTTTTAGTTTCAATGAGCGGTAAAAGATCTAAAGGGGATCTAGCAGCTTATTCTTCTTCAAAGTTTGCTTTGATGGGATTATGCCAAACAATGAAAAATAAAGGTTGGGATAAAAATATAAGAATTTCAGCAATTTGTCCAAGTTGGGTTAATACTGACATGGCACAAGACATCTCCTCTCTAGAAAAATCAAGCATGACTCAACCTGAGGATATTGCTGAAATATGCTCAACTATTCTGAAATTACCGACACAATCAGTTCCATTTGAAATTGCCTTAAATTGTAATTATGAATTTTAACCGAAATTAAAAATTAAGTAAGCCATTGATATCATTGCAATTGCTATAAATAGGCCTTTTATTCGATTAGTTAACAATGAGAAAAGAGACAAATCTTCAGAAAAATATCCCCCAAAACTACCTGTAATAAATAACACAACCATTGGTAGAGATGCAGCTCCAAAAGAATACGATATAGATTTTACAAATCCAAAATTTAAATAATTTAAAATCAAGGAACTTAATGAAAACAATAAAAAAGATGCAAATAGAGCAATGGAAACTTCAGCATCTAAAGTGTGAGGTAAGCTTCCCTTTAACTCAAAGTGCTTTTTACATTCTCTAATCTGTCTTTTAGAAAGCTTTAAATAACCAGTCTCAGGTATTCTTTGCGACTTATATTTTCTTAGCAACCTTGCTTCAAGAGTTTCTGGCTCCTTTGTCATAATTGATGTTAATAATTCATCTGGGTTCAATTTCTTAATTTTCTGATCAAGATTATCAGTTTTCCCAATTCTATAAAGGTCTCCGACTCTTATAAGATAAACATATCCCGACATTTGCGTTGTAAAATTAAATCTATTCCTAACTAAATAATACTAAAAGAATCAAGTAAATTAAAAGTTTTTACAAAATGACAAACGATATTTTATATTCATTTCGAAGATGTCCATACGCAATTCGTGTTAGATGGGCTCTATTAATTTGCGAACTCAAAGTTGAGATTAGAGAAATTGATTTAAAAAATAAACCCTTTGATTTTCTAATTAAATCTAAGACAAAAACAGTTCCAATATTAATAAAAGAAAATAGTGAAGTTATTGAAGAGAGCCTAGAAATCATGATATGGGCACTCTCAGAGTCAAAAAAGAAAAACATTAAAAATATCTATTTTCCTAATAATAAGAAGGTAGACATTATTGAAATAATTAATGAAAATGATAACGAATTCAAATATCATTTGGATCGATTTAAATATTCTACAAGATATCAGGATAGTAATGAAGAATTTCATTTCAACAAAGCTATTAAATTTATTAAAAGATGGAATGAGCTTCTTACAGAAAATAAATATTTTTTCGGAGATCACCCCACAATCGCGGATTGGTCTGTTTGGCCTTTTGTCAGACAATTTAAAATCGCTTGTGAAAGTCAAAAAATAACAAATTATTTGGAACTTCCAATAAAAAACTGGTTAGATTCCTTTGAAAATAATGGGAAATTTAAATCTTTAATGTACAAGTACGAATTATGGGATCCAAATTCTAGCAAGAATTATTTTCCTTATAATTAGCTTTCTAAAAAATTCCTTTTCTCAATTATCCGTGCTAACTCCAAAAAATATCCTGCAGTCCTAAATTTCCCAATATTCTTCTCCTTAAAATCAAGGTCGCTTCTTATTTCTGCAGTCTCAGCCATAATCAAATCCAAATCATTTGGGCTAAGGCTATACAATTCACAAAGTTCAATTTCCTTCCCAAGTAAATGACTCCTAAACCACTTCCCTTTATTTTCCTGAGGTGGAATATCGTAGGAAGTAAATGACATTAAAATAAAATTATATCTAAAACCATTCTAGAGTTATTATTGAATCTTTTTCAATTCTCCTTTATTAAAGATCAATGCAACAAGGAGAATTGCAAATGTAATTGCAGCACAAATTTCTGTCCAATAATCTATTCCAATTTTAGAAATCATTAATGGTGCCAAAACTGTAAATAATCCCCCAGATAGAATTAATTGTGCGAATAGCTGTTTTGATGTAAAAATTGGTAGAGTCCTAGAAATATTTTTGGGATCTGCAAGCCTTAAAAGAAGTAATCCAGAAGCAACTACACCTGTAGCGTTACCAAACTCTATCAAACTTTTTTCGAACCAATAATCGTCAAAAATAAAGTATGCAAAATAAGAAATACAAATTAAATTCCAAAATAAACCAAAAATAGTAAAAACTAAAATTAGTATCCAATTTTCAAAAATAACAGCAATATCTAAGCTGGCCATAGCTGTAAAAATCAATAGATCTGTAGATAAAATCCCAATCTCTCTTTGCAAAATGTTTGAAATAAATTCTGTATTTTTGGTTTTTTCTAAAATATATCTAATAAGGAGTGAGCCTATTAGAATAAAAGGGAATACTGGTAGTGAAAAAATGATTTCTTTAGAGAAGTCACCAAAAGAACCTGAGATATATCTTAAAAATTTAAGTAACAAAACACCAAAAGAAATTGCCATGCCGGAGAATCCAAGATTTATTATCAAAATTCTTAAATCCGCAAAAATTCCTACTTTATTTTTTAACTTTAGATTATCTTTGTTTTCAATAATTTCCTCAGTATCTGAAATCCCTAAAGTTCTCCCGAGAAAAATAAATACGCTACCCAATATTGAAGATGATAAAAGACCCATTGTTGCCATAGCTAACCCAAGATCTAAACCATTTGGGAAACCTAGTCTATTAAAACTCTCACCTATGATAGATGCAGCTCCATGACCTCCCTGAAAACCAACCTCGATTAAACACCCCATTAGAGGATTAGTATCCATAGATGGGGGCAAAAAATATTTAACAACTAGACCTCCAACAAAAAATTGTCCGAAACCTAGAGAAAGTGCAAGCAAAAACTGATTAAAGATTGGTTTAACTAAACCATTTATATTTGGAATAGGTCTTCCCATCATTAAAGTTGCGAAGACCAAAGATAAAAGAGGTGTAGGAAAATTACTCCAAACATTAATTGTTTCTTTTGGCAAAAAGTGTATCACTCCAAATGGACCTATAGATATACCTAAAATTCCTGATATAACTGCTATTGGCAATCCAAATCTTTCAAGTTGAACAGCAAGTTTAAATCTCCTACCAAAAATCAAGAGAAAAAATATAATTAAGAATCCAAAACAACTTATTAATAGATAATTTGAAAAAATATCTTTATTCTGTAGAGTAACAATATTCAACGACTTCAAAAACATATAATTATAAATTTAAATTAATAATCAAATTTTTTCAAATAAAAAAGGCCCCAATAAAATTGAGACCTTTATATTTAGTTGCTAAATAAAATAATATTTAGTCCTTAAGAGTAACTGAGGCGTTATCAATGTTACCAATAGCATTTGTTACCCTCTTAAAGTCAAAGCCTAGAGCTCTTAAAGCATGCCATAGATGACCTTGAATAAAGAAGAATCCAAAATAGTAGTGAACATTTGCCAACCATGCTCTGTTTGTGTACTCACCTTGTGGAAGATCAGCAGTATCAACCCAATATGGAGAAATACTAAATTTCAACTGAAGTGGCTCACCAAAGAAATCAATAGGATAGACTGTTGTGTTAGTAGCACTCCAGAAAGCAGCAATAATTGCCATCCATCCAATACCTGCTAAAGACCATGAAAGTACAGCCTCAGCGGAAAGAAGTCCTTTGCCTTTGAATTTGGTGTATTCTCCAACTTGCTTTGTAGCAATATGGAAAGCACCACCAGTGATTTCAACGAAGGCTAAGAAAGCATGGCCACCTAAAACATCTTCAAGACTATCAATAGTTAAGAAATCAACCTGATGATTCCATATATGTGACAAATTCAAATCATATTCAACTTGTCTTACTGCTCCGAGAGCTGGGTCATAGATACCATGCCATTTAGCCCATTCTACGAACCAAATACATGCAACACCAAAGAATATTAAATGATGCCCAAGAATAAATGTCAATTTATCTGGATCATCCCAACTAAGGCTGAATTTTCTTGCTTTTTCTAAATCAGCTTCTTGTAAATCTCCTGGCAATAGTACTGAATGTAAAAGTCCTCCACCGGCATAAACCATTGATAAAATTAAGTGGACGATAGCAATTACTACTACAGGTTTAGTATCTCCCATAGCAACCCCATTAGCGTCAAACCCTATTCCAAGGGCTGCTAAATGAGGAAGTGCGATAAGAGGTTGATGACCCATAGGGATAGAGGGGTCAAATCTTGAAAGTTCAAAAAGGGTGAAAGCACCCGCCCAGAAAGCGATTAATCCAGTATGCGCAATATGCGCAGCAATGAATTTTCCTGTGCGATTAGTTACACCTGAATTACCAGCCCACCATCCGTAGGTGACATCTGGATTTCCATAGGTTTGCATTTAGGAATTGATTAGCTTAAACGTTTCGAGAATACTTGAAATTTCAACAAACAGTTGGATTCACAACAAAATTGTAAAGGTTATTAATTCTAGTAATAAATAACTAAGATAATTTCCTTAATAATTTAACCCCAAATAAGTTAGATTTAAGCAGTTAAATTATGGTTATCGTATGAATTACGCATAAAAAAACAAGTATTATTTCGATTCGATTTTTTTGATAAATTTCTTTTTGCTGACATTAAATAATGTTTTATTTCAGAAAACCATTTTCCTTATTGCCTCAGTATCAAACAATTATTAAAAAGGGGATAAGAAATCTAAAATCATGAAATCTTCTCAAGAGTCTTCCAGAAAAATTTCACTAGAAATGAAATCTGAGGTTCATTACAAAAAGGCTGCAAAATCTTACAGAAAATCACAACAATATATAAAAATGATTAATTTATATCCAACTTTGCAAAACACTCTAATTGATTGTAAAGGGGAAAATTTAATTGAATAAAGATATATCGTTCCAAATGAATCTTCAAAAAAAATATTTTTTTTAGGCTGCAATACTATCGTTCTGTTCAAAATAATAAATCTTAATAATATTTCTGCACATCTTTATATTATATAGGGCTTTGGGGTTCCAAGGTTTTTTTTGACCAAGAGGAGAGCTTTTCCAATGAATTCCAGGCTTTAGCATTCCATTTTCACGTAAAAAAGAAAGTTTGATTTCCGTTATTCCTAATTTTTCAGCAGTCAACTCAGAAGAGCTCCATTTATCCCCTATCATTGAATTACGTAAATATTATTAATCCTTGATAACGCTAATTTTCTAATTTTGAAAGGGGTAAAATTTTTAAAACCTTATTGAATTATCAAAAACTCAGTCTCTGCATCAAAAGTAATTTAAAAAGATTAATCTTTAATTAAGAAATATTAAACAAAGAATTATCATTAATGAATATTTTATTGATTTCTTCTTCTCTATAGGTAGATTTATATTTATTATATTCTTCAGTAATAGATTGGTTTTTAGGGAGTTTGAGCCATCCCTTATCCCAATTGCTACTATTTATTAATTCTTCATAAGTAATTTTTAAATTAATTTCAGAGTCAAGTACCGAAACCATTAAAAAAATAACATCTTCTTTTTCTTTGCTCTCATTTACTAAAACAAAATGTCTTAATCCATTTATATTTTTTTTAGAAGTCCAGAAATATTCCACTATTTTTGTATTGTTAATTTTTTTCAGAATTTCCTCTAGAAATCCTTTTATATTCATTTCTAATTTCTTCCAATAACACTTTTCTATTATTCATATATGTAATAGATTCTTTTTTTGATAGGTTATATCTTTCCTTTTTAGTTAAATTCATCCAACTATTTAAATTATTTTTGTTGAAGTTTATAAACTTTTTAGACGAAAAAAACTTTTTATTCATATTTAATTTAGAAAATCTCTTCAAACCAAAAAAGATCAATATAAATATCCAGAGGAAAATTATCATTAGATTAAGAGAATCACTTTACAAGGAGGTTGTTGTTTAGCCACTTTTCTAATTGAATATCATTCCCTAAAGATATAACCTCTTCTTTATTTCCAGAACTTTCTTTATCAAATAGCCTAATAACAAATTCTTTTTTATTTGCCTCATCATCTCCAATAACAATAATACTTTTGGATTTGAGTTTATTGGCTTTTTTGAATTGTTTAGAGAAAGAGGCTCCACTTAAATCCAATTCAACTAACAAATCATAATTTCTTAATTTTCGAGATAAATCGATGGCTAATACTTCAGCAATTAAGCCTTGATTAATAATATAAATATCAGTATTTCTTGGGAATTCAAGCTCTTTCCCCGCCAGTAGTATTAATCTTTCTAAACCAATAGCGAATCCAATTGCGGGGGTGTTTGGTCCTCCCATTTGTTTTATTAAATCATCATATCTACCACCTCCGCACACTGTAGCTTGCGAGCCTAGAGCACCACTAGTAATTTCAAAGGCTGTATGGGTGTAATAATCCAAACCTCTCACTAGATTAAAGTTTTCTACGTAAGGAATTTTTAAAGCCTCTAATTGTTTTTTTAAATCTGAATATCTTTTATGACTTTTATCAGACAAAAAACTAAATAATCTTGGAGCATTTTCAAGGACTTTTTTTGTTTGAATATTCTTAGAGTCCAAAATCCTTAAGGGGTTTTTGTTAATCCTATTCTGAGAATCTAAATCCAGGGAATTTTTATTTATTTCTAGCCACTTTATAAAAGATTTTTGAAAATTCAATCTATCATTAAGATCACCCAATGTATTTATTTCAAGATTAAGTTGTTTTATTCCTAATTTTCTTAAAATATCCCACGCCAAAGCAATAATTTCAACATCACTTCTAACTGATTCGTATCCTATAAACTCAACACCTAACTGATGAAACTGTCTTTGCCTTCCTGCTTGAGGTCTTTCATATCTAAACATAGGGCCCATGTACCAAAGTTTTTGGAGAGGATTAGAGGAAATTCCATTTTGTATCAAGGCACGTGCGACTGAGGCCGTTCCTTCAGGCCTTAAAGTGCAAGATCTCTCCCCTCTATCTAGAAATGTGTACATTTCCTTGCTGACAACATCTGTTCCTTCACCAATTCCTCTTGTAAATAATTCAGTCATTTCCAATATTGGTGTTCTTATTTCTTTGATAGAGGTTCGTGAAAGCTGCTCCAACAAAATTTTCTCAACATTTTGCCACTTTATTAATTGATCAGGTAATAGGTCTACCGTTCCTCTAAGATTTTTTAAGTTATTCAAAGTTCTAGAAAATAATTCAGAATTTTTAATTTAGATAAAAATTAAATTTTGATTGGTTGTTCTGTGAGATAATTTTAATTTAACATTTAGAAAAACTATTGGAAATTAATAAAAATAAAGAGAGTCAGCATTGTGGTACAAAACCAAAAAAAATTGCTTTTGGAATAGCACCACTTGGTATCATTTCAATTGGGATAGTACCAATGGGAGTAATAAGTATTGGAGTGGTTCCAATGGGTGTATTTTCTTTTGGTGCAGTAGCAATGGGAATTGTCAATTTATCAGTAGTTGGTATGGGAATTATCTCTGCCGGCATTACTACTATGGGAGTATGGGAGTATTCACCTAATTCACAAAATCACCATCATAATCATTCCAAACAACTTTCAAATTCAAACAAGGAAAATATGCTTTCAGATCTATTTAGCACCAAAGCGGAAGCTGAAAAGGCTGCCTCAAAATACGGATGTATTGGAGCACATAAAATGGGTAATAAATGGATGCCATGTGAAATGCACTAAGTATTTTCTTAGTCAAAAATTAATTACATATTAATTTAAAATCTCTACTCTAAAATCAAGATTTTGTGCCTCATTAGTAGTTAATTTTCTTGACCAAGCTCCTTGAACAGGACTATTCCATCTAAACCCAGCATTTTTAGCTAAAGACCTCTCTTCATAACTAACCAATGCCTTGTATAAAAACCTCGGTTCACTAGCTTTGAGTAAAAGTTCCTCTAAATTATCGCATTTTTTGAAAACCTCAGATATGTAAAAGCAATCTGACAAAGCCCTATGTAAATTCCAAACTGGTATTGAGAAAGACAAAGCCAGATCAGTTACTGAAGGTCTAGTTTTTAGTGATTTTTGAAAAGACCAATTAATATCCTCTAAACTACATATCCACTTTTTATTAAGTTTAGGCAATCTTCCTTTCCCAAACCATTTCTTATCGAACTCGACATTATGCGCAACAATGAAATCCGAAAAATCAACAAGTTTTAAAAAGAAATTTAATCCATCTTCCCATGGTTGAGAGATATTAGTTACTTCTGGAGATATACCATTTACATATTCGGCTTCATTATTTTTTACTGGAAATAAAAAAGAGACCTGCGAAAGTACACATTTAAAAGATACGTCAAATAAGATACAACCTATCTCTATCACTTCATCTTTATTTTCATCTAAACCTGTTGTTTCAGTATCAAGAATTAAAATTTTCTCAATTTTTTTATTTTGATTAATAACACTTATTTCAGAACAGCTGCTATTAATTTGATCCTGAAGAAAATCCAATTGATTTAATTCTTTTTTGTTGAATAGTTCCAATTACCTGAAAATACTTTCATTTATCTTGACGCATATAATAAAAATTTCTTTTAAATTAATATTAATTAAACAAATCTAATTAGAAAATAACTTCTGAAACCTTTTTAGATTTAAAAATAAATTTATAAATATGACTTATAAAAAATATCAATTTAACAATTTTTGTTATTGGCCTTCAAATCCTAAAAAAATTGTGGAATTTATAGGAGGGAGTTATCTAGCTTCTAAACCAGATTTAACCTATAAAAGATTCATAGAGAGTTTAATAAATAAGAATTTTGCAGTACATGCATACAAGTACGCTCCACAATTTGATCACCAGCAACTTGCTATTAAAGCATGGAAGGATTTTAAAAATTGCCGGACATCCTTGTCTAAAAGAATAGGGGCATCGATTCCGTCAGTAAGAATTGGTCATAGCCTAGGCTGTAAACTTCATTTAATATCTCCCGATGGAGGAAGAAATTGCGAAAAATTCATATCAATTAGTTTCAATAATTTCAGTGCAAACAAATCGATTCCATTATTGAAACAGATTGCTCAAAAATTAGAATTCAATAGCGAATTCAGCCCTAGCCCAGAAAGAACCTTTCGAATAATTGAAAAAACTTATAATCAAAAAAATAACTTCCTAATAAAATTCAACTCAGACGAATTAGATCAAACAGATAAATTATTTTCTTGTCTTAAAGCAAGAAAAGAAGATAATTCTAAAGGGATAATATTAAAAGGAACACACACTATTATTGCTAGTGCAGGACTAAGAGAAAGTTTCCTAGGAGACTGGGCAGATGACGATTTCAAAAGAAATACTATAAAAAAAATTTCTAGTTTAATTGATGCATCCGATTAGGCTGTTTCTTTCAATTTTTCCAAAACAGAACTATCCTCAAGAGTACTTATATCACCACTAATTTTTTCTCCAGCAGCCAAAGACCTCAAAATTCTCCTCATAATTTTTCCACTTCTCGTTTTCGGTAGAGAATCAGAAATGATTATTTTTTCAGGCTTCGCGATAATTCCAATTTCATTAACAACATGTTTCTTTAAATCTTCTACTAATTCTGAAGAACTTTTAACATCTTTCTCTAAAGATACAAAAGCAACTATAACTTCACCTTTCAGATCATCTCTTCTCCCAACAACAGCAGCTTCTGCAACTGATTTATGACTTACTAAAGCAGATTCTATTTCCATCGTTCCTAATCGATGACCTGAAACACTTATAACATCATCAACTCTTCCCATAATCCATGTATATCCATCTTCATCAATACGTGCTCCATCTCCGGCGAAGTAAACATTCTTTTCTCCTTTAAGGGAAATATATTCCCAATAACTCTCCAAGTATCTCTCTGAGTTTCCATGAATTGTTCTCATCATCCCTGGCCAAGGCTTCTTAATAATTAAATATCCACCCTCGTTCTCCATTACTTGATTTCCATTCTTATCGACTACTTCAATTTCAATTCCTGGTAAAGGATAAGTTGCTGAACCCGGCTTTGTCGGAACAACTCCAGGCAAAGGACTTATCATCACACCACCAGTTTCAGTTTGCCACCAAGTATCAACTATGGGACATTTATTTTTACCAATAACATCTTTGTACCACATCCATGCTTCAGGATTAATTGGTTCTCCAACTGTTCCCAAAAGTCTAAGACTATCTAGATTATATTTATCCGGAATTTCACGTCCAGACTTCATAAATGCTCTTATTGCTGTTGGAGCAGTATAAAAAATTGAGACCTTATATTTCTGAACAATTTCCCAAAAAGCCCCTAAATTAGAGGGCCTTGGAACTCCTTCAAACATTAAAGTTGTAGCTCCATTGGATAAGGGGCCATAAACTATATAACTGTGGCCTGTGATCCAACCAACATCAGCAGTACACCAGTAAATATCATCAACTTTTAAATCAAAGATCCATTTGAATGTCAAATGAGTCCAAAGATTATAACCACCTGTAGTATGAACTACACCTTTAGGTTTTCCAGTAGAACCAGAAGTATAAAGAATAAAAAGTCTATCTTCGCTATTCATGATCTCGGGTTCACACCAATCTTTTTGATCTTTCAATAATTCATGCCACCAAAAATCTCTACCATGAAACATAGAAATGTTTTTTTTAGTTCTTTGAACAACAACTACTTTTTCAACAACTTTATCTGCCCCACTTTCAATTGCCGTATCAACTGCTTGCTTAAGCTCAATCACTTTATCTTTTCTAAAACCACCATCTGCAGTGATGACAAATTTAGCATTGCCATCAATTAATCTATCTTTTAAAGCTTCTGAAGAAAATCCCCCAAAGACAACTGAATGCGGCGCTCCGATTCTTGCACAAGCTAACATCGCAAACATGGCCTCAGGAATCATTGGCATATATATACATACCAAATCTCCTTTTTTTACACCAATAGCTTTTAATGCATTAGCTGCTTTGCATACCTCATTTAGAAGTTCTTCATAGGTATATTTTTTGCTATCTCCTGGTTCACCTTCCCATATCAGTGCAGTTTTCCCTCCAAGTCCTCTCTTTATGTGTCTATCTAAGCAGTTATATGTAATATTGAGCTTCCCTTCTTTAAACCACTTAAAAAATGGAGCATTATCGCTATCTAACACAGTTTGAAATGGCTCGAACCAATCTAATTCAGATTTTGCAAAAGATTCCCAAAATTGAATTGGATTATCTAATGCTTGTTTTTTGAGACTAACTAATTCTTCTTGAGATCTAATATTTGAGTTTTCTGCAAATTCTTTTGAAGGAGGAAAAATTCTCTTTTCTTCGAGGATGTTATTGATTGAATTTTTTTTATCTAATGACATTAAATAAATCTATGCTTAATAAACTTAGTCTAAAAATTTATGGTTTTCAAAAATTTTAATATTAATTTAGCAGGGAAAATTTCTTATTAGATCTAATAAATACGGCTGAGAACAAATTCTGGGAGAGCTAACAACGCTCTCTTATAGTCTGAATCAGGAATCCACGCTATGGATTCTTTAGAAATCATTGCAAAATTCTCAGCTAGTTTTCTGGAACTTTCGATAGCTTTAGAATTCATAATAATACTAAGAGCATCATCTAAATCATCTTTTTCAGCAAGTTCTCTATTTATAAGAACTGATAATTGCTTATTTTCTTCTAAGGCATATAAAACTGGTGCAGTAAGATAACCACTAGCAAGATCACTTACGGCGGGTTTTCCTAGTTCTTTATCGTTTCCAGTAAAATCAAGTATGTCATCTACAACTTGAAAAGCCAAGCCAATATTTTTGCCAAAGTTGTATAAAGAGGTTAATTTCGTATCATTAAGATCACTCAAAACTCCAGCGGATTTACAACTATTTGCTATTAATGATGCTGTTTTACAATAGCTTTTATTGATGTATTTGGGAAAAGATTGTGCTGAATCAAATCTATTTAAATTTTGTTTAATTTCCCCTTCAGCTAAATCCATTATCACTCTACTTAGTAATTTAACTACATTTAAATTATTAAGATTTGCCAAATGCCAACTTGCTTGAGCAAATAAAAAATCACCTGCCAAAACAGCTACTCTGGCATTAAATCTGCTATGTACTGTATCAACGCCCCTTCTTGTAGAAGCCTCATCAACAACATCATCGTGTACTAATGATGCTGTATGAATCATTTCAGTAATTTCAGCAAGCCTTTTATGTTTACTTGTTAGACTAAAATCATGGGATATTGCTTTTGAAATTAAAAGGACTATACCTGGTCTCAGTCTTTTTCCCCCAGCACTAAAAAGGTGTTCAGCTGCTGCTTGAAGAATTGGATGACCAGCTCCTATAAGATTTTTCAGTTCAAGAATAAGATCATCAAGATCATTTTCAACTGGTTGTAGTAGTTCTGTTACTGTGTTCATTATTGACCTCTTTTATATACTAAGGAATCAAACATGGCTTCGGAGGTTAACCAGCCTAATTTCTTTATTAATTTCAAACCAAAATTTTACTTTTTTGGAAAATACATCTTTTTCTGAAGTAACAAAGAATTCTACATTTTCATATAAAATACTTTCATAGGGATCTTTTTTTAGAATAGCAAAAGATTCATTAAATTTTTTTATTAACGCTGCTGATGGATCAATAATTTTTATATTTGAGTCTATTTTTTTTCTTAAAATGTCATAAATTAAAGGGTAATGGCTACATCCAAGTATTAATTCTTCAATATTGTTTTTTTTGAGTGGTCTTAGATACAAATCCGAAAGATAATTTAACTTATTAAGATTTAGCTTTTCTTTTTCAATTTCTGCCACAAATTCTGGACATTCCTGCTGAAATATTTTCGAATTATCTTTTTTAGAACTTATAGCGTTTTTGTAATATGATGATCTAACTGTTGCTTCTGTTGCCAAGATTCCAATTATTTGTTTATCAACTATTTCCGATACTGAGTTTATAAGGTCAAAACAAGGGACTCTTAAGTTATTTTCAAGAATATCAAGTGCACACGCATTTGTAGTGTTACAAGCTATTAAAAGTGCATCCAGATTCTTATCTTCAAAAAAGATGCAAATCTCTTTAGCGATTAATCTTATCTCTTTAAAATTTTTATTGCCAAAAGGAATTCTTTTTGTATCAGCCAAATAAAAAACTTCAACATCTTTACGTGTTTTTAGTAAAGAATTAAGGATAGTAAAACCACCTATACCACTATCAAATATACCTATTTTTAATTTCACCCTGCTTTAGAAAGATATTCAAGGATCCCTTTTGAGATTGCATAAGCTAATCTTTTACGATGTGTGTTTTTTTCTAATCTTCTTGAATCTAATCTTCCTGTTAAAAAACCAATTTCCACAAGAACTGCAGGCATCCTAGTATTTTTAATCACGTAAAATCCACCTTGTTTAACTCCTCGATCAGGACTACCAGGGGAAACTCTAAGAATTTGTTTTTGTATTCTTTTAGCGAGTAATCTACCTCTCCATCCTCTAAAGTAAAAAGTTTCTAAACCATTGATATCTCTTCTTTTCCCTCGTGAGGCATTTGCATGAATGCTTACAAAGATATCCGCATCTGTATTATTAGCGAAGGAAACTCTTGGAGGTAAATCTAAATCAACTTCATTTGTTCTAGTTAACCTAACTTTGACACCCTTCTCAGATAGTAACTTTTTAACTGTTTTGGCAACCTCAAGTACAACATCTGTTTCCCTTAAACCTCCAATACCTATTGCTCCCGGATCAGGTCCTCCGTGCCCTGGATCGATAACAACCGAAAATTTGTTATGTATTACTTCTGGCAATTGAAAGTAATCATGAACCTTTTTCCTCATATAACTTGAGTTTTGATTTGCTTTAATATTTCTTATTCTTTTTTCAATTTCGCCTTCACCAATCTTCTTAAATGAATATTTTGGCGAAAATAGTTTTATTCTCCACCTATTTTGATCTAAGCCAACCATTCGCCAAGTCAAAGGTTTCAAATATGTTTTCTCTTTAAATTCAATTACTAATCTTGTTTTACCTTTATTTGGTTTACCTAATCTAATTTCTTTTATAGGACCATTACCTTTTATTGTTCTAGGACTTTTTAATTCTCCGGGAAAATCCACCCAGAATCTATCGCTATATATTTTGTTAGCCTTCTGAAAGTATGCTTTTAAATTCGTATTTGATTTAGTTCTTAATTCTAAGACCCCATTATTTTTTAATGCCCATGCCGCGAGAGCACTTGAAGATTTAACTGGAAGAATCGCAGAATTTAAAAATAAAAAAAAAGATAAATAATGAAAAAGCTTAGTATTTAAAAACTTCATCATTAATTTGAAAACAATTTGTTTTTTCTATGTTTAAGGCTTGGCATCTGCTCCCTAATTTTCTTTACTCTTTCTTTATCAGCCGGTGCTATTGCCGCTCCCTGAGTTATTCCAGCATCAGACAAAACTGTTCCCCATGGGTCAATTACCATTGCATGGCCATGACTTTGCCTTCTCCCATAATGAATCCCCGTTTGAGCCGGAGCAACTACATATGCTGTATTCTCAATCGCTCTTGCTTGTAATAGGATTTGCCAATGATCCTTTCCAGTAAATGCTGTAAAAGCTGCGGGGATCATAATTAGCTCTGCACCATTCGAAGACATATATCTATAAAGTTCAGGAAATCTAACGTCGTAACAAATCGACAATCCTATTTTGCATAAACCTGGGACATCTACAACAGGTGGGTATTCCTCCCCTGATAAAATAGTAGATGATTCCTTATATAAATTTCCATCTGGCAAATCAACATCAAATAAGTGAATTTTGTCGTATTTTGCCAAAATCTGTCCATCCTTCCCAAATAGTGCTGACCTATTAAAAACATGACTGTCATTACCAGCAGGAACAGGATACCCCCCTCCCAAAAGAAATACTTGATATCTTTGTGACATAGTTTTTAGGAAATTTGCACACTTCGTTGACAATTCAGAAGCCAATCTAAGTTTTGCATCATCTTCTCCTAAAAAAGCAAAATTCTCAGGCAATCCTATTAACTCAGCACCTCTTCTAGAAGCTAATTCTATCTGCTCTTCAGCCTCAGCAAAATTTGCTTCAACATTTGAAGTACTCGTAATTTGCAATGCAGCTACCAAAAAATCAGTCAAGACTTTACTCCTATAGAAACAATTCGTAAATCATGAGGCACGAATCACACCTCTTTCAACTTGAGCAGGAACAATATCTAAGCAATCAAGTTCAGAGCAACATTTAAAATCATCCTCATAATCTCCAAGACTTGTCAATCTTTTGCCATGGGTTGCTGTTTTTAAACATTTCAAAATATCATCTTTCCAAAAATCCCAAAGTGCTAAAGCAGCTTGTAATTCGTCATTCATAATATTAATTTCAAAATCACATTTCTGTTGTAAATATGAGGCCAAAGCACCAGCAGCCAAAGAATCCTCAAGTGAATAAGAGCCTTCCCAACCACTACCAAGTATTAAAACATTTTCACTTTTTAATGAAATGATTTTTTCGGCAACTGCTTTCCTATTTGGGAGACCCATAGCAAATAAATGCTCAGCATTTTGAACTTTTTGCAATGATTTAGTCCCATTAGTAGTACTCATAAATAGTCTTTTGCCATTAACAACTTTTTTTGTAACTAATAAAGGAGAATTTCCTAAATCAAAGCCCTCGATCTTCTTTCCGCCTCTCTCTCCAAGCATAAGTCTCTTTTCAGCTTGCCACTGAATTGCAGATTCTTTTAATAAATCTAAATCTGCAAAAACTTGTATTGAATCAGCTCCATTTTTTAAAGCCCAAGA
>QCPG01000021.1 GCA_003212615.1 Prochlorococcus sp. AG-436-E22
TTTTTATCTCATTTGCAAGCAACAATAAAACCAATAATAAAGGGGCAAAGAACTTTTAAAGATTGGTTATTAATAGCCTATCAAATCTTTGGAATAATTTTTACTACACTTTCTGTGTCATATCTTTCTATCACTGGAAATCAATTTTGAATTTACTAATAGGCCCATCAGGAACAATAAGTGTACTTACTTTGTATTTTGTTTTAAGAAGGTCAAATAACAAATCCTCTAAAAATTCTTCATGATCAAGAACCTTTTTTCATTATTTCTAATACTATTGATTTGTATATTATTACCAAGTCAAATTCGAGGAGAAACGGCTTGGGAAATATATATGAATGATTTCTATTCTAAGTCGAAAGAAGCTAGCCAAATTCTTAAAGGAATTGAGAATACTCTAAAAGAAGGATCAAGAAAAAAAGTATGCTCTAGGCAAAGAGAGGCTGCAAGACTGGGCTTATTAGCTAATAAATCATTAATTAAAGCCTTTGAGATAGAAGGTGCTCAACCACCAATGAGAGCGATAAAAGCAAGTCAACAAAGATGGGAATCTATTCTGAATGAGTGCTAAAGAAAGTCATTAAATCTATAAATCTTTTTAAATTTGCATTCTTACAGATTTACTAATTAAGGGTATTTCAGGTTCAACGCCATAAATACATTGCGAAATCGAATATATAAAAATACATAGTGTAAATATAAAAATAATTGAGCCTAATTCAACTATGGGAAATATTCTCAAGAGATATGAAATTATTATCAACGCAATATCAATAAGTAATGCCTGGCATGCGTTATATCTAACGAAATAGGGAACTTTTGGATTTCTTGCTAATCCAGCAAACAAAATTATAAATAATAAAAAACTACCAAAAGGTAAAGATTTTTCAATTATTGCTATAGGGAAAGTTAGTAATAATAATATTTTTAAAAAAGAATACTTATAGAACAAATAGTATCCAAAAGGTATTCCTGCCTTTAATGGCAAAGTATACAAAAATACTGATGAGAGTCTCTGGGATATCTGATTCAATATATTGTTGAAGTTTAGTATTCATATTTTAACCTAATTTTTCTGAACTTAATTAAAGACTTAGCCTCAAAATATCAACTTTGGCAGATGTTTATTAAATATTAGATAATTGATTAAGGTTCATAATTCAAAATGCGTATCCTACATACAATGTTGAGAGTTGGAGATTTAGATAAATCCATTGATTTCTACGTAAATAGATTGGGAATGAATTTATTAAGAAAAAAGGATTACCCTCATGGAAAATTTACTTTGGCATTTGTTGGCTATGGTTCAGAAAAAGAAAACACAGTAATTGAATTAACTTATAACTGGGACAAAAAGTCAGAAGACTATGAGCTTGGAGATAAATATGGTCATATAGCTATTGGAGTAAAAGATATTGATCTTATTTGCCAAGGATTAGAAAATAATGGTTGTAAAGTAACAACCAAACCTAAAACGATGAAAAACAGTACGACTGTCTTGGCTTTTATTGAGGATCCTGATGGATATAAAATTGAACTTATTGAAAGAGATTAAAAACTCGGAAACTTTTTAGTTTAATAAACAAATAACTAATTTTTTTTAATAATTAAATTACCTAATAAGTCGTGTGCAATTACTGGAAGAATAAGAATCAATTACCTATAAGAACAAATTGTAATGATTTTTTTAAAGATTTTAATTATTAACTAACATTATTTCTAATACTAGAGATCCCAACAAATAAATAAAACTAAATTTAAAATATTATGTAATCTATATTAAATCTATATAGATTTTGTAGACAATCTATATAGATTAAACTATTGTAGAGTTAGCCCTTAAAGCTTATGCCCAGTAATTGGTCAAAAATAAGAGATGAATGGCTTGATAAAACCGCCATTGCGAAAGATGATGCCAAATGGGCATTAGAAGCTTTAATTAATTCTGAGGAAGAGTTATTTGAAATAGAACAAAAAATCAGAAATAAAGAGAACGCGCTAAGCCAAGTAAAAATTCTGAAGAAAAAAGTAAAAGAAACTATTTCCTCCAAAGAAATTAGTCTCGATGATATTGCATTAAACACCTCGAATTCGAACAAAGTACAAATCTCAGTACCATCAAATCTTACTTATCTTTTGAAGGTTTGGGCTGCAGCAGAAGGTCGAGATCTATCTAGTGTTGCTTTTCAGTGTTTAGAAACTGGAATAAGGGAAATGAAGAGCAAAGGTTCAATACCTTCAGTAGCAATAAATAGATATGATTCCGCCTGTCAAAAGAGGATTGCACTAGCAGAAGTAAACAATCTATTAGAAAAATACGAAATAGCTCAGAATGAAATCAAATAATTATGAATAACAGAAAAATCATAAAAGGATACAAATCATTAATATCATCAAGTTTTGATGTAGATACTTCTAAAGATAAATTCAAAGATGGAATAATTTATACTCTTTATTCTGATGAATTTAATTCTCTTAAAGTTGGTTTTGCTGAAAATGATAAGGTTCTAGAAAAAAAATTATCAAGTGAGGCATTAATATTATTGGATATAAAAAAAGGCAACAAGAAAGATCTATTTTTATTAATAACCACTCTAAAAGAACTTGGTATCAAATATTCAGACAATCTTTATTTCAAATACTCAGGTTCTTTAATGAGACATTTATCTACTTTAGGTTGGCCTGTTGGAAAATCACTTTATAAACAAAGAAAAATCAAAAAAGAACTTTTATGTGCATAAATTTAAATGTAATCACACTCTAAAGTTTCTCTGGTATCTCTATTTGTGATTGGATTAGTGCCAGAGGCGCTTTCACAAAATTTCCTAACAATATCTTTTGGCAAAAAAACATTTGTGAAGTCTGCGCCTTGGATTTTTACATTTTCAAACTGTGTACTATAAGCAAAAGAATCCTCCAAGTTAGTATTTGATAAATCTGTTCCATCTAAAACAGCTGAGTCTAAAGTTACTTCTCTTAAATTGGAGTTACTCAAATTAGTATCTTTCAATTTTGCTCCATAAAGAGTCGCATTTTGGAGCTCACAACCTGATAAGTTTGCGTCTTGTAAATCAGTTAAATAGAAAGTTGCTTCTCTTAAATCAGATCCAGAAAAATCAGCTCCCACTAAGGATTGTTTACCATAATCCAACGCAGCTAAGCTGCTAGAAGGGAGAGTTAAAACAATTATTAAAAAAGTAAAAATTATAAATCTCATTTTTTTGAGTAGTATTTCAATAAATTCTAACTTCTTTAGCTGAAATCTAAAAATCAATTATTTACTGAATGCTATATTTATTGAAATAACAAATCACGAACTAGGTTTTGGATATAAGTCCTTATGATGCAATTGTTGTTGGCTCTGGAGCTACAGGAGGAATAGCAGCACTTACATTGGCAGAACAGGGGATTAAAGTTTTAGTAATAGAAGCAGGGCCTCAAGTTAAAAGGCATGAAGCTAGTAATCATGAGCCAAAAAGTACATTTAAAAGATTATCAGGAGTCTTAACAAAAAAACATGCCAATCAATGCCAACATCCTGGTTATTGGAAAAATAATCCTGATTTATATTCAAATGAATTGAAGCATCCTTATGACTTCCCCCAAAAAAAACCATTCCTTTGGACTCAAGGTAAACAATATGGGGGGAGATCATTAACGTGGGGAGGTATAACATTAAGACTTTCCTCAGAAGATTTTCATCCAGCTCAAAAAGACGGATTTGGAGTGAACTGGCCTATTTCATACGATGAACTATCCCCTCACTATGATTTTATTGAAAGTTTCTGCGGAATCTATGGACGAAAAGATGATATTAAGGAAGTCCCAAACGGTAAATATATTAGTGAAATCCCTCTTACAGAAAACGAAAATGTTTTTGGCAGCAAAGTTAAATCAAAATTAAACTATCCATTTATCCAATCAAGAGGATTTGACCGTAATTCATCAGTAAAAGATAAAAAATGGCCCAAGTCCTCCAGTGTAGGAAGCACTTTAAAAAAAGCTTTAGATACTGGAAATGTACAAATAATCTCAAATCACCTAGTGGAGTCTTTTGAGATTAACAAGATAACAGAGCTTGCATCAAAACTAACGATCGTAAACCTAGAAAATGGATGCAAAAAAGAATTAAATTGTGATTTAATCCTTCTTTGTGCATCAACAATTTCAACTCTCAGAATACTACTGAACTCAGAATATAAATCAAATTCCTCAGGTTTTAAAGATAATTCTGGGAAATTAGGTAAATACCTCATGGACCATGTTTCTATCTGTAGGTTTTTTTCAGTCCCAAAAACAAAAAAATCAGAAAAACCATTAGATAATCCTCCCGATCTTTCTGGAGCAGGCAGCTTCTTTATTCCATTTGGTTCAAATTTACCAAAAATTGACGACATAAGTTTCAATAGAGGTTATGGAATCTGGGGGGCAATTGATAGATTAGGGATCCCTAAATTTTTGCAAAAAGACAAAAACACATCCATTGGCTTTCTTATCGCCCATGGTGAAGTCCTTCCTAGAGAGAAAAACTCAGTTTCTCTATCAAGAAAAACAGATGAATGGGGTATCCCAATTCCCTACATTGAATTCGAATGGAGCGAAAATGAGTTAAATATGGCAAAGCATATGGAAAAGACAATACGAAAATCTATAGAAGCTGCAAATGGAGAAATAAAAAATATTGATGAACTAATTAATATCCCATTAGGTAGTTTACTTACAAAAAACTTGATCGCACTTTCAGATGGTCCCCCTCCCCCAGGATATTACATACATGAAGTAGGAGGCGCACCAATGGGAACTAATGAAGAAAATAGCGTAGTTGATAAATTTAATAGAATATGGAGATGCAAGAATGTACTTGTGCTAGATGGAGCCTGCTGGCCAACTTCATCTTGGCAAAGCCCCACACTTACAATGATGGCCTTGTGTAGAAGAGCCTGCCTAAATATTAAAAAGATTTAGAAGGAGTAAATAGTTGATTTAAATACATCTCTGAGACAGAATTATCAGTACATCCGTTTTGAACAAGAAAAGTAGCTAATGCTGAATTTATAAGCTTATATTGATCCCAAGTTGGGTTACTTAATACGAAATCTTTCATAGTGTTATAGAGACTTTCTGAAAGCTCTGTTTCTAAAGAGACTTTTTTTGAAGAGAATTCCTTGTTATTCACGTCGGATAAATTTGGTTGGCTGATTTGATCCATAAACTTATTTTTCTACACAACTATGATTGTATTTTTTTTTCTAAATGTCAAAAAAAATTTCCCAGATAACTTTTTAAATTATCATATGAGACTCATGTTATAAATTAATTTTTTAAAAATATACTTTTTAAATAAAGAAATTGATAAAAAGAAAAAAAAAAGTCAACAATAATGCTGAAGTCCTGTTTTCTTTGAAAAATACTGGCATTTCTAATCCAATGTGGATTTGGACGTGGAAAACGGCCTGTATATTGTGGAAAATGCACCTCAAAATACTTTCAAGATTTTATATTAAGAATACTTATATATACTGAGTCTATTAAGACTCAGTCGAGAAAGAGACAGATGATTCAGTTATTTTCAATGGATTTTCTTAAGATTTGATCTTCATTAGGCAAGCGAAACGTGACAGGTCCTAAAGGGTGTTTTGAATTTGGATAAATACTATGGTGGTGATGTTTATGTTGATGATCCTCCACATGTTCATGTTCCAAGTATCCACCTTCTGGTAAATTTGATTTTTCTTGGTTATGAGTTAGGGTTTGATTTTGTATTTCACAAGCACCATTACATTCAGGATCACATAAATCACAGCTGATACCCAAACCCTCTACATGGTCATGATGACTTTCTTGTACCATTCCAACTTCTTTTTCAAAGCCAAATAAATTGGATCGATATTTACAAGTGGTGCAATTCATAAAATTCTTATCCTCGTTATTAAGAATCTCTTCAATCCTTTCTACAAAAGTGTCGACAACATAAGACTGTGATGAAAGATATTTTGCATGTATAAATGAAATATGTGGATTATTAATCTCAACTAAATCACTTTGCCTTTTTATTCTTGTGACAAGCACACCTGAGAAAAGGAAATAAGGGAAAATAATTATATTTTTATAACCAAGTCTCACAACATTTTTCAAGCCAGGTTCAACAAGAGGGAAAGTTACTCCAGAAAAAAGTGTTTCCCCCCACCCTAGACCAATACCCTCTACGATCATTCTCGTAATTTTCGAAACATTGGAATTCGCATCTGGGTCAGAAGAGCCTCTACCAACAACAACTAATAATGATTCTTCAGGTTTGAGATTATTATTTTGTTTAAATACATCTTTTACTCTTTCACAAGCTGCAGTAATCATTAAATTATTAATACCTAATTCTCTTCCATAAATTATTTCAATACCTGTTTTACTTGAATAATTCATAAGCAAGCTAGGTATATCATTTTTCACATGGCCAGCAGCGAAAAGCATTGCGGGTATTGCAATTATTTTTTTTATAGAATGATCTTTTAACTTGTCTAGAGCATCAACAAGTGAAGGTTTGGCAAATTCCAAGAAACCATATTCAACTAAAATGTTTGGATATCTTTTTTGGATGAGTTTAGTTAGTTCTTGAAATTCATCAATGGCTAGTTTATTTCTACTCCCATGTCCACAGATAAGAATCGCGAATTGATTATCTAACTTCGAATCTAAATTATCCAAAATTAAGTTATTACTTATACCATAATAGTAAAGAACAATATTTTGTAGTGAAAAAAAATAATAACTTGCTTGAAATTCCAAATATTAATTCAAAGGATGCAAAATTAAAGAAATTGATTTATGAAGTGGATGATTCCTTATTTAATGGAGATAATTATTCTAAGGAAAAATTCGAGCACCTTTGCGTATGTAGTGGAGGTACAACCTCTAGCTGTGCTAAAAATGATTTTACAACTCTTGATCTAAGAAAAAATTACAGCAAAATTCACCTAGATAGAGAAAGCAATTTAGTAACAATTGGTGGTGGAGTAATAATGGGGAACCTAGTAAATCATTTACAAAAACATAATCGAAGTTTTCCAATCGGACTTTCTAAACTTCCTGGAGCAGGCTATATACTTACTGGTGGAGTAAGCCCACTTAGTAGAGCCTACGGATTAGCTATCGATAATATTGAATCAATAAAAGGTTTCTTGGGTAATGGCAAATTTATCTCTTTAAAAAGAAATCAAATAAATCCAGAAAAACAATTGATTTGGGAAGCAATTAAAGGCGCAGCACCCTTCTTCTCAATTATTACCGAAATAGAACTTAATACTATCCAATCTAATCCAATTAAGGTTATTGAAGGATTTGTAAATCTAAATGAACTTTCAGAAATAATACAACTATCAGAGGAATTTCCAGAAAATATTAGTCTTCAATGGATTTATGCTCAAAAAATTTACATATATATTTTTGCTGAACTTAAAAATAATTTAGAGGATAAAAGAACAGAAGAATACTTAATGCTTCTAGACAAATATCCTGCTCTAGAAAACAAATTTTATGAGGACTTTAACAAAATAAATTTCTTTCCAAAGGAATTGAATTTATATGAGCTGAATGCAAATAACCATTCTGAGGTAATAAGTCTTCTTGGAGAAGATTTAAAAAATGATATCCCAATTTTCATAAAATGTCTTAATGAAATAATGGACAATAAACCTAATAATTCCTGTTATGTTGCTTCTCAACAACTCGGTTGCAAAACTAAAAAGTTAAATCATGGCTCAAGCTTTTTTGTGCATAGAAAAAGTACTTGGAAACCATGGATATATGCATCATGGAAAAAAAATGATCTTCAAGAAAAAGAAGTCGCTTTGGACTGGATTTATAGATCGTGGAGTAACCTAAAAAGGTTTTATCCAAATATTCACTTAGCCCAATTACATAATCATTTAAATTCTCATGAGGAAGAACTCACATTAGCTTTTGGAAATAGAATGAATGAATTAAAAACTTTAAAGAATATTTTTGACCCTCAAGGTATTTTGCCTCCTTTATGAGGTAACTTCTTAATTATAAAGAAACTTACAATGTCAAATTTCTCAAGATATTTATCTAAAAATTGGTTAGATGATCCAAAGTCAAATATTCTTTCTGGCTTAGTTGTTGCTTTTGCAATGATCCCAGAAGCAATTGCTTTTTCAGGTATAGCTGGTGTAGATCCTAAGGTTGGCCTTTTTGGTGCATTTTGCTTATCTATAACAATTGCGATTGTTGGAGGAAGAAGTGGGATGATCACTTCAGCCACAGGTTCAACAGCTCTTTTGATGACTGGACTTGTTGCTTTTGGAGAATCACAAGCTCCTGGATTAGGAGTCCCATATCTTATTGCAGCTGGAATATTAACTGGAATTTTCCAAATTCTTTGGGGATATTTAAGACTTGCCTACCAAATGCGATTCGTACCAACAGGAGTATTAAGTGGGTTTGTAAATGCACTGGCACTTTTAATATTTCAAGCACAACTACCTCAGTTAGGAATAGGTATTAAAGAATCAAAAGGATTAGTTGAACAATCTTTAACTCAATATCCAGTTGACTCTCAAATTCCAATAGTTTGGACTCTAGTAATCCTAGGATTAGTAATTATTTATGGGCTTCCAAAAATCACAAAAGTAGTCCCATCTCAACTTATTGCGATAGTAGTAATTACTCTGATAAGCATATTCTTGAACCTAGACATACCAACAGTTAGCGATTTGGGCAAATTACCTGATGGATTACCAAGTATTTCTTTGCCTTTTGGATCAATAGAAAATGGGAAAGTACCTTTTAGTCTTGAAACATTAGGGATAATTTTACCTACATCACTTGCAATATCTCTTGTGGGTTTAATGGAAACCTTTTTAACTCAAGACATTTTAGACGATTTAACTGATACTAGTTCTAATAAAAATAAAGAAGCAAGAGGACAGGGGATAGCAAATATTGTAGCATCTTTATTTGGTGGAATGGCAGGCTGTGCATTAGTGGGGCAATCTGTAATGAATACTGACAATGGTGGTAAATCTAGATTATCAACCCTCTCCTCAGGTATATCTCTCCTAATTATGATAATCCTCTTAAAGGATTGGATCGGTTCCATACCAATGGCTGCTTTAGTAGCAATAATGATAACAATCGCAATAAGTACAGCAGATATAAATGGATTGAAAAATATTAGAAAGATACCTAAAAGTGATACTTCTGTAATGCTTATGACTTTTGCAGTTACTATGCTGACAAAACCTCATAATCTTGCACTTGGAGTTATTGCTGGAGTTGCATTAGCTGCTATTCTTTTCAGCAGAAAAGTCGCAAAAGTTATAACTGTCTCAAGAGCAAAAGAAAATAACTCAACTACCTACAAAGTTAAAGGACAATTATTTTTTGTAAGTAAAATTTATTTTTTACAAGGATTTGATATACATGAACATCCTGAAAATATTGTAATTGATATGTCTTTAGCTCATATTTGGGATCAAAGTGGTGTTGTCGCTCTTGAGCAGATTATTAGAAAATTCCAGAATGGTGGTTCTAAAGTTGAAATTGTAGGATTAAATAAAGAAAGTCTTAACTTATTTGAGAGATTAGGTGGGCTAGAAAGCGCTCATTAAAAAATGTTAATTAAGACTAACTTGCTGATAACAGAACCAAAGCCATTGTTGAAAAAGCAAATTCCTATGAGATCTCCAAGCCGTTTTTGAACTATTTATATCGAAATTTTCAGGAGGAGGGACATCTCCCTTCTCTTTATCCCTTTTGATTTCACTAATGATTCTGTGAACAGTATATTCAGGGTGGCCTAAATGCATAAGTTGTTTTTGATCATTAGTTTCAAATATTGTGTATCCTACTTTTTCTCCATATGCCAATAAATTTAATTTCCCTTCTTTTTGAGCCTGCTCCATCTTCAAATCTGGTAATCCTGCAAATCTACTTTGAGGGCAAATAAATTCATCATCTTGTGTCCCCATCAAAGGATGTCCAGGAACAAGGCTTTTCAAAGGAAAGACGCCAAATAACTTTCTATCAAAAACTTTCTTATCAACACCTGCCAAATAAGCCAGAGCAAACCCAGCCCAACATAAACCAAGAGTACTCGCACAAGAATTTCTGGCTTCATTTACAATTTTTACAAATTCATCCCAATACTTAACATCCTCAAAAGCCAAGTGCTCAATAGGTGCTCCAGTAATAATGATTCCATCTAACGGTTGTGGATTATTTGCCTCTTCCCACGTTATGTATAGATTATTTAGATGATTAAAATCCCATGTTTTATAAGAGTGAGTTTTAAGCTTTATCCAAACTGGCTCTATTTGAAGAGGAGATAACCCAAGTGGATGTAGTAAGTTAAATTCATACTGCTTACCAAGAGGCATGATATTCAAAATCCCAATCCTAAGAGGACGTATATCCTGTCTTTCCGCCAATTTTGGTTCTATCCAAGATATATGATTTTTCTCAACATCACTTATCTTGTGATAGTTGCTAGGAATTATTAAAGCCAATAAATCTCCTTTCTTATGTGATTTGTGAAAGTGCTTGTTCGAAATCTGCTTTTATATCATCAATATGCTCAATTCCAACAGAAACTCTTACCATCGTGGGAGTAACCCCTGCAGATAATTGTTCTTCTTCAGACAATTGCTGATGAGTAGTTGAAGCCGGATGAATTACTAAAGTTTTTGAGTCGCCTACATTAGCAAGATGACTTGCTAATTTTAAGGAATCAATAAATTTCACGGCATTTTCATAACCTCCATTAAGAGAGAACATAAGCATGCAACCCATTCCCCTTCCAGTAGTATATTTTTTGGCACTTGAGTAATATGGATCAGATTCTAGGCCAGGATAATTAACACTACTTACATTAGAATTAGAATCTAACCATTTTGCTAATTCAAGAGCATTAGAAGTTTGTCTTTCTATCCTTAAACTTAGAGTTTCCAAACCCTGCAATAACAAGAACGAATTAAAAGGACTTTGAGCTGATCCCCAGTCTCTCAGGCATTCAAGTCTTGCTCTTAAGGCAAAAGCTATATTCCTATTATCAGGTACTCCTAAAGATTTGCAAATATCACTACCGAAACCAAAGGCGTCCCAATGAACTAGCCCATGATAAGCAGCGCTTGGATCACTCATTAGTGGGAATTTACCATTTCCCCAATCAAAGGTTCCGGCATCAACAATAACTCCTCCAATACTTGTTCCATGTCCACCGATCCATTTAGTTGCACTTTCCACAACAACATCGGCCCCAAAATCAATTGGTCTTATTAAAGCACCTCCAGCACCAAGGGTATTATCCACTATTAAAGGAATTCCATTCTCCTTCGCCAAAGTAGAGAGTCCCTCAAAATCTGGAATGTTGAACCGAGGATTTCCCATTGATTCGACATATATTGCTTTGGTTTTATCATCAATTTTATTTCTAAAACTATCGATACTATCACCCTCAGCAAATTTAACTTCTATTCCTAATCTTGGAAATTGGACTTTAAATTGATTGTAGGTCCCACCATATAGAAAAGATGTAGAGACAAAATTATCCCCTGCTGTCATGCAGTTCACGATTGCCAAGAATTGCGCAGCTTGACCTGAGGATGTGGCAAGTGCTGCCATACCTCCCTCCAAAGCTGCCATCCTTTTTTCGAAGACATCTGTGGTGGGGTTCATAAGTCGAGTATAAATATTTCCAAATTCTTTTAATCCAAAAAGATTCGCTCCATGTTCGGCATTATCAAATACATAGGAACTAGTTTGATAAATGGGGACTGCTCTAGAATTTGTAGTTGGATCAGGCACTTGGCCTGCATGTAACTGAAGAGTCTCAAACTTTTGGCTGTTCAAAATTTTTAAATAATCCTATTATCTATTTAACTTAAAAAAGTCCAAAAAAAAAACAAAAAAAAGATAAATATTTATAAATCCTTTTTTAATGAAGGGTAATTATCTTTCATATATAAACTCAAATCCTCTCTTATCGCAGATCTGAGTTTATCAATATTTGCAGAATCAATTATTGGAAAAGTTTTATTAGCCTCAGGATCTTTTTCAGTAATTGATTTCCAATTCTTGCCAACATCTTTTTCAGAGTTGTTTAGAACCTCATCAAAATTGAAGACCTTGTTGTTGTTTTTAGCGTCAAATTCGCTAAAAGCTTTATTTATGAGCTCTTTTCTATTTTCAAATAGATTCTTGGCTTTTAATGTATCTGGAAGACCCATAACTGGTTGTAATTCCTTAAGAAGTTTTATTTCCTCTTCAATTAAGAGTGTCCAAACACCATGTTTGTTTTTTGGAAGATTAGAATTACTAAAAATATTAATTTCATCGAGGTAAAAATTTAACCATAAATAATATGATTTTTCTTCAATAGTTTTTTTTACGGATATCTTTTTATTTTGGATCTTTGGGAGTAACTTTTCTGCTTTCTTTAAAAACTGTCTATCTTCTCTTTCTAAATTTATTAATCCCCATCTTTGACTGTAGTCCCATAAATCTTCGTATCTTGTTAAGTCTTCTTGATTCCAACCAAGAGCTTTAAGTTCATGAGAACGATGTGATAATTCCTTTTTCAAAAAAAACCTTTTAAAACCATAATAATTCTAACCCCGCAATCAAGATTAGCAAATAAATGAAGAACTTAGCTTTTTAGTAAATTAAACAAATAATCAATTCTTAAAATAATTATTAATAATTTTCAATGCATTGATGTAACTTGGATTTTCTTTAGAAATTTGATTACTATATTCATTTTTTTTAAGATCGTTTTCCTTTTTGTGAATAAAAAGTTTCTTGTAAAGGTTTTCAATATCATTAAAAAGATAATCTCCTTTTAATTTTTCATTTAGTTCTAAAGATAATTCAGATTTCACAGATTCTTGGCAAAAATTAGTGATTTCTTCTGAACTAATTAAAACCTTATAAATTTCTTTTTTTTCTTCTGAATTAGCATTAAAGCATAAATAAATCAGATTAATCATTGAACAATTATTATTTCTGATTTTGAATTCTTTATAAATTTCTGGCCAAAATTTTAAAGATTTTAGACCTTCTAAACCTCCTTGACTGAGAGAGTATTTATTACACCACTTTACAAATTCTGAGACATCTTTTGGACATCTTTTGAGTCGCAAAAGCATATCTGATAAAACTTGTCCTGCTTGAAAATTCCGTGTTGGGTTTCCTTCAGTTGGTAGAGTCATACTACCTAAGACATCAGCCTTTACAGCATTTAATTGAGAAAAAGTATAATCTCCTTTTTCACAAAATTTATCGTTAATTATTTCCTTTGCACTAATTATTTCTTGACCATAACCAAGTTCTTTTAATGAAAGATATTTATTCTCTAATTTATTTACTTTTCTAACTTGTGATGATATTGATGCAGTCTGATCTAGACATTGAGTTAACAAAATCGTATTAATGGTAGGTAGCATTCCTGGCTTATCGGAATGAAAGTTATTTACAAAACCTGCAAATATGGATGAAATATTTTTTATTGATTTTATATATTGACATTCAATATTATGAACTCCAGGAGAAACTTGAATTTTCGGTGACAATTGATTCAGAATGCGGGCTCCTATTAAAGCAGTTAGGGCATCAGGATGGCAGAAATTTGCAGTAAAACTATCATTAGGATTTCGTAAAGCTCCGTGACGATGAAATCCTGTAAAAAAAGCTAAATTTGGATATTTATTACATACAATAAAAGGTTTTTTATTTCTATTATCAATGCAAAAAGAACCGACGAGACAGCCAAGGATCACATTTTCTCTTTTTAAATTTTTTCTGAGTTCTAAAGCATTTTTAATATCATTTTGTATGTGATTACTGTTTGAAGCAAGAATAACTATCTCACATTCCAAGAGAAGATCTTTTAGATCAAAAGACTTGCTTTTTCCCTCTGAAGAATAATGTCCCATTCTCTCAATCTTTTCAATAATCTCATTATCCATACCCAAAAGAACATCATTAGAAAAAGCACCTAATAAATCTCTACCTTCCCTTGGAGCTAAAAGAATATTATTTGATTTTCCATGCATAGCACAGTTGTATGCTAATGATGCAGGATATAAACCAACACTGTAGAATCCAACTTTGCTTTTCTCTATATCTTTAATCAATGAATAAAAATATTTTTCATCATTTAAGTTTTCTATGAAATTATTCTTCATTTTTGGAAATTCTTGATAATTTTTTTAATTTCTTACCCATACCAACATTTCTCTACATTAAAGCAATTTTTGACCATAGCAAATTATTTATTGTAAATATTGAATTTTTTAATTTATAATTTTTATGAAAATGGAAATTAAATTAAAAGATAAATAATTGTAAATATGGAATATATAGCAAATAATTTAAAGTTACAAAAACAATTAATTTCTTCTAAAAATATCTTATTTATTCAAGACATTGACGGAGTTTGTATTCCTTTAGTTAAAGATCCAATGACTAGAGAATTAGAATCAAAATATATCTATGCAGTAAAAGAACTTGCCGAGGAATTCTTTGTATTAACTTGCGGGGAACATGAAGGTCCGAGAGGGGTTAACAGAATAATAGAAAGGAGTTTAAAAAGCACTACTGAGCCTAAAAACAAAGAACTATATTTAAGAGGTTTAGCTGCCTGTGGAGTAGAATATCAAGACAACAATGGTGAAATAAGTTTTAAAGGAGTCTCAGAAAAAGAACTAAACTTTTTATCTAAAGTACCTAGTTTAATGAGACCAAAATTTAATTTTATAGTTAAGAATATTTTTCCTGAACTTAGCCAAGAAGATATCAATTTTCACGCAGTAAAGTCAATATGTGAAACACGCTTCTCGCCAACGATTAATTTCAATAGTCTATTTGATTTAGTACACAAAGATTCTGATAAAAGAAAGCTTATTCAAATTAGTTTTGAAAAAATGATGAATGAAATCATCTTAAAAGCTGAATCCGAAGGCCTCAAAAACTCATTTTTTCTTCATATTTCACCAAATTTAGGCACAAAAAATGGTAGGGAAAAAATTAAACTTTCTTCTAAAGTTGATATTGGATCAACAGATATACAATTACTTATTAAAGGAGCAGTTAAAGATTCTGGAGTTTTATTTCTTTTAAATAAATTTATTGAGATCAAAACAGGCAAAGCTCCTTTTGGAAGTAATTTTAATTTTAAAAATTCGCCAAAATCTGTCAGAGAAAAAATTGATTTATGCAAAAAAACTATTCAAACGGAAGATATGCCTTTGATTGTAGGAGTTGGTGATACAGTAACATCAAAAAGAAATAATGGTGAAAAAAGTTATTTAAGAGGAGGAAGTGACAGATCTTTTTTAGAATTTATACAAATATTAGGTAATGAATTTGGTATTAATAATAAAATAATTTTTGTAGATAGTAGTTCTGGTGAAGTTGAAAGACCCTCTACCAAAAAAAATGGTTTAACGGGAATCAGTGATGTTTACGACAACCTAAAGTTTGATATTGTTTTTCAAAATGGTCCCAAAGAATATATAAGTTGGTTTATTGAACTTGCGAATAAGAGATCAAACTTTAAAAAAAATAGTTGACTTTTTAATTTTCGAATGACAATTTAAAAATAATAGATTTATGAAAGAAAAATTCCCCTCAATTTATAAAGAACCTATAGAAACATTGCAAATCAATATAGGTTATAAATGCAATCAAGCTTGTAAGCATTGTCATGTCAATTCAAGTCCTCTAAGAACTGAAAAGATGTCCAATGAAATAATATCTCTTATTCCAAAAATAATTGATAAGTACAAAATCAAGACTTTAGATATAACAGGTGGCGCGCCAGAACTGCACCCAGAATTTAAAAACCTAATAACTAGTTTAAACAAAAAACAAGTTGATATTATTGATAGATGCAATTTAACAATTTTCTTTGAGGAAGGCTATGCAGATCTTCCTCGATTTCTTGCAAGAAATAAAGTGATAGTAACTGCTTCGCTACCTTGTTACGAAAAAAATAATGTTGAGTTTCAAAGGGGTTCTGGGGTTTTTGAAAAAAGTATTAAAGCTATAAAAATCCTCAATGATTTAGGCTATGGAAAGAAAGAAAATGAATTACAATTAAATCTTGTTTACAATCCTGTAAGCCCAATTCTTCCTCCTTCTCAGGAAATATTGGAGAAGGATTATAAAAAAATACTATTCGAAAAATATAACATCGTTTTTAATAGCTTATACACAATAACTAATATGCCAATAAATAGATACGAAGAATCTCTAAGAAGAGAAGGGAAACTAAATACTTATTACAACTTACTAAAAGAAAATTTCAATGAAAAAAATTTAGAAAATCTTATGTGCAAAAAGACTATCAGTGTAAATTGGCTAGGAGAAATTTATGATTGTGACTTTAACCAACAGATAAATTTCAGAGAAAATAAAGGACCAAAGACACTTTTTGATTTATTGGATGAATCATTTACTTTTGACTACGGGGTAGCTGTAAAAGAACATTGTTTTGCTTGCACTGCTGGTGCAGGATCAAGTTGTGGAGGGACTTTAAGTTAAAAGCTGCTAAATGCAATTAGGACAAATAGCTCTTACATTTAAAGAAGATTCAATTAGTTTAAACCCATTAACTTTTGCTGCAACTTTGCCTGCTTCTAAAACTTCGTCATTTTCGAATTCTTCTGTTCTTCCACACCTAATGCAAATCAAATGATGATGGTCAGGAGTGTCGTTACTAAGCAATTCATATCTGTGTCCACCCTCACTGAGTTCTAATTCATGAAGCAAACCCATTTGTACTAAAAGCCTTAAAGTTCTATAAATTGTTGCAAGTGAAACTTTGGAACTTGATTTAACTAACTTTTCATGAACCTCTTCAGCACTAAGATGTTTTCCAGATCCAATATTTTCAAACAAATTAAGAACCTTTAGTCTCTGAGGAGTTAACCTCTTACCATCTTTATGTAAACCATCACCAAGAGGAGATGTAATGAATTTGTAATGCGAGGATAATGACAAAATTAACCCATGGCTATTCTCAATAATAACCCTTGATGAGAGTAAAACAACTTTTTGATTCCAAATCTTTACTAAAGTTCTTCAAAATATTATTTTAAATGTATCTTCAATAAGAAAATGATGAAGGATCATGAAACCTCTTCTGATAAAGTGTCAGCGAAACTAAACGCCTTGCTAATTATTGATACTCAGGAAAAAATAATAAGACCAATTTTTAATAAGGATTCAATAATCAAAAACATCAAAAAGCTAATAAATGCATACCAAATTTTAGAAGAAAATATATTCGTATCTGAACAGAACCCACTGAAATTGGGAGTAACTATACCTACATTATTACCCAAACCAGGATTTAGAAAAATTGAGAAAATGGAATTTAGCCTAGCTAAAATAGAAGAATTTTTAAAAGAACTTAAAAATAAGAAAATTACTAATTTGATAGTTTGTGGGATCGAAACGCATATTTGTATTCAACAAACAGTCTTAGATTGTTTACAAATAGGATTTGAAGTGATTCTTATATCAGA
>QCPG01000022.1 GCA_003212615.1 Prochlorococcus sp. AG-436-E22
ACTCCGTATTTATCAAACCACCTTTTACTTTTACTTAAATCATTAGAAGAAATACCCAGATATTTTCCTTTTTTCTCTAGAAAATTTGAGAGTCTTTTCTCATTTACTAATCTACCTAAATAGTACCAAGGCAATGATCCTAAAATAGTTCCAAATAATCCCCAGAAAACTAAAATATAAAAATTTAATTTTTGTTGATAAACAAAAAACCCTCCTAATGGCATTATTATTTCCGAAGGAATTGGAGGTATTATATTTTCTAAAAACATAGCCAAACAAATAGTGAGGTATGCAATTGTTGAATTCTTTTCAACAGCCAAACTTATATAGTCGGGGATTGAAGTAAGAAAATTTGTAAAAATTAAACTCAAACTTAATATCTATAGAGTTCTGGTTTATAAGGTCCTTCAACAGAGACATTAATATAGTCAGCTTGTTCCTTAGTTAATTTTGTTAATTTTGCACCAATTTTATCAAGATGTAATCTAGCTACCATTTCATCTAAATGTTTTGGTAAAACATAAACCTCTTTGTCATATTTTTCTGACTTGTTGAAAAGTTCAATTTGAGCTAGTACTTGATTAGTAAAAGAATTACTCATAACAAAACTTGGATGTCCAGTGGCACAACCTAAGTTAACTAATCTACCTTCGGCTAAAAGGATTATTTTATTGCCACTCGGTAAAGTTATGTGATCAACCTGCGGCTTAATATTTTCCCATGGATAATCTTTCAATGAAGCCACATCAATTTCATTATCGAAATGGCCGATATTACAAACTATGGCCTCATCTTTCATCTTGACGAGATTTTCGTTTGTAATTACTTGATAGTTCCCAGTTGCTGTAACAAATATATCTATATCTTCGACAACATCGTCTAACGTAACAACGCTAAAACCTTCCATTGCCGCTTGAAGAGCACAAATTGGATCAACTTCAGCAACTTTTACAATTGCACCAAGTCCTCTTAGAGACTGGGCTGAACCTTTACCTACATCTCCAAAACCCATTACTAAAGCGACCTTCCCAGCAATCATTACATCAGTAGCACGCTTTATGCTGTCAACTAGAGATTCTCGGCAGCCATATAAATTATCAAATTTGCTCTTAGTTACTGAATCATTAACGTTGATAGCAGGGAAAGGTAAAGCATTTTGCTTTTGCAGTTGATAAAGTCTTGCAACTCCAGTTGTAGTTTCTTCAGTGACACCAATGATGTTACTTGTAATTCTAGAATAGAAGTCACTATCAATTTCCAACTTAGACTTAATAGAATTGAATAAAGCAATTTCTTCTTCATTACTAGGATTATCTAAAACAGATAAATCTTTTTCTGCTTTACTACCCAGTATCAATAAACCAGTTGCATCTCCACCATCATCAAGAATCATATTTGGAGAGTCTGAACCCCAATCAAGAATATAGTGGGTATATTGCCAATATTCATAAAGAGTCTCACCTTTTTTTGCGTATACAGCAATTCCTTGATCTGCGATAGCTGCAGCCGCATGATCTTGAGTTGAAAAAATATTGCATGAAGCCCATTTCACTTCTGCACCAAGATCAACAAGAGTTTCTATTAAAACTGCCGTCTGAATAGTCATATGCAAACTTCCAGCTATTTTTGCACCTTTGAGTGGCTTTTCAGATTGATATTTATCTCTAAGTGCCATTAATCCAGGCATTTCCGTTTCAGCAATTTTAATTTCTTTACGACCAAAATCTGATAAAGAGATATCGGCAATTACATAATTTGGTATGGAGGTTTTACCTGAATTTGCGATAACCATATCTAGTAAATACTTTTTCTATTAAACTATATATGATTTTTGTGTAATTTTGTGTTTGTTGAGAATTTAAAAGAGACTTTAAAGTTAGGAAAAAAACTCTCACACAAATTAAATCCCCAATCAATTGTTTTATTACAGGGTCCAATTGGAGCTGGGAAAACTTCATTTGTACAAGGGATTGCTAAAGGCTTATCAATCTCTGAAGACATTACAAGCCCTACCTTTGCTTTATCTCATCACTATAATTCCGGAAAAATTCCACTAATTCACCTTGATTTATACAGATTAGAAAATGTTTCTTCAGCAAAAGAAGTTTTTTTTTCAGAAGAAGAAGAGGCAATAGAAAAACAAGCTATTTTAGTTATTGAATGGCCAGAATTAATAGAACCAGTAATTAATAATTTCTGGAAAATAGAAATTAGTTACGCAAAAAATTATGGAAGAAACTACGAAATAAGAGATCCCAAAAATTTATTAACCTTCTCATAATATGGCTGTTGCTCGATGGCGCCTTCACCAAGACAAGTTAATAATCCACAAACACCTGCGAACTCAATGCAATCTTCTATCTCTAGTTGATTTGAAGGATAGCCAGAAGCAATTAATTTTGAAATTAAGCCAGCTAGAAAAGCATCCCCTGCGCCAGTTGTATCAACAATTTTTTGTGAAGTAGGAGTTTGGGTAATTCCCTGCAATCCATTGATATACCATGCAACGGGGTTTTTCCCATCAGTGATTATTACATCTGGTCTATTAGACAATTGTTGAGATATTAGCAAGGGATTTTCATCCTCAAAAAACAAAGTTGCTTCTTCTTTAGCAAGTTTTAAAACATTTGCATGATTTAAAAATTTCTTGATTAAATTGAATCTCTCGGCTTTACTAATTTCTGATGAAAAACTTGAATGATCCCAAAAGACCTCTCTCCAATTCAAATCAATAACTATTTTGACTTCAAATTTATTAGCCTGTTCTAAAATAAAAAAAATAGTCTCTGCAGAAATTGGAGACGATAGTACGATGGTTCCCGAAACCAAATATTTAGTTTCTAGAAACAATTTCTCCAAATTTGGAAGTTCTTTTTCGATTAATTTCTTACTAAGAAACTCGTCAGCAAAGGATGAATGAGAGCTTGGTTCAAATCCTGAAAAAAAACGATCTCCAAATTGATCTCTGTCTACATTAACCACGCGAGTAGTTGAATCATTATCTAATTGCAAGAAATCTAAATTAACACCCAATGCATTAAATTGCTCAATAAATTTTTTTCCAAAATCATCACTTCCTAAACGCCCAATAAATATTGAATCTTTTTTTAATTTTCTTAATGCACAAGCAACATTAGCTGGTGCACCTCCCAAAAAATCTTGAAATCCTTGATTTGACTTATTCCTGATCCTGTCTATTAATGCCTCTCCAATACATACAACCTTTGTCTTTTTCATAAAATGACACCATTTTTCTTACCTAAGAATAATTAATTAAAAACAAATAAATTTTTTTTGAATTAAAGTTTAATTAATAGCTTATTCATAGTGTCTTTTAATAAATCTGAAATTTGGAAATGGAAAAGTTGGGAAATTTCATGGTCTGTTTCACAAAAATCTACTTGCAAAAATAATATAAATATTCTATTAGTTCATGGATTTGGAGCATCAAAAAAACATTGGAGACATAATCAAGATTTTCTAGGTAAAGTTTTTAATTGCTTCGCAATTGATTTACTAGGATTCGGAGAAAGCAGTCAGCCTAGTGCTTTATTAAATTACGAACCTTATAAAGAAAACTCAATTCAATATTCATTTGACTTATGGAGTAATCAAATATCAACATTTTGTTCAGAGGTAATAAAATCTCCTGTTTACTTGGTAGGGAACTCAATTGGTGGTGTTATTGCATTGAAAACTGCTGAAATTCTTGCAGATGATTGTAAAGGTGTGATTTTAATTGATTGTGCTCAAAGAACTATGGATGATAAACGCTTGAAACAAAGTGATATTTTAATGAATTTACTAAGGCCCGTATTAAAAACATTAGTAAGACAGAGAATAATTAGTAATACACTTTTTACAAGAGCTGCCAATCCAACAGTTATAAAGAAAATACTTAAAAAAGCTTACCCCTCAGGAAAAAATATCGATGAAGAATTAATTGAAATATTATATAAACCCTCTAAAAGGAAAAACTCTAAAGAAGCATTTCGTGGCTTTATTAACTTGTTTGATGACTATCTTGCTACAGACCTTTTCGATAAGGTTGATAGTCCAATCCAATTAATTTGGGGAGAAAAAGATCCTTGGGAATCTTTAAGTGAAGCAAAAGAGTGGAAAAAAAAATTTAGGAATATTGAAAGATTAGATATTATTAAAGGTGCAGGCCATTGCCCACATGATGAAGAACCCGAAGCAACAAATAAGTTAATATGTCAATTTCTTCAGGAAACAAAATAGGCTTCTACATTATCACTAAGTCTTCTCAAACCTCTTAATCCATCTCGCTCTAGGTTTCGTACTCTGTCCCTACTTATTCCTAGTACCCTACCTATACCAGTAAGAGACATTGGGTCGTCACCATCCATCCCGTATCTCATTCTTAAAACTCTACATTGCAAATCTGGTAATTGATGCAAAAGAGAATGAAGATCGCCTCTCATACAATCCATCTCTATTTGTTCGTCTGGCAGATCCTCACCACCTGCTAGTAAATCTAATAAAACAGTGTCCTCACCATCACCAACCTTTGTCTCAAGACTAACTGGCTGTCCAGCTTTGCACATCAAATCTTTTACATCAGCTTCAGGAAGCTCTACATATTTCGCGAGCTCACTTACTGTTGGAGTTCTAGACATTTCTTGACTTAACTCTCTTTGACCTTTTTTCAACTTATTCAACATTTCAGTTATGTGAATTGGTAGCCTTATTGCCCTACTTTTTTCAGCTATTGCTCGAGTAATACCTTGTCTAATCCACCAATATGCATATGTTGAAAACTTATAGCCTCTGGCTGGATCAAATTTTTCTACTCCCCTCACCAGTCCTATCGTTCCCTCTTGGATTAAATCTAATAATTCCATATTTCTTTTAGTATATTTTTTTGCAACACTAACTACTAACCTTAAATTCGCTGCGACCATTCTTTCCTTTGCCCTCTGTCCAGCCCTCAATCTTTTTTTGATTATGGCAGTCGATAAATTTAATTTGTTTGATAATTCTTCAATACTTGGCTTATCTCCTGTTAACTCAATAATATCCAATTCTGCTCTTTCAACTTGCATATATTCTTGGACCTGCCTACCAAGAGTAATTTCTTGCTCGTGAGATAGTAATGGAACTCTACCTATATCTCTCAAATAAGATCTAACCAGGTCGACATCGTAACTAGCTTTTAAACTTGCTATTGTCGCCAATTTATTCTCACTTATTGTTTCAGAAGACATGAAAGTTGAATGTTGTTTGATAAACAATACCATTAAGAAATGTAAAGTTAAACAAAAAAATCCACAAATTTACAAAAATGAGAATAAATACCTAGTCGAATTAGATTAATGAAGAGCTTAATAGCCATTTTGCAGTATTTAGATAAATAAATACACCTGCAATATCAGTGACAGTTGTTATGAAAGGAGAGGACATTAAGGCTGGGTCCAATCTCATTCTATCGAACAACAAAGGGAGGATAGCACCTGTTGTAGCAGCTAAAGTCGTTATACATATTAAACTTATTCCTACCGCAGAAGCTATTAAAGGACCTTCTCCTTGCCACCAAGCAAAGGGGAAAACTACTAGCATCATCAAAACACCTAAAATAGCGCCTGATATTGCCTCCTTAACTACTGCCTTTATTGCTCCAAGAGACTTCAATTTTTGAGTACTTAAACCTCTAATTACAACTGTTGAACTTTGAGCGCCAACATTTCCCCCAGTCCCTATAAGCAGTGGAATAAATGCAGCTAATAAAACTATTTCTTTTAATATTTGATCATTAATCGCTATCACTTTTGTCGTTAACCCATTTGCTAATACCAAAATCAACAACCACAAAATCCTTCGCCGAGCTATCGTGAACAAACTACTTTGAAAATAATCATCTTCATCTCCAGGCTGAACTGCTCCCGCTGCATAAATATCTCTTGTAGCTTCTTGCTCTATGACATCAATTAAATCGTCAACCGTTACTATCCCAACAAGTCTTTTTTCTTTATCAACAACTGGGAGCGCCAAAAAATCGTATCTTTGTATTGCTCTTGCGACCTCTTCTTGATTAGTATTAGTAGATATATTCACTACATCTTTTGTCATTACATCTCCAATTGGCTTAGATGGATCCGCAGTTACAAGGTCTCTCAAAGAGAGAATTCCAGTTAAATGTCTTTCTTTATCAGTAACGTATAAGCTGTAAATAGTTTCTGTAAATGGAGCCCTTTTTCTAACTAAAGAGAGAGCTTCAGCTGCTGTCTGCATCTCTTTCAGGTCTATAAATTCAGTTGTCATTAATCTTCCCGCAGTTTCGGGTTCATATCCAAGTAATTCAGCTGTTACTTTTCTTTCGCCAGGACTAAGAGCAGACAAAAATTTTCGGACAACTTTTGCAGGTAATTCGTCGAAAAGTTGAACTCTATCATCAGGAGACATTTTCTCAACGATTTCTAAAACTTCTCCTGAACGAAGTCTGTCTAATAACGTTTGCTGAACTACTGGATCTAAATATTCATAAACCTCAATTGCCTCATTTTTTTTTAACAATCGAAATGCTAATGCCTGCAGTATGAATGGAAGGCTTCCAATAGCATCTGCAATATCAACAGGTTGGGAAGGTTCTAAAAGTAGCTTTGCCTCATCATAATTTCCTGCGACGAGTAATGCTTCAAGTTGAATAGTAATATTGCCTCGACTACTTAAATCTGACGATAAGGATGTAACCGGTTCAAGATTATTTTCGTTCATAATATATAAACCCTTAATCAAAGTAACAACACCATTATATGAAATCTAATTAATTTTTCTACTGATCCAGAACCCTAAATACATTGTGAATAGATTTAATATAATAATAAAATTAAACCAAAATATAAATTTTATAAAATTTTCTTGATCTAAAATCTTGTACAAAAAATATATAAATCCGCTAAAGGATGTAAAGCAAGAAAAAAAACCACTTAACATAATTTTTGCCTTCAAGTAACTTAATCTTTTTGCAATAACAAAACCAAAACAAAATGATCCAATTATTGAAACTATTAAATCATTATTTATAAATAACCTTAAAAAAGTAGCTATATAACAAGCCAAAAGAATATAAATACAATGTTTTATTTTCATTTAATAATTTGCATCAAATAATAACCTAAATAAAAGCAGCAAAAGGAAATCATTATTGCCTCAATATAGTGAAAAAATAAACGCATCAATTTCCTCTGTTTTAACAAAACAAATAGTTGATATATAAAAGAAGAAAATGTACTAAAAGAGCCTAAAAAACCGGCATAAAATAACAATAATATTTTGTTATTCATAAAATTTAATGCCACTAGAATTCCCAAAAAAAACGATGCTATGAAATTTACTATTGAAGTATTTTGAATGTTAAATCCGAAATTTATTTTTAAATTATTTTGTATAAATATCCTTAGTATTAATCCAACAGTACTCCCAAATAAAACAATAATAATTGAGGTAATATCCAAATTTACATTTTTATCCAGCCTTTTGTGATCTTATTAGGATCGTCTAGTAACTGATTAGAAGCTAATTCAACTCTAGCCCAAAGTTCACTTTCACTGATTCTCCACTTACGTAAAACTGATACAGTTGTGCCTATATCAAGAACTAATAATTCTTTAGCCTGAATTTCAGGGAAAGAATAAAGAGAAGTATTGGAAATCAATATAATTTCTTTTGTATTAATAGGAAACTTATTTTGATTTAAATTTTTCTGAATTCCACCAGCCGGTAATGTAATTGGAGCAATTAATGCAAATGTTATTAAGCAAAGATTCTTAAGAAGATGATTAATCATATATCTAAAGTTGACATATCTAAGTTGCTACTATGCGTTTCAATAAATTCTCTTCTTGGTGCAACTTTATCTCCCATTAAAATATTGAATATTCTATCAGCCTCGAGCGCATCTTCAATTTCAACCCTTTTCATCATCCGTGTTTGAGGATTCATAGTCGTATCCCACAATTGTTTTGGCATCATCTCACCTAATCCCTTAAATCTTTGAATATTATAATTTGCATTTTCTCCAAAACCTTCAATTGTATCCTTTAATTGATTCTCGTTATAACAGTATTTATGATTCTTACCTCTTTCAACTTTATAAAGGGGTGGACAAGCAATGTATATAAAACCTTTTTCAACAAGTTCTCTTTGATATCTATAAAAAAATGTCAATAATAAAGTTCTTATATGAGCACCATCAACATCAGCATCCGTCATAATTACAACCCTGTGATATCTCAAAGAGCTTTCGTTGAACTCCTCTCCTTTAATACCTAATCCTAGAGCCGTTATTAATGACTGAATTTCTGTATTTTTATAGATTTTAGTATCGTCAGTTTTTTCGATATTAAGAATTTTACCCCTTAGAGGCAAAATGGCCTGAAACTTTCTATCTCTTCCTTGTTTTGCAGAACCCCCTGCAGAATCTCCCTCAACGATATAAATTTCTGATTCTGATGGATCTCTAGAGCTACAATCTGCTAATTTACCAGGTAAAGTAGAACTTTCAAGAACACTTTTTCTTCGGACTAATTCCCTAGCCCTTCTTGCAGCTTCCGCTGCATTAAATGATTGAATTGCTTTTTCAAGAATCAAGTCTAAAATTCCAGGATTAAATTCCATATATTTTGTAAGAGCTTCCCCAATAAGAGAATCAACAATCCCTCTTACTTCAGTATTCCCTAATTTTGTTTTTGTTTGTCCTTCAAATTCGGGATCAGGAACTTTAACGGATAAAACTACAGTCAAGCCTTCTCTAATATTTTCACCGGCTAAATTTTTTTCAATGTCTTTTCTTTTGCCTCTCTTTTTTGCAAGATTATTAAATGTTCTTGTCAAAACTGTCTTTAGTCCTTCAATATGTGTACCTCCATCAATAGTTCTAATATTATTTGCAAAACCTAAAATATTATCTGAATATACATCTGAGCACCACTGCAAAGCTGCTTCCACGTAAACATTTTCTTTTTGTGAGTCAACATAAATTATCTCAGGATGAATAGAATCCTTTTCTGCATTCATGTATTGAACATATTCTTTAATGCCTCCTTCATATAAGTAAATTTCTTCTTTAAAAGAACCATCTGGCAATTCAGTTCTCTCATCTCTAAAAACAATTTTTACACCGCCATTAAGATAAGCTAGTTCTCTTAACCTAGATGAAAGAAGAGCATATTCAAATTCAATTCCTCCAGAAAAGATTGTTTTATCGGGTTTAAAACAAATAGTGGTTCCTTTTTTAAAAGGTTTTATAGACTGGTTTTTAGTATCCAATTCACCCTTCGATAAACCTTTTTCAAATCTTTGGTTAAACTCCTTGCCATCTCTATAAACAGTCACATTCACCCACTCGCTTAAAGCATTAACTACAGATATACCTACTCCATGCAAGCCGCCTGAAACTTTATAACCGCCGCTTCCGAATTTACCTCCCGCGTGAAGAACAGTCAGTACAGTTTCTAAGGCACTTTTCCCCGTCCTTGGATGAATATCTGTTGGGATGCCTCGTCCATTATCAGAGATTAAAGCTGAGCCATCTGCTTGTAGAACTATTTCTATATGATCACAATGCCCTGCAAGTGCCTCATCAACCGAATTATCAACTACCTCATATACTAAATGATGCAAACCTCTAGGACCTGTAGAACCTATATACATCCCCGGGCGTTTACGAACTGGCTCTAAACCCTCTAAAACCTGAATCTGTTCCGCACCATAATCATTTGAGATTTTATTAGATCTTTTGTCCTCACTCATTTAATATAAAAAAAAAACATTACACTTTTAAAATATTATTTTTAAAAGTTCTTTCATTAAACTTACCATCGCAATAAGAGAAAGGCTCGAAGTCTATGAAAAATTTAATCACTTTAATTATATAGCTAATAGATTTTTCTTCAGAAATTAATATGTCTTCTTATCAGCCTCATGTAATAGTTTTAATTGGAGCCACAGCAAGTGGCAAAACAGAATTAGCTCTTGAAATTGCAGAATATTTTAAAACTCGTATACATAATATCGATTCAAGACAAATATATAAGTATATGGATATTGGCACAGCCAAACCATCTGAAAATCAACAAAAAAAAATAAAGCATTTTTTAATAGATATTGAAGAGCCGATTAATCCAATTAATGTAAAACAATTTCAAGAAATTGCTCAAAAATCAATTAAAAGAGAAATTACTCAGAATTATTTACCTTTTCTTGTTGGAGGAAGTGGTTTATATATGAACTCAATAACAAAAGGATTTTTTGTGCCAGATGTTCCTCCGCAAAAAAATTTAAGAGAACAATTAGAAAAACTTGGTCAGCAAGAATGTTGGGAACTATTAAAAAATTGTGATCCAGTATCAACTAAAACAATCAATTTTGCTGATCAAAATAGAACAATAAGAGCTTTAGAAGTTTTTTACGTAACAGGTAAACCTTTATCAACTCAAAAAGTGCAAAATCCTCCTGACTGGAAAATATTAGAGCTTGGATTAGATAGAGAAAATTTAAAAGAGAGAATTATGCAAAGAACAAAAAATATGTTTCTGTCAGGCATTGTTGAAGAAACAAAGCACTTGATTTCTCAATATGGATCTGATTTGGCGATATTAAAAACCATTGGTTACCTTGAAGCAAGGGATGTCTTAAATAAGCATTTAACTATTGATAAGGCGATTGAGTTAACTACTACAAAAACGATCCAATTTGCCAAAAGACAAAAAACATGGTTTCGTAATAAAAATAATCCTATTTGGCTTAATAACAAAAACCTGCTAAAAGATGCAATAATTAAGATAGAGTCTTTTTTAGGCTAACTTTGTAAAATAATAGATTTTGTTCATCATCCAATCAATTTTTATCTAAACTGAATGCCACCACGCCCCCGCTTTGACCGCCGCGCTCCTGTTAGAGAGCTCCCAAATATTAATGAAAGAATAAAATACCCTCAATTGAGAGTCGTTGATTCAGACGGGAAACAATTAGGTGTTATAGATAGATTAAAAGCATTAGAAATAGCTTCTCAAAGAGAACTTGATTTAGTTTTGGTAAGCGAAAAAGCAAATCCTCCAGTTTGTAGAATCATGGACTATGGGAAATATAAATTTGAACAAGAAAAGAAAGCAAAAGAAGCAAGAAAAAAATCTCATCAAACAGAAGTTAAAGAAGTAAAAATGAGGTACAAAATTGACAAACATGATTATGACGTACGCATAGGTCAAGCTACTAAATTTTTAAAATCGGGAGATAAAGTAAAATGCACTGTGATTTTCAGGGGTAGAGAAATTCAACACTCAAATTTAGCTGAAACACTTCTTTTAAGAATGGCTAATGATTTAGAAGAGCAATCAGAAGTGCAACAAAAGCCAAAAAGAGAAGGGAGAAATATGATTATGTTTTTAAGTCCTAGAAAAACTCCTCTTATAAAAAAAGATGAAGAATAAAAAAAAGTAATCGAAAAAATATGACGAATGTTAAACTGTCACTAGGGATAAAAATTAATTAGACAGGATTTTTCAAAAGTGAGATTCAATATTCAACAAGAAAGTGATATACCGGCATCAACACAACTATATAATCAAATTTGCTTTGTAATAGCAGCGAGACATTATCCTCCAGGTCACAGGCTTCCAAGCACGAGACAACTTGCAATGCAGACTGGACTGCACCGTAATACTATAAGCAAAGTTTACAGACAACTTGAAATAGATGGGGTTGTTGAAGCGATAGCTGGATCTGGAATCTATGTAAGAGATAATCTTACTAAAAGAGAATTTAAAAAATCAGTTTATTCAAAAGACAAAATAAATAAACAGCCAGATCAAGAGGCAAAGAAGGCTATTGATAACTTTATGAATCTTGGCTGCACCTTACAAGAAACAAGAGAAATATTAACTAATGAAATTGATTGGCGTATTAAATGCGGAGCAAGAATTATAGTCAGCACTCCTAGAGAAGATATAGGCGCTTCTATGCTAATAGCAGAAGATCTCTCTCCAAAAATTAATGTACCAGTAGAAGTTGTTCCAATGGAAGAATTAGAAAAAGTTTTGAGCAATTCAAATAATGGTACTATCGTCACAAGCAGGTATTTTTTACAGCCTCTAGAAAAAGTTGCCACACAACATGGAGTTCGTGCTATTGCAGTTGACTTGAGCGACTTTCAAAAAGAATTAAAAATTCTTCAAGAATTAAATACTGGAAATTGCGTAGGGATTGTTAGCATTAGCCCTGGGTTATTGAGGGCAGCAGAAATTATCATACACAGCATGCGAGGTAATGAATTAATGCTTATGACGGCAATCTCTGATAATAACAGTAGATTACTTTCACTTTTAAAGGCTTCAAACCACATAGTGTGTGACGGGCCTAGTTTATCAGTTGTAGAAAATACCTTATTAAAAAATCGGTCTCAGCTAATGAGATTACCTCAAATAATATGCGCTAAAAATTATTTGAGTATTGAAACAATAAATCAATTAAAAAAAGAAATTGGAGTTATTAATTAGACTATGGTATTGAGAACTTTTAAATCAGATATAGAAATCATCAAAGAAAGAGATCCTGCTGCTAGAGGAATATTAGAGATTTTTCTTTGCTACCCAGGCTTTCAATCAATTGTTATTCATAGGTTTACTCATAAATTATGGAAATTAAAAATTCCTTTAATCCCCCGCTTTTTCAGTCATCTTAATAGGCTATTAACAGGAATTGAAATCCATCCTGGAGCCAAAATTGGTAAAAGGGTTTTCATAGATCATGGAATGGGAGTTGTAATTGGCGAAACAGCTGAAATAGGCAATAATTGTCTGCTTTATCAAGGAGTAACATTAGGAGGGACTGGTAAAAGTCATGGGAAAAGACACCCAACCCTAATGGAAAATGTTGTAGTTGGAGCAGGTGCAAAAGTTCTTGGATCTATCACAGTAGGATCTAATACACGTATTGGTGCTGGTTCAGTAGTTGTTCGTAATGTCGAAGGGAATAGTACTGTGGTTGGAGTTCCTGGTAGAGTAGTGCATCAAAGTGGTGTAAAAGTAAATCCATTAGCTCACTCTGCATTACCAGATGCAGAAGCTAATGTGATAAAAAATTTAATGGATAGAATAGACTCCCTTGAAAATGAAATTCTTAAATTACAAAAAACTCTACAATGTCTAGCTAACTCAGAATCTATTGATATTTCTAAACTCGGTGATTCTCAAAATATTAAAGACAAAGAAATTTTTGAATTTCTTGGAGATGATTAAATCTTGATTTAAGTTTTGTCATCCGTGTTGGTTTTAGGTTGAAACATAAACATTGAATAAATAACATTTCGTCTCATATTGGTCATCATTTCAAGAAACATATCATATCCTTCATTTTTATATTCAATTAAAGGATCTTTTTGGCCATAACCTCTCAAGCCAACTGATTCCCTCAAGGAATCCATGGATTGAAGATGTTCCCGCCATAAATTATCAATTTGCTGCAAAATAAAAAATCTTTCAGCTTCCCTCATTAATCCTGAACGAATCTTTTCTATTTGTGATTCCTTTAAATCATAAGCTATTCTTAACTGCTCTTGAAGATAGTTTTTTAATTCTTCTATTGACAACAAATTAATATCATCAGCTTTCAGATCATCTAATAAATATATAAATTCTTTAACTTTAGAAATTAATTGATCAATATTCCATTCTTCTGGAGGGAGATCAGGATTAATATAAGCCTCTACAATTTCACTCATTGTTCTTTCTCCATATCCTATTACTTGCATCTTTAAATCACTTCCTTGCAAGACTCTTAGTCTTTCGCTATAAACTGCTTTTCTTTGATTATTCATCACCTCATCATATTCAAAAACTTGTTTTCTTATGTCGTAATAATAAGTTTCTACCTTCTTTTGAGCACTTTCTAAAGATCTAGTAAGCATTCCTGATTCTATAGGCATATCTTCATCAACCCTAAATGCATTCATTAGATTTGCCACCCTGTCACCTCCAAAAATCCTTAATAAATTATCTTCTAAAGATAAAAAGAATCTTGTACTTCCAAGATCACCTTGTCTTCCTGCTCTTCCTCTAAGTTGATTATCAACTCTTCTTGATTCATGCCTCTCAGTACCGATGACATGTAAACCGCCAACTTCTCTTACTTTTTTTTCCTCATTAATCAAAACTTTTTCATATTCTTTTTTTACATCTGATAAAGCTCCTCTCAAAAGCTTTATCATATTATCCTCAGTAGGTGCTTTTTCTGCTGCAGTAGCTATCCGATCATCCAACTCCAAGACTGAAAGTTGTCTATCACCCCAATTTTCAACAAGTTTATTGGATAAAATAGAGAGTTGCTTTTCAATCTCTTCATCCAACTTGCAAGGGAAAAGACTAGTTGAAGCATTTGGAACGTTCTTTTTCAAATTCGAGCCCAATTGTGAAGAAAAACCATTCTTAGCTTTTGAATTTCTTTGTTTAGGAATTGGTGGCTTATGCTCATTGTCTGGCTTTACTAACAAAGGAATTAAAATTTCTTTTAATTTAAGTCTTGCCATATAGTCACTGTTACCTCCAAGAATTATATCTGTACCCCTTCCAGCCATATTAGTCGCAATAGTAACAGCACCTGCTCTTCCTGCCTGAGCAACAATTTCCGCCTCACGTTCAACGTTCTCTGGCTTAGCATTTAACAAATTATGTGGGATTTTTTCTTCCGATAAAAGTGAACTTAGTAACTCACTTTTTTCAACGCTTGTTGTACCAACTAAAACAGGTCTACCTTCTCTATGGATTTTTGCAGTTTCTTTGGCAACGGCTTTCCATTTACCTAACTCTGTCTTAAAAACTTGATCAGGCCAATCTTGTCTTTTTCTTATTTGATTTGTCGGTATAACTGTTGATTCTAATTTATAAGTTTTTTCAAATTCAACCTCCTCAGTTTTTGCAGTTCCCGTCATTCCTGCTAGACCCGGATATAAGAGAAAAAAATTCTGATAAGTTATGGATGCTAATGTTTGAGTCTCAGGCTGAATTTTAAGACTCTCTTTTGCTTCTATTGCCTGATGCTGTCCGTCACTCCAACGCCTTCCTGGCATCACCCTACCAGTAAATTCATCAACTATAACAGCCTCATCATTTTTAATAATGTAATTTACATCTTTAATGAATAATTCTTTGGCTTTTAAAGCATTTGTTATATAGTGCGCCCAAGGATCTTGAGGATTATATAAATCACCAACTCCCAAATAATCTTCACATTTAGCAAAACCCTGATCAGTTAATATGCAACTTCTCTGCTTTTCATCAACTTCATAATCTCCTTCTGGATCAATACCATCTTTACTTAATTCTTTAGCTTTGACTAATGTCAAAGCTAATTCTGAAGCCTTTTGATATTTTTCTTGAGGTCTTTCAACTTGGCCAGATATAATTAGAGGTGTTCTTGCTTCATCAATTAATATTGAATCAACCTCGTCAATAACACAGTAATTGAATTTTCTTTGCACTACCTCAACAATATCCGTAGACATATTATCTCTTAAATAATCAAATCCTAATTCCGAATTCGTGGCATAAGTTATATCACAGTCGTAATTTTTCTTTCTCTCAACTGGACTCATATCTTGCTGAATCAAGCCAACTGATAAACCTAAAAAACGATGCACTTGTCCCATCCACTCGGCATCTCTTCTAGCTAAATAATCATTAACGGTAACAACATGAACCCCTTTCCCAGTTAAAGCATTTAAATAACAAGGTAATGTTGCAACAAGAGTTTTTCCTTCTCCAGTCTTCATCTCGGCAATTTGACACTCATGTAAAACCATTCCACCTACCAACTGAACATCAAAATGTCTCATGTCAAGAACACGTTTACTCGCTTCTCTAACAATTGCAAAGGCTTTTGGAAGACATTCTTCTAAGAGTTCCTTTTGTTTTTTAATATCTAATTCTGATGAGATCTTTGATTTCAGATGATGAGTTTCTTGTCTCAACTCATCATCGGTTAATTTAGAAATTTCTTCTTCTAAAAAATTTATCTCTTCCACTATTGGTTGATAGCGCTTTAACTTTCGTGTATTCGGATCTCCCAACAAAAGTTTTAGCATAAGTAAAAGTCCTTGAAAAATTCATCTTATTACAAACATTATAAATTAGTGCGTTACAACAGAATGAATAAAAATCATATCTCTTTATTTTATAGAAATGATCGACTAGGGTATTTAAATTAAAATCAAAAAAATAACCGAATTATAGTTAATTTTCTAAAACCTTTTCACAAAATGAAAGCAATATCTCTCATAAACCATTCCAAAGGAGCTATTGGGTTAAGGTTATTTGGATTAGGACCTAATCTAAAGCCGACCAATGGATTAAATAAGCTCAAAAGATTACTAGATAGTAACGCTTTCTGGACAACCAGCCGAACAATGAATGATCTAAAAAAATGTCTTGCCAATAGTGACGTTATAATCAGTCTCTGGGTTGGCAACGAAATAGTTGGTTTTGGTAGAGCTTTATCAGATGGGGTTTACCGTGGGGTTCTTTGGGATATAGTTA
>QCPG01000023.1 GCA_003212615.1 Prochlorococcus sp. AG-436-E22
AATAGAGGGTAATCCCCAAAATGCTATTGGATTATCTTTGGTAGCCTTATTAATAATTTTTACTTTAATTATTTTTGAAAAATTCTCGCGAAGAAAATCAAAGAGGTGGAGTGAAAATCCTGCATCACAAGATTCACAAGGCTGGGAATTAAAAAAAACTAGAGCTTTTTTGGCGATAATCATATCCTTATTCCCTCCAATTTTCTCTTTTGGAATTCCATGCTTTTGGGTTCTGCTAAATATTGATCAAATTCAAAAAGGCTTATCTATAGAATTACTTACACTATCAATTAGGACTATTTGTCTAGGCCTTTTTACTGCATTAATAACGATGCTTTTCTCCTTAATACTTTCCTTAGCTAGCCGGCCAAAAAAAAGCTTATTACTCAAACTAATTACAAACCTTGCTGGAACAGGTTACGCAATCCCAGGCACAGTACTAGCTTTATCTTTAATAAGCATTTCTTCTTCAAAATTTAATTTCATTGCTATTTGCTTACTAATTTGGGGTTATGTTATACGATTTCTAACTATTTCAAAAGGTTCTATTGATTCTAGTCTTGAGAGAATTTCTCCTAGTCTTGATGAAGCTGCACTTGGACTAGGACAAAACTGGCTAGGAATTATCAAAAGAATTCATCTACCTTTACTACAAGGACCAATATTTGTTGGTTCACTTTTAGTTTTTGTAGACACGATAAAAGAATTACCCATAACATTTATTTTAAGACCATTCGATTTCGATACATTATCTGTAAGAATATATCAATATGCTGGAGATGAAAGAATGGTAGAGGGAATATTACCAGCTATTTTTATCATGACTTTAGGACTTATTGCATCAATTAAGTTGATACCAAGTTTAGAGAAAAAAAACTAAATTCTTTTTAACAATTTTCTAATTAAGAAAGGTAAGCTTAGCAACAAATCTGCCGAAGTAGATATAACCCTAAAATAAATTAAGCTCACAAAAATTATATTTTGAGGAATATTTCTGCCAACAAAAAAAAGGATACAGGCTTCAAATACGCCAACGCCTCCTGGAGCTGCTGGGACTATCAAACCTAAAGACCATGACAAAGAAAAGATTACTAATAAAAAAATGATATTTTGATTATTATTTGTATAAAAAGTATTTAAACAAATATAAAATCCAATAAATTTAGATAAAACAAAACCAATCTCAAGTAAAAATGCTGCGGTGGGGAAAAAAGAAATTATATTTATTCTCTTCTCAAATTGACCCTTTGAATTTGAACGTCTCAAACCCTCAAATGCATTTCTCTTAAGAGACTCTAAGCTTTTTAATACAAAATAAATTAATCTTCTATTTAAAAATACTAAAGGCAATATTAAAAAAAAACACAATGGGAAAAAAATTACTCCTACCGATGCCAACAGAAAAGATCCACTCAACATAAAGTAAGGTTCTATAAGTGTGGAATACAAAGCAATCTGAGGATTACTTATTTTTTTTATAAAATTAAATCTTTCAACAAAATGCCAAATTCCTCCCGGAACGTATTTAAGAATATTAGTTAAAACATAAAAAGAAACGAGACTATTACTTCTACATTCTTTGCCGAACCATTTAACTATATATTTCCATGCGTAAGCGTTAAGATAAATACTTAAAACGCAAAATAAAAATGATGAAGAAAGATTAATTCCATTTCTTTCTAAGTTGATATCAAACGAAATTTGGTCAATATTATAAAAAAAATATATGCAAAAATATAACAAGCTTGACACAAAGAAAATACTCTTTAAAGCACCAAAATTAATTTTCGTAAAAAATTTCCAATATAATTGATTACTTTTATTAAATCTCATTTCCAGTTTTCAAACGCTTTAAAATGTTTACTTGACTCATTTATTATTTTTCTTATTTCGTCAGTTGATTTGTTTTTCTCTAATTCTAATCTTAAAACTTCATCATTTTCTGGTTTCATATTAATTGATCCATCAGGTTTCAAAGTCTGTTTAACTTTTATATTGCCAAAAGCTGTTGAACATTCTCCGCTTCTTCTAAGTAGTATCCACCTAGATTGGGTCCTTTCACGTACTCCAATAGTCTTGGAATAATCAAACCATAATCGCCTAAAGTATTCTTTCTTCTCTGTTGGCAATATTACTTGAATAGAAAATCCAATTCTATTTTTTTTCATATTAATAACTTGATAAGAAACATCATAAGCACCCTCAATCCTCAGTTTCTCCAAAAAGTTAGATATATCCTCAGGTGTTTGGTCATCAATCCATGCTTCTTGAACACATATCTCTTCACACTTTGGATTCATTTGTTGATTACTAGATGGATCTACAAATGAGGTAATTTTATAAACTCTAACCAAATTGGGGAATGGGAATTTTGAGTTACCAATACCTACTCCGTAAGAGTGAATTGAATATTTTGAAGGGGGTTGCAGATAGTTAGCAAAATTAGAAAGTAAAGCAATGCCAGTAGGGGTAGATAGTTCGCCTTCTATTGATTCAAAGCATGATATAGCCCTAATATTTTTTTTTCTTATAAGCTCTATTACAGCAGGACACGGGACAGATAATTTTCCGTGTTCTGTTTGAACATAGCCTTTTCCCAACATTGGTTCATTACAATAAACCTTTTTAGGATTTAAGTAATTTAATGCAGCACATACTCCTATGATGTCCACTAATGAATCCATAGACCCAATTTCATGAAAATGAACATCTTCTGATTTGATGCCATGAACTTTGCCTTCCGCACTTGCTAAAGATTCAAATACTTTATAAATTATTTGCTGTAATTTATCTTCTAAATCCCCATTTAAAATGAGTTCTTTAATACTTCTCCAGTCTCTTTTAATTGAATGGCACTCAATATTCTCAATCTTAGCCTTAATCCCCCGTATTGAACAACTTTTAGATTCTTGAAAATTCAGAATATATCGATCATTTAATCCAAGATCAATAAGTGGTTGTTCAATTACTTTTTTAGGCACCCCTAAGTCATAAAAAGCTCCTAACAACATATCTCCAGAGATGCCTGGAGAGCATTCAATTAAAATATCTTCCATAAAAAGTAGATTTCTTGATTGGTAAAAATTAAGATAAAGCTCAACTATTCATTCTAATTTTTTTTGGTAAAATTCTTTTCAATAACTTCGTAATTAATTAATTCCAAGGAATTTCCATCTCTGATGACATCTAAACTTATAAAACTATTTAGAAGTTCGAGAGATAGATCCCCTTTTATGACTAGTTTGAAATTTTTATTTTTTAGAGTCTTTAACTTTGAAGCCGAGCAGATTTTAATAACAACTTCTTTCTTTTTAGTGTTTACAAAAACTAATTCTCCTCTAACAGAAAAATAATTATCTTTTAAACCTAATTCCTCTAATAATTTAGAAAAGTTTGTTTGTAAAGAGTCATTTGGAAAATCATTAAGTTGATAAGGATCCCAGATGCCAGCAACCTGTAAATGCAAATGTTGAGTATTTTTATTTTTTGGATAAACAACCCAAAAATAACTTCTATTTAAATCAATATGCTTTTTTAAAAGAGATAATGCTTTCCCCAATACTACTGTTTCAATTTTTTCACCTTTATTATCAGTTAAGAAGCCTCTATTTAATTGTTGAATATCATTTGGAATAAATTTACCTTTAATAATACCAATTGCTCTGTACTGAAATTGATTAGTAACTTTGGGGATAGGATTTTTTAGCATGTTAAAAATTTAAAATGACAATTTCTCGTATTAAATTTCTTATTTTTCCTCCAAACTATTAAAAGACTCTAGCGCATCGTCTATAGCATCAGAGGGATTAGTGGCATCATTCAAACTATTATATCTTCTCATCATTTCCACAATTTCAAATGGATTTGTTGGAATAACTGAACTATCCTCATCTGTTTTAGTTGAACTTTCGATTTGTAATTCTTCAGATAAATATTCAGCATTTAGAAAGTCACCTTTTAAGGAAATTAAAGAAAGAAAAAAAACAACTAAAGGTAATTTTTTAGAGAGGTTTTTACAAAAATAAATTTTCATTTTATTTAATTTCAAAATTCTTTAATGCCAAAAATCTTTGCTAATTTAATTTTACATAAATTAGTAGAAATTTGTTATTAGCAACTTGGAATGTTAACTCTATAAGAACAAGACTTTCACAAATAATAGATTGGATTAATCAAGTTAATCCAGATATTCTTTGTTTGCAGGAAACAAAAGTGATGGATGATAGTTTCCCAGTTGAACCTTTCGAAAACTTAGGATATTCAGTAGAGGTTTACGGACAAAAGTCCTACAATGGAGTTGCTATTATTTCTAAAATAAAAGGTAAAAATATTAAAAAAGGATTCACAGACTCTGATCAAAATATTGAAATTTTCCTAGATCAAAAAAGATTAATTTCTGCTGATATTAATGGCATTAAGATCATAAATGTCTATGTGCCCAATGGATCTTCACTAGAATCGGATAAGTTCGATTACAAAATAAATTGGTTAAACTGTTTAGCTTCTTTTTTGGATGAGCAAGAAAAAAAAGGAGAACTAATTTGTCTTATGGGTGATTTTAATATTGCTCCATCTAACTTAGATATTCATGATCCAGAAAAATATGAAGGTGGAATCATGGCGTCTGCCATAGAGAGAAATGCACTTAATAATGTTCTTAAAGAAAGATTAATAGATTCTTTCAGGATTTTTGAAAAAAATACTGGTCATTGGAGTTGGTGGGATTACCGTAATAACGCATATGAATTAAACAAAGGTTGGAGAATAGACCATATATACATCAGTAAAGAACTATCATCAAAACTTAAAAGTTGTGTGATAGACAGCTTACCTAGGGCGAATTTACGCCCAAGTGATCATGCCCCAGTAATGATTAATCTTAATTTGAATGACATAAATGTAGATTTTTTTGATGAAGAGGAGAATTTTTTCGAAATATAAATAAAAAAAATAGAATTTCTTTGACAGCTGGAAACGCTTATTAATAAAGAGTTGTAAAGATTAATATTAATTTCTATTATGATTTCCTAAAAATTAATAATTTACAATACAAACTATCTAAATAAAAATATCATAATGTAGAGTTTCAAACTGATTGACAAAATTTTTACTTATTTCTAAGTTAGAACATGACAAATTTTTTTTCAAAGCTTTATTTATTTAAACTGTGACTGACATATTAAATTGCACCCAATCAGAAGAAGTTTTCTCAGCTGCCCAAGAATTAATGCCTGGAGGTGTTAGTTCTCCAGTGAGAGCTTTTAAGTCTGTCGGTGGACAGCCAATTGTTTTTGATAGAGTAAAAGGACCCTTTGCTTGGGATATCGATGGCAATAGATATATTGACTACATAGGAAGTTGGGGTCCTGCTATATGTGGACATGCTCACCCTGAGGTTACAACGGCATTACAGGAAGCAATTGAGAAAGGTACCAGCTTCGGAGCTCCATGCGTTTTAGAGAATAAACTTGCTGAGATGGTTATAGATGCTGTCCCATCTGTAGAAATGGTTAGATTTGTCAATAGTGGAACTGAAGCATGTATGGCTGTTTTAAGGCTTATGCGAGCATTCACTGGAAGAGATAAAGTTATAAAATTTGACGGTTGCTATCACGGCCATGCAGATATGTTTTTGGTGAAAGCTGGATCAGGTGTAGCTACTTTAGGATTACCAGACTCTCCAGGGGTTCCAAGAACAACAACTGCTAATACACTAACCGCTCCTTACAATGATCTTGAGGCAGTAAAAAAATTATTTTCTGAAAATCCTGATGCCATTTCAGGGGTGATTCTTGAGCCTATTGTTGGCAATGCTGGCTTTATTACTCCTGAGCCTGGATTCTTAGAAGGCTTAAGAGAATTAACCACTGAAAATGGATCCTTATTAGTTTTTGATGAAGTCATGACTGGTTTCAGAATCAGTTATGGAGGAGCCCAAGAAAAATTTGGAGTTACTCCTGATTTAACTACTCTTGGGAAAGTAATTGGTGGAGGATTACCAGTTGGAGCCTATGGCGGCAAGAAGGAAATAATGTCAATGGTAGCTCCTTCAGGGCCTGTCTACCAGGCAGGTACATTGAGTGGGAACCCACTCGCAATGACTGCTGGGATAAAAACTCTTGAGCTACTCAAACAAGAAGGTACATACGAAAAACTTGATGCAATTACTTCTAAATTATTTGAAGGAATAATTCAGTCTGCAGAAAATAACGGTATCGCTATAAATGGTGGAAATGTAAGTGCTATGTTTGGATTTTTCTTATGTGATGGTCCAGTTAGGAATTTTGATGAGGCAAAAACAAATGATGCCGAACTTTTTGGTAAGTTGCATAGAGAGATGCTCTGCAGAGGTATTTACCTAGCACCAAGTCCTTTTGAAGCAGGATTCACATCCTTGGCTCATAGTGAAGAAGAAATTGACAAAACCATAGAGGCATTTGATCAATCATTTAATGCTATAAAAAAATAATTTAAATAACTATCTTTTACCTCCAACTATTACTGGCGGAGTCCCACCTTCTGAACCTGGCATGCCAGGAACGACTTGGGTACTACCATCCCATTTGTCGAGAAATAATTTATAAAGTACCTGATCATCAAGGCTTCTATTTAGTGTTTCGTACCTCAGTGCTTCTTGTTCCGCAATTTCCACTTCTGTTTTCGCTCTTAATAGTTGTTGACCGGCTATTTGCTTTTGTTCAATAGCAGCTCTATATTCTTCAGCAATCTCCAATCCAGTCAAATCTAAACTTTTAACATCTACATAATCGAATGAATTTAGTTCTTTAGCAACTGTATCTCCTACTTTTTCAGAGATGACTGCAAATTCCGTAGCTATTGTTTCTAGCTCATATTGAGAAAAGACTGATTTGAGAGCTTTTAGTAAAGATGGCTGAACAATTTTTTGATATACATCACTATTTCTACTTGCAATTGTGGCAAAAATTCTTCCTGCTTCTTTAGGCTTCACTGAATACTTAACAGTAGCTGTAGCCCTAATAACCTGGAGGTCCTTAGTTAAAGTTTCAAATTTCTCAGGTTGAACTTGAGTTTTAATATCAAATGGATAAACAGACTGGATAAATGGGAGTTTGAAGTTCAAACCCGCTCTTCTCGAAGGGCCGCTAACTTTTCCTAATGTTGTTACTACTGCAACCTGTCCAGAAGGAACAACAAAGAGAGATTGAGTGAGTAAAAGAAAGCCAGTAAAAGATAGTACGATCAGTAGTGTTGCCGTCCCGCCAGGACCAGCTGGCGTAACATTTTTAAAGGATGTTGACATTAAAACATTTATTTTAATTAATCATATTTAATCAATTTAATTAGTGCATTAATAAGGCATTTAATTAAAATATTTTTTTAATAATTGTAAAAATAAATGTAAAAATTATTTTTATTAAATGTTGGATTTAAATTCTTGCAAAACTTGTAAATAAAGGTCCTCATCTATTTCTCTAATGTCATATTCAGATGGTAAAACACCGTGCTTATACTCATGGACTGCCATCCAACAAAATTTCTCTATTTCTTCCTTGGAGAAACGAGGATATTCTTTTATTTTTATAACCAATTTCTTAACAAGAGATTCTGTTGAATCAGCCATATTTTTTAATAATCTTATTCAAGATTTTATCTAAAGTTATTAGCTTTTAGAGGAATGTTCAAAGACTCTTCCAAGTCTCTAACAAGTTTAATTGCTAATTGAAGATCATTTTTGCTCTTGCTCGAGACTCTTAGCGTTTCTCCATTGATGCTAACATTAATTTTTTTTATTTGATCTCTTATATTTTTACTAATTTTTTTTGCTATTTCTTGTTTAATACCTTGTTTTAATAGAATTGTCTGCCTCACTTTATTTCCACTAACTATTTCAATTTGACCGTAATCAAAAATTTTTAAAGATAAACTTCTTTTTATTGCCTTTTGCCTAATTATGTCATTTACAGCATTTAAGGTAAGTTCACTATTAGTTGTTAAAAAAATATTTTCTTTATCGAGATCAACCTTCGTATCTGTGCCTTTCAGATCGTAACGCTGAGAAATTTCCCTTTTTACTTGATCCAAAGTATTAACCAATTCCTGTCTCTCAAAATCAGACACCACATCAAATGAAAAACTTTCTGCCATATTAAATTTTTAAACGCAAGATTATTTTTAGCATAAATTAGATTTTTAAAATTGGAAATAGATTAATCTAATCAAAAAATAACAAACTAACCACTTTTCCCATTTCTTCCGCGCATCTACAACTATTTAGTAATGTTTCACTATCATGAAATGTAAAACATATTAATTGATCACACCTAGTAATAATTTCTTGATTACAAAGGCTGCTTGCCAGTGGCAAAGGCAGTTCATCATTTTCACTTTTTTCTACCAAATGCATAACCCTTTCAAGTTGATCCTTAGTTTCGGGTAATTGTCTATCAAGGCTTTGTGGCAACAAAACAGTTAATAATGATGGATTTATATCTAATACGGCTCGAATAACAGCAGCATTGACCCCTTGAGATCCAGAGGTAAGAATATTATGCCCCTCCTCTGCTAACGACCTTGCTATTAACTCTATCAAGTGGATATCGACAACTGGTACGTGTCTACTGCCCAAAAAAGCAATCCTCCTTTTACCATTATCCTGGAGTTTTGCGAGTTCTTGAGCTAAGGCATCAACACCTTGTGTTGCTGGTAGATCTAAAGAGCGACTCAAAATAAAATAGTTCCTATATTTGAAATTAGCATTTATCTGAAAAATTGCAGGCAAAACCAATCTTTTCTAGAATTCTTTTTAGATTTACGTGCTCCTGAACCAATTGAAAAGCATAAGAAGCTTTAATTGATTCATGTATTCTGACATGACCAAAAGCTTGTTCAATAATTTCTACGGAAGCAAGAGTGTCTAATTCGACTTTTAGAATTGGCACCTCCAATTCCTCCGCTCTATGAATCAATTGTGACAAAGGTTCTCCCAAACCAGTTAAAATAAGGCATTGAGTCGAAGCTTCCAAGGCTGCAAGTTGTATATCAGTTCTGTCAGCGCCAGTAACTACAGCCATATTCCTTCTTCTTCTGAAAAATTCCATTGCAGAATTTACACCCATTGCACCAATACTTAATGTCTCAACAAGTAATTGGTCTTTTTCAGGGCAACAAATTACTTTGGCATTTAATCTTCTGACAAGCTCACCGACAGTGACACTTCTAAGCAGAGGTGATTTAGGCATTACCCCAAACACTTCAATATTCATATCTTTAAGAGAGGGTATTATTTCATTTTTAACTTTTTCTACTTCTTGAGGCAAAACTGCATTCAATACCACTCCAGCCAAATGCTCACCTAGTTGTTTTTTTGCATCAAGTAATGCATCTACGCTTTTACAATCTTCCCATAAATTCACAATTAAGACTTTCGCATCTAAACTCTCAGCTAGTTGTGGGAGACTTAAGCCATAAATCATTCCTTCATGAAGACTTCCAGCCGCTTCTAAAATATTTAGCCCTTCAAAATCATCATTAACCAATTCCTCAATTTGATCAAAACCTTTACCTGGAAGCAAGTCTTTATTTGAGATTCTTTTTTCAGCTGATATATTATCCAATAATCCTACTGAAGAAATTAAATTCTCCTCTTCTATATTTAATGTTGATCCAATAAACTTAACATCATCATCTATCAATCCTTCATAAGACATTGAAGGTACATTAGTAAGTTCTATACATGTTGCGAGTGGTTTACCGATACGTACTTTTTTTTTCTCCTGTAAGAGTCTTTTTGCTATCCCAAGAACCAATGCAGACTTACCACTAAATGGCTCACATGAACCAATTAATAATATATCGCTCATAATTAGTAAAATTGTTTATCAATAGGTTCAAGATAATATTTTTTTTCGAACTAAACAAATATTTATTTATGAGTTTTAATCAAATAAATAAACAAATATTTTTTTAGGTAAATTTATTTTAGTTCTTTGGTATTTAATCAAAATCAAAAAAAAAAATGATAAATTCAATCAAAAACGAGAAAACTATTGGGATTACTGGAGCTTCCGGTGCGCTTGGGAAAGAATTAACAAAGTTGTTTCGTCAGAAAGGATATAAAGTGATTGGATTTACTCATAGTAAAACTGATCATGTAATAAATCTTGAATCTCCTAATGAATGGATTAAATGGGAATGCGGGAATGAATCGATATTAAAAAAGCATTTAGAAACAATAGATATTTTAATTTTGAACCACGGTATCTATGATTTAAGCAGAGAAAATGCCAATTATGAAAACTCCATAGAAATAAATGCATTAAGCAAATTCAAATTTTTAAATTTATTTGAAGATATTGCTTTAAAAAATGACTCAAAAATAAAAAAAGAAATTTGGATAAACACATCTGAAGCAGAAATTTTACCAGCCTTAAATCCATCTTATGAGATTAGTAAATCCCTGATTGGTAAATTAGTTTCTTTCAAAAAAAATCTTCTAAACAAAGATACTAAGAAAAAATTAATTATAAAGAAAATCATCCTAGGACCTTTCAAATCAGAACTAAATCCTATTGGGATTATGAGTCCAAAATTTGTCTCTAAGAAAATTTATGATTTAGCTAATTCAAAAAGTTATTTAATAATAATTAGTCCTAACCCATTATCTTACCTACTTTTCCCCATTAAAGAATTTTTTAACTTTATATATTGCCAAATTATCTATAAATACAAATCTTAGTAGCTAGAAGTCTCTATCTGTCAATATTTCAATTCCATCTTTTAAAACAACTATTGTATGTTCCCATTGCGCAGATAATTTTCCGTCTTTTGTGATGACGGTCCATCTATCATTTAATGTTTTACAAAATTTACTCCCTTCGTTCACAATAGGTTCCACCGCTAATGTCATTCCCTCACGGAGCACTACATTGGGCAATTCTTTAGTCCGAAAATTAAATACAGAGGGTTCTTCGTGAAGATTTCTTCCAACTCCATGGCCTGTATAGTCTTCAACTACACTAAACCCATTTTCTTTAACAATGTCTTCAATTGCTCCAGCAACATCGAGAAGGTTATTACCTGCTTTAATTTTCGAAAGCCCCGCATAAAGAGCTTTAAATGCTATATCACTAAGACTTTGAGCCTTTGAACTAACATCCCCTACAGATATTGATATACAACTATCACCGTGGAAGCCATCTAAATATGCTCCTGTATCAATTTTCACTAGATCACCATTTTTAATTATTTTCTTTTTACTTGGTATTCCATGAACAACCTCATTATTAATACTAGAACAAATACTTGCGGGGAAACCATGATAGCCTTTAAAACTTGGCACAGCTCCAAAACTTTTTATCCTCTTCTCTGCAAAATCATCCAAATCTTTTGTACTCATTCCCGGTTTAATTAAGTCATTAATTTCCCTCAGAACAGTTGCCACTATCCTGCTAGATTTTTTCATCAGATTTATTTCACGTGCAGACTTTATTTCAATTCCTCTGCTCCTCTGAATGAAGGGCACTTGATCATTACTTTGGGAATTATTTTTATTTAATAAAAGATCTGCAAAATGTTTCATTGGAATAAATAATGGTAATAAGTAAATATCATCAAAATAGCCATTATGAACTTGGCTATCTTAAATCTATCAATAACAATTGGAAACAGGAATGAAATTTTTCTCTAATTCTAGGCAATTTCACAAAGCTTTGGCGCCTTGGATTTTTCTTCCATTATTTATGTCTTCCATTACTGGTCTATTATATAGGGTTTCAAAAGATTTATTAGGTTACTCTAGAGACCAAGTTCATTGGTTAATGTCCCTCCATGAGGGCGAATGGCTTGGAAATAATGGAGAATTAATATATGTATTATTAAATTCCCTTGGGGTTTTATGGATGCTCATAACTGGATTCCAAATGTTTTCAAAAACAATTTCATTTAGCAAAAAGGTTACTAAAGGCGAGTCAAAGGGTTAAGATATTAAACTTGTAGGATAAAAAAGACCAAAATGGCCAAAGAGAAAAAAGAAAATGAGTTGGAAACCACCATCAAAAATGATCAATCAATTGATGTTACAGTTGAACTTAAAGATAAAAAAAAGGTTTCTAAAACTACAAAAACAATAAGCTTTTATAATGTTATTGAGGAATTTGAGAATGAACAATTAAAAAAAGAATTACCTGAAATTTATGTTGGAGACACTGTTAAAGTTGGTGTGAAAATTACAGAAGGTAACAAAGAAAGAGTTCAACCTTACGAAGGCGTTGTCATAGCGAAAAGACATGGGGGCCTTAACCAGACAATTACAGTAAGAAGAATTTTCCAAGGCATAGGTGTTGAGAGAGTATTTATGCTACATAGTCCACAAGTTGCCTCTCTAAAAGTTGAACGTAGAGGTAAAGTAAGAAGAGCTAAGTTATTCTATTTAAGAGATAGAGTAGGAAAAGCTACTCGCGTAAAACAACGCTTTGATCGATAAAGTTGTAAAGTAACAATCTTATTGGTCACAAAGACGCTTATAATCATTAAGATGCGTCGTTAGTTCAGTTGGTAGAACGCAGGTCTCCAAAACCTGATGTCGGGGGTTCAAGTCCTCCACGACGCGTTTGATCAACATTATGTAAATCATTTTTTCATAAGATGGAGTTAGATCTTCAACCAGGGGACGTAGTTAAAGTCCTCGAATCAGCAGCTTTAGGATGGGTTCGTGCAAGAGTCATCAGAGTTAAATCTGGTGGAAGAGTTGTGGTACAAAGTGACCAAGGCAGAGAATTTACCGCCAGAGGCAACCAAGTTAGATTGATAGAACCTGCTGGCTTTCGACCTCAAAAATAAATAGTTCTTTAATATTTAGATAGTTCTAAAACCAACTATTTCTTTAAATCCTCAAATTAATAAATTTTTTTTATTACAACAATATTAATTAAGTATTATGATCTGATAATTTTAAGAATGAAGTTCTAATTAAATTTAGAACTTAAACTTTGGGACCGTAGTTCAACTGGTTAGAGCACCGCCCTGTCACGGCGGAAGTTGCGGGTTCGAATCCCGTCGGTCCCGTTTTTTTTTTCGAAAAAAATTTGGAAAAACGTTTAAGATTAGCCCCAAGTCCAACAGGTTTATTTCATATTGGTACAGCTAGGACAGCATTATTCAACTGGTTATATGCCCAAAAAATTGGTGGTAAATTTCTTATCAGAATAGAAGATACAGATTTTCTTCGATCTAAATCTGAGTACACAAAAAATATATTAGAAGGCTTGAAATGGCTTGGTCTTAAATGGGATGAAGAACCTGTAAAGCAAAGTGACCGAATTTCGATCCACAAAAACCACATCAAAAAGTTATTAGAATGTGGGGCTGCATATAGATGCTTCACTACAGAAGATGAGATTTCTGAACTAAGAGAAGAACAAAAAAAGAAAGGATTACCTCCTAAACATGATAATAGACACAGAAATCTCTCAAAAGAAGAAATAGAAACATTTATATCCCAAGGCAAGACTTCGGTAATAAGGTTTAGGATTGATGAAAACATTAAAATCACATGGGTAGATCAAATAAGAGGTGAAATCAAATGGCAAGGTAAGGACTTGGGTGGTGATTTAGTTTTGTCCAGAAGGTCTTTGGGACATGAGATTGGAGATCCTCTATATAATCTTGCAGTAGTAGTTGATGATAATTATATGAATATCACTCATGTCGTAAGGGGGGAAGACCACATCTCTAATACTGCAAAACAAATATTGATTTATAAAGCATTAGATTTTAAATTGCCGATTTTCTCACATACACCTCTAATACTGAATAGCGAAGGGAAAAAATTATCTAAAAGAGATTGCGTTACTTCAATCGACGAATTTAGAGATATGGGCTATTTACCTGAGGCGTTAGCTAACTACATGGCCTTTTTAGGTTGGTCACCAAAATCTTCAGAGGTTGAAATACTTTCACTTGACGAGATATCTAAATTTTTTGACTTATCAGATATAAATAAAGCTGGAGCAAAATTTAATTGGGAAAAGCTCAACTGGATTAATTCTCAATACATAAAAAAAATGGAAATAATCAAGTTAACTAAGATAATTCAGAGATATTGGGATGATATGAGTTGGAAACCACCATCTCAAGAATGGGCTATAAAATTAGCAATTTTGCTTAGAGATTCAATGATCGTTTTAAAAGATGCTATTGATCAATCAAAACCATTTTTTTTATTGCCTCCAATTCAAAAAGAGGGTCAAGATTTTCTCGAAAACAAGGATAGTAAAGCATCTCTCAAACTTATCTTAAATTATTTAATACATCAAAATACTGTAAAACTAGACCAAGAGAAAGCAAAGGCAATAATAAACCAAATCTCAAGAAGTCATAATGTAAAAAAAGGAATTTTAATGAAATCACTAAGAGTGGCCTTTTTTGGTTGTCTCAGTGGGCCAGATTTAGTTCAAAGTTGGGAACTGTTCTCAGAGAGTAAAAGTGATATATCGCGGATTGAAAGATGTCTGATTACGGTCTAGATTCTTTTCGTGCTAATTCAAGCCGATTCGCCAAAGGTTTGGCCGTAAGACCTTGGATTCCTACTGTCATTAATATTGTAAGAAACACTAAGCCTTGAAGACGTCCAGCTCCAAGGATACCAGCCTGCTCTAATCTGATAGAAAAAAGAGAGGCCACTGCTGCAGTAACAATACCTCTTGGAGCTAACCAGGCTAAAAACACCTTTTCCTTTGAGTCTAATTCTTTTCCCATTGTTGCTATCCAGATAGAGACAGGACGGATAATCACCATCATCATAAAAACGCAAACAATTCCTCCCCAACCCAGGGGACTTAATTCACCCCAAGAAACATCAGCTGCCAGCAGAGGGAAAAGAACTGTTATTGCTAATTGAGCTAATTCACCTAATAGATTATCCAATCTCTCTTTATCTATTATTTCTCTTTTGCCCACAATAAAACCTGCCGAAACAGAAGCAGGCAAGCCTGATTCTGGTAAAAAATATTCACAAATTCCATACACAAGGAAAATAAAGCCAAGGGTAACTTGCAGCTCTATACCAAATGAGGCTTCATTTTTAATTTTTTTTAAAATTTCGGAAAGTAACCATCCTGAACTTAATCCGATTAAAACTCCGCCCCCTAATCTTTGCATTAATGCAATAAATACATCGTTAATCCCATGCAGGTCTCCTAACGTTAGTTCTAAAAGTAATAAAGCTAGTACTGCACCAATTGGTTCAAGTAACAACCCCTCAGCTTTTAAAACTTCCGAAAGAGGGGAAGCTAATTTTATTTGTTCAACTAATGGAGAGACGACTGTTGGTCCAGTGGCTAGAACTATAGCACTATATATACCTGCGACTTGCCATGAAAGTCCAGCCAGCCAATGAGCAATAAAGATTCCAGCTGATAATGAAATAAATAATCTTATGAATGATATTTTCAAAACAGTGTTTCTTATATTCCCCTCAGGCAGTTTTAAATTTAGTCCACCTTCGAATAGAACTAAGCAGACTAAAAGTCCAACAATTGTTTCAAGACCTTCTCCAAGATCTAAAGGTTCAACTATTCCTAAACCTGATCTTCCAATTAATAATCCAGACAGCAATAAAATAACAACACTAGGGAATCCCGTCAAAGAAGCAAATAATCGAGCACAAGCACCTGCGAATACAGTTATTCCCCAGAGTAATCCAAGCCTTTCAGGCGTCATATAATCTTATAA
>QCPG01000024.1 GCA_003212615.1 Prochlorococcus sp. AG-436-E22
CTAATTGGTTTAGGTCAAGAATTTCATGAGTTTAAACCTAACTTAGTATTGGTTCAAGGAGATACAAGTACAGCTTTTGCAGCAGCTTTAAGCTCCTTTTATGAGGGTGTTCCGGTAGGTCATGTAGAAGCCGGACTAAGAACTAATCAATTAAATGACCCATTCCCTGAGGAGGGAAATAGAAGATTAATATCACAAATTGCCTCATTACATTTTGCCCCCACAAAAGATTCTAAAAGAAATTTATTAGATTCAAATGTAACTGGTTTAGTAGAAGTAACTGGTAATACTGTTATTGATTCATTATTTATGATTTCAAAAAAAGCATTTATTCCAGAATATAAAGGAATAGATTGGATTTCTAATAAAGTTATTTTTGTATCTGTTCATAGAAGAGAAAATTGGGGCAAAAGACTTGAAAATATAATTGAAGGTATCAAATTAATATTGGATAGTCATAAAGAAGTTTTTATAGTTCTGCCTATGCATCCAAATTCAATAGTTAGAGAACCACTACTAAAGTCATTTAAAAATAATCCAAGAATAATACTTTCTAAACCATTGAATTATTTTGATTTAATTGGAACATTAAAAGGTTGTTATTTGCTTCTAACTGATTCCGGAGGGCTGCAAGAAGAGGCTCCAGCACTTGGAAAACCAGTACTAGTTCTTAGAAATACAACCGAACGACCAGAAGCAGTAAATTCAGGCACTGCAAAACTAGTAGGTACAAATCCTATTAATATTTTTAAAGAGACAAGTAATCTACTGCTGAATGAAAAAGAATATCAGAATATGTCAAATGCTATTAACCCTTTCGGAGACGGCAGATCTAGTTTTAGGATTCTCGATATATGTAGGGAATATTTAAATTTAAACTGAAACTTTAATTTATTCCTATTCTCGCCAAAATTATAATTTAAGTAATTTATGAATAAATTTGATGATCCTATTTTAATAACTGGTACTGCAGGATTTATTGGACACGCACTTGCTAAAGAACTTTTAATAAGAGGAGAAACTATTATTGGTATTGATAATCTAAACGATTATTATGATGTAAATTTAAAAATTTCTAGAATTGAAGAAATAAAAAAAATTGCTAATACAATGAATTTGAAATGGAAATTTCATAAAGTTTCTATTGAAGATTCGTTAAAATTAAAAAAAATATTTGAAATTTATCAACCCAAAATTGTTATAAACTTAGCAGCTCAAGCTGGAGTTAGATATTCATTAAAAAATCCTAAAAGTTATATAGAAAGTAATTTGACTGGTTTTTTCAATGTAATTGAAAATTGTAGATTATTTAAAATAAAAAATTTTATATATGCCTCTAGTAGTTCTGTTTATGGAGGTAATAGAAATCTTCCTTATTCAGAAAAAAATGAAGTAAATCATCCAGTTAGTTTATATGCAGTAACGAAGAAATCAAATGAATTGATAGCTCATTCATATAGTCACTTATATGGATTACCTGCAACTGGCTTAAGATTTTTTACAGTTTATGGACCTTGGGGTAGACCTGATATGGCACCAATGATTTTCTCAAATGCAATATTAAATGATTTACCAATAGAGGTATATAATTACGGAAAAATGATTAGAGATTTTACATATATAGATGATGTCGTAGAAGTTTTGTGCAGATGCTGCCACAAACCTGCCACAATAGATGAGAAATTTGATCCAAAAATTCCAAACCCATCATCCTCATTTGCACCTTATCGTTTATTCAATGTTGGTTGTAGTAAACCTGTCAATTTAATGAGGTTTATAAAATTACTAGAAAAAAATGTTGGTAAAAAGGCAAGGATTAAATTTAAACCTCTCCAAGATGGTGATGTTATTGAAACATCAGCTAATACAGATCTTCTTAACGATTGGATTGATTACGTACCAAATACAGAAATTGAATTAGGTTTAAAATATTTTGTTGAGTGGTATAAAAAATTTTCTTCCCAAAATTAAAGCACTATTATCCTTCACCTACAGACCAAATATTTATGTCAAATTTTTCTGCTTCGGTAGTGTTTGAGAATCCTTTGGTATCAAATACCCATGATGGAAGTCTCATGTTTTTTGAGATTTTTGACCAGTTTAAATCTTTAAATTCTTCGCAATTATTCAAAATAACAATAGCATCCGCATTAATAGTAGCATCATATAAATCGTTATAAAATTCCCAATTATTGACTTTTGGTGGATGACTTAAAGTTTGATTATTTGGGGCTAAATCTTTTTTTATCTGCTCAAAACTAACTTTTGGATCATATATTTTTAATTTAGCACCTTCTTGTAGTAATTCTAAGGATATCGAAATAGCAGGTGATTCTCTGGTGTCATTTGTATTCTCCTTAAAAGCGAAACCAAAAATAGCAATTGTTTTATCAGAAATAGTCCCAAATAGCTTACTAATAATTAATCCAGTGATTCTTTTTTGTTGATAATGATTAATGTTAATAATTTGTTGCCAGTAATTCGAAACTTCATTAAGTCCATAATGATTACAAATGTAAACTAAGTTTAGGATATCTTTTTTAAAACAACTACCACCAAAACCAGGTCCAGGATTTAAAAAATGTTTTCCTATTCTTTTGTCAGCCCCAACTGCTGAAGATACGTCTTTAATATTTGCACCAGTAGCTTCGCATATAGCTGTAACAGAATTTATTGAACTCACTCTTTGTGCAAGAAATGCATTGGCTATGAGCTTAGATAATTCAGCACTCCATAAATTTGTAGTTATGATTTTAGATTTATCAATCCAATTAGAATAAATTTCACATAAAGATTGTATTGCTTGTTCATTGTTGCCTCCAATTAAAACCCTATCTGGATGAAGTAAATCATTAATGGCAGTTCCTTCGGCAAGGAACTCTGGATTGGATAGTACATGAAATGTTTTAGTATTGTTTTTCTTTTTATTTGAACAATTTAAAATTTCTTGAATAGTTTGTGCTGTTTTTACAGGTAAAGTGCTTTTCTCAACTACAATAGTTTGCCCATTTGCAAATTCGGATATTTTTCTTGCAGAAGCTTCAACCCATTTCAAATCAATTGCTTGCCCTGCCCCAAGGCCCTCAGTTTTAGTGGGAGTATTAACAGAAATATAAATCATATCTGCTTTTGAAATATTTTTTTCAACTTCACATGAAAAATGAAGGTTTTCCCCTCTACATTTGGAAATAATATTATCCAATCCAGGTTCGTAAATCGGTAATTTATTTAAATCCTTTTCATTCCACCTATCAATTCTCGTTTGATTCACGTCTACTACATTTACTTGTATGTTAGGACATTTGAGTGCGATAACAGCCATTGATGGTCCCCCTACATAGCCAGCTCCAATACAACAAATATTTTTAATTTCCATAGTTAAGAAAGATTATTTTCTTTGAAAAAGTGAATTGTTTGATTTATACCTTCAGAAAGATTAATTTTTGGTGACCAAAATAAGGAGCTTTTTGCGAGAGTAATATCTGGCTTCCTTCTTGAAGGATCATTTTCAGGTAATGGGTAGTAAATTAATTCAAATTTATTGCCAACTTTATCATTTATAAGGGATGCTAAATCAAAAATATTAATTTCTTCTGGATTCCCAAGATTTACTGGGCCTTTATTTTGCGAATTCATAAGTTTAGTTAATCCATTAATAAGATCAGTAATGAAACAAAAAGATCTTGTTTGAGTCCCATCCCCGTAAATTGTAAATTTCTCTTTTCTAAGTGCTTGAGATATGAAATTACTAATAACACGTCCATCATCTGACCTTGTTCTTGGACCATAAATATTAAAAATCCTAGCTATTTTAATATCTAAATTAAAAGTTCTAGCAAAATCAAATGTTAGTGATTCTGCAAATCTTTTCCCTTCGTCATAACAACTCCTTACTCCAATCGAATTTACAGAACCCCAATAATTTTCTTTTTGAGGATGTTCCGTTGGATCGCCATATACTTCACTACTACTGGCTAACAAAAACTTAGCTTCTGATTTTCTTGCTAATTCAAGCATATTTAAAGTTCCTATAAAATTAATCTTGGATGTTTTTATTGGATCTTTCTGATATTCAGAAATTGATGCAGGGCATGCAAGATGCCATATTCTATCTGCCTCTAGTTCAATTGGATTAATAATGTCATGATTGATTAATTTAAATTTTGAATTATTAATCCAATGCTCAATATTTTTCTCTAATCCTGATGAAAAGTTGTCAATACAAATAACATCCTCTCCGTTAATAATTAGGCTGTCTATTAAATGAGAACCTATAAAACCAGCACCTCCTGTTACGATATTTCTCAAGGCGGACTTAGATTAATTTCTTGTATTATAAATTATTGATGTAAGTTATTTTTTCATTAATTAAAAGAAGAAATTCCCTTCAATTAATTATTTAACTTTTTTAACATTTTATGATCTTCATCAATAATTGTTTTTAATCCAGCAAGTAATAACCAAATTAATAAACTTAATCTGCCATCAAAATAAGTAACATCATACAATTGGCTTATCAATGCAATTAAAGCAGAAGCAAACCAGTAAATTTCTATAGGCTTATCATTGAAATTTAAATTATTGGAATATGTAGAGATCTTTTGCCAAGTTTTAAATAATAAAATTAAAACAAATACTGATAATCCTATAGAAAGAAAGACACCATAATCAAATGCAATTTGTAAGATAATGTTGTGTGCATGTTGTGCATTATAGTCGCTTAAAGTTAAATATATTATTGGAAAAAGACCTGCTCCGTATCCTAAAAATGGTTTTGTTGAAATAAGCCTTAATGTATTTCTCCATATTTCAATTCTTGAGTTTGAAGCAATAAGATTGGGGTTCATAATTTTTCCTATTAATATTTTTATTGTTTTGGGAATATAAATATCATTCTGAATGAAAACTGCTTCTGGAATATTTATGATTAGTAAATAAAAAAAGAATAAAATAATAATTACCTTGATAAATAGTTTTATACTTAATATTAATGGAAGAGAAATAATTACACCTAGTATGGAAGACCTTGATGTAGTCATAAATATGAGATAAAAAGTAAATCCGCTTAGAAATATCAATAATATTTTCTTTAAATCTATGTATTTATGTTGTCTTAAAAAATATATACTAAATGGCCAAATAATAGATAGCCAAAACCCGGTATAATTTTGATTTGTGAATAATCCTGAGACGCCATCAGCATCACCGTAGTAATCCATTGGTAAATTATACCAAACAATTAATCCGTTCATAAATTTAAATGGACCATAAATTTCAAACCAATATTGCAGAAAACAGCTAATGAAAATAGGAATAGAACCAATAATAAAATACTTAGCAAAGTTTATTCTTTGAAGATTTGTTTTGAGATAACATTGAAAACTGGTAAATGATATGAATAAAATTATCCATTTAAGTGCATTAAATATTACAATGAAAAAATTATCGAAGTTGTTTATTATTGGATTAACTAATAAAAGGTTTAGCGAATTAAATATAATAAATCCCGAAAAAAGTAACAAAAATAAATTCCATTTATCATGAAGGAGATTTTGCTTATTTATCTTTAATGAAATTATTAATGCTATAAAAAAAGAAGTAAAACTTATGGGCTGTATTGTAGGTAGTAAAACTAAACCTATATCAAAGAATTTTTGTCCAATAGATAACAAATCATTTTTTGATGTCCTAAGTTTTTGTTTTATTTTCATTCTTTAATAAAACTAAAAATTCTTAATTCAGTATGATGTTAGAGATTCAAATTCAGAAGGAACTTTCATCCCCTAATCCTTAAGGATTAGTTCTTTTTGAGCTATCATTTCAGAAATCATGTCTTCAAGAGTTACTTTAGGATTAACGCTTCCTGCAGGATTCGAACCTGCGGCCCACTGCTTAGAAGGCAGTTGCTCTATCCAGCTGAGCTAAGGAAGCAATAAATTAAAATTCAAGAGATAAGGAAGAAAACCCTCTAAAGAAGATAAATCTTCTATGAATCAAATGTTTTTAATTCATTTATGATCTTACTAATTGATAGTTCCCAAGACAACATATATTTTGTTTATTTAACTTTAAAAAGTAATTAGAACTTAAAGGAAGATTAAAACAAAACCTTACTCTCTTCATGAATCTAAATAACTATTATCTTGATCTTCCGTAGAGATCCTCAAATCTGATAATTTCATCTTCACTTAAATATGAACCACTTTGAACTTCTATTAAAACTTAGTGGGGTTTCAAAAGGATTTGATAATCTATGTTTTGAACCTAATGGAATGTAAGCACTTTCATCTTTTCTAAATAATGGATGTTTTTCCATTAATTTCATTTTTTGCAGTTTAATCAACGATTACCCAGTTTTAAGATCTTTTTTTGTTCATATGTAAAGATAGAGTCGAGCCATATTCAGTTCAAATAATTATCAACAACAATATATTTTACAAAAACTACAACATGAATGATTTAATTCATTGGAGAAATAAAATTTCTCATGTTCCTTAAAATATTTACTTAAAAGACGACACTTTTTTAATAATGTATCTTTTGGTTATGAAACTCAAGAAATAGATGAATTGAAAATAATTGAAGCAGCCTCATAAGAATTAGTAAATTAGATTTTCTGTATAATGTCCTCGCAATGCCAATACGTTGACGTTTTCCACCACTTAATTTGATTCCATTTTCACCTACTTTTGTTTGATATTTTTTATTTAATGAATTTATCAATTCATGAAGGTATGCATTTTTAGCTTCTAGCGCTTTAGATATGAAAATCGAGGAAAAAGTAATGAAAAAATAATAGATCAGAATCCTTCACTTACAATAATTATGATTACACACAGATTATCAATATTATCTTACTGTGATAGGATTTTTGAAGTGGAGAATGGCAATTTTAAAGAGTTGACCAAAGAAAAAATAAAATTATTATTAAGTTAAATGATGTGAAAATGAAAGATTATTCAGATTTTATAGATTCACAATTTAATGAACTAAATAAAATAATCCTAGAAGGTAAGAGTAATTATATAAAAAAATGTCAAATCTTTGCCAAAAAGATTTATCAATGTCTTTCAAAGGATCATAAATTAATTTGGTGTGGTAATGGAGGGAGTGCTACCGATTGTATGCATTTATCCGGAGAATTTGTTGGAAGATACAAATTTGATAGGAAATCTCTCGCTTCAATATGCCTATCATCAGATATTTCTGTTTTAACATGCGTAGCGAACGATTATTCTTACGAAGATGTTTTTGCAAGACAAATTTCTTCATTAGGTAAAGAAGGAGATTTATTAATATGTCTATCAACCTCAGGTAACAGTCTTAATATCATAAAAGCTATTAATGAAGCTGAGAAGAAAGGTATAGAAGTTATATCTTTCTTAGGTAAAGAAGGAGGTAGAGCTTCTAAATTAGTTAAAGAAAAAATAATAGTAGAGAGCAATACTACTGCAAGGATTCAAGAAATACATTTAATGATGGGACATATCATTGTAGAATTAGTTGAAAATATGTTTGGTTATGGGGGAAAATAATTTTCCAAGTATAAATAAAGTTCATACCATTATTTTTGATTTTGATGGAGTTTTTACTAATAACAAAGTTTATCTTAATGAAAATGGTTCTGAAACTATTGCGTGTGATAAATCAGACAGCCTTGGATTAGATATTTTTAGAAATTTCTTAAAAATCAATAAATTAGATATAGAAATGTTTGTCTTGTCTAAAGAAAAAAATTCTGTTGTCTCTTCTCGTTGCAAAAAGCTAAAACTAAAGTGTTTTAGCGGTGTAAATAATAAGTTGGATTTTGTTAAGGATTACTTATTTAATAAAAAAAAATCTAATTCTATAAATTCATATGAAGGAATTATTTATCTCGGAAATGATTTAAATGATTATGAGATTATGAATGTCGCTGGATTTTCGGTATGTCCAAATGATGGTTATGTAATGATAAAAAATATTTCGAATGTAGTTTTGAATAGTAAAGGAGGCGATGGTTTTGTGAGAGAATTTATAGAAAGATTTATTTCTTTAAATTCATTAGGACAAAATCAGTTAAATTCAATTTTGCAATAAATGTCAGTTTTTATAATAGCTGAAATAGGTATTAACCATAATGGTGATCTAAATATCTGCAAAAAACTTATAGACTTGGCTAAGGATACTGGTTGTGATGCAGTTAAATTTCAAAAAAGAGATATAGATTCTGTTTATACCCAAAGTTTTTTAAATTCTCCAAGACAGAGTCCTTGGGGACATACTCAACGTTGTCAAAAACAAGGACTAGAATTTAGTAAAGAAGATTATCAAGAAATAGATAAATATTCTTTAGAGAAGGATATTCATTGGTTCGCATCTGCTTGGGACGAGAAAAGTCAAGAATTCATCTCTGAATTTGATTTTAAATTTAATAAAGTTGCCTCACCAATGATAGTTAATACAAATTTATTAAAGTTAATTGCTAAAGAAAAAAAATATACTTTTATTTCAACTGGCATGAGCACCTACGAGGACATCGATAAAGCGATAGAAATTTTTAAAAAAGAATCTTGTCCTTTTGAATTAATGCATTGCGTATCTACTTATCCTATGAAAGATGAAGATGCTAATTTGAATATGATTACCACTTTGAAAAATAAGTATTCATGCAAAGTAGGCTATAGCGGTCATGAAACTGGATTAGCTATATCATTGGCAGCGACTGCATTAGGTGCAACTTCCATAGAGAGACATATTACTTTAGATAGAAGTATGTATGGTTCAGATCAAGCTGCTTCTCTAGAACCAGCTGGCTTGAGGCAATTAGTGGGGGGGATTAGAAAAATTGAATTATCTTTAGGAGATGGAGTTAAGAAATTTACTGAAGAGGAAAAGAAAGTTGCCGAAAAACTAAGAGAACATCTATATTAAATAACACATTAATTAGAGGATTATATTAAATTTATTAAATAATTTTTACATGTACGTGAAATTAACACTTCTTATCTAAAAACTTTATGAAGGTTGATCTAATTATTCAAGCAAGGATTGGTTCAAAAAGGCTACCAGGGAAAAGTTTACTTCCACTTGCTGGAGAGCCATTAGTTGGGAGAATAATTGAACGTGTAAAAAGATGTAAAAATATATCTGAAATCATAGTTGCTATTCCTGATACAAAAGAAAATTTACAATTAAAAATTTATCTAGAGAAATTTAATGTACATTTATTTTGCGGACCAGAAGATGATCTTGTAGAGAGATACTATTTGGCTGCGAAGGAAAGGAAATCTGATTTAATTTGCAGATTGCCAGCTGATAATGCAACACCTGAACCAACTGAAATAGATAAGATAGTTAAATTTCATAAAAATCTAGGCTGCCCAGGTTTCTCATCTAATCTCTCTCAAATTTATAATTCGGGATATCCAGATGGTATTGGGGCGGAAGTATTTGATTTCTCAAAATTAGAAGAAGCTAGATCTTATTTTAAAGAACCATCTAAAAGAGAGCATGTGCATTTAAATTTTTTTGATTACGAAAGTCAAAAACCTGTGGATAATGATTGGTGTCCTGTTAATACTATAAATTGTCCAATAGAATTTAGAAGACCAGATATAGTTCTTGATGTCAATAATTACCATGAATATTTATATATGGATAAACTTTATCAATCTTTATATTATAAAAATAAAGATTTTACGATTTTAGATATCATTGAATGGCATGATAGGGAACTTTGTAAAAGGAAAAAAGAAAAATAATCAATATCACCAGAAATTTATTATATTAATCTATAGCTTGATAAAAAAAATATGGGAAAGACAGAACGAGTAGTCTATTTTAACGGAAAATTTGTTAATGAATCCGATGCAAGAATATCTATTTACGACTCGGCTTTAATGTTTGGAGATATGGTTTTTGAAATGACAAGATCTTTCAACAAAAAGCAATTTAAACTTGAAGAACATATTGATAGATTATTTAAAGGACTTAAAATTTTAGAAATTAATCCAAATCTTGATGAAAAAGAATTATTAAATATTTGCGAAAAAGTACAAGAAATAAATGAGCCTCTCTTTGATGAAAATGATGAACATAGATTAATGATAAATGTTAGTAGAGGGCCATTAGGAATATATGGGGGCCTTGTATCAGGTTTAATTAGCGAACCTACTGTGGTAGTAGCAGATTTCCCTCTTAAGTGGACTGTTGTTGGGATGTCAAAATTTTATAAGACTGGCATTAATTGCGTAATTCCAAGTCAAAGAGCAATACCTTCATATTTAATGGACCCAAAAATTAAAAACAGAAGTAGGATGTGGTATCAAATGGCAAATATTGAAATTTCAAAACTAAATGGTGAAAATAATTGGCCATTACTTTTAGATACTGATGGTTATATTGCGGAAGGGACAGGTAACAACTTTTTTATAATTAAAAATGATGTAATATTCACTCCTGAACCAAGAAATATTTTAAGAGGAACAAGAAGAGATTATATATTTAGTTTGGCTGAAGAAATTGGTTTAAAATGTATCGAAAAGAATATTGAACCTTATGATGTTTATGATGCTGACGAAGCATTTGTTACTGGAACACCTTTTTGTATTTTGCCTGTAACCAGTTTTCAATTTAAATCAATAGGAAAAGGATCTTATGGTGAAATTACAAAATCATTATTATTAAAATGGTCAGAAAATGTAGGTGTGGATATTGAAAAGCAAATTAAAGAGTTCAATTTAGAACATAACTTAAGTCTTAACGCTTCAACTCCTTACCAACATAAAAGTCATAAATAATGATTAATGTTTGCTTGAAAAATTTAAAAAAAAATAAAGAGGATTTAGATAAAAATGGATTTTGTGTTTTCAAACAAGCACTTTCTGGAGAATTATTAAATTATGTTGAGAAGGAAGTACTAAGATTTTCTTGGTCAAATATAGGAAAAGAAGAAGTAAATGTAATAAAAACTGAAAATAAATGCATTTTATCTTCATCACATAATTTGGTTGACAAAATTAGAATTTTTGAACTTTTCTACGAAAATGACTATTTTCTTAATTTCTTTGAGTACGCATTAGGCAAGAAGCCAAATATTAATGATAGGATAAATTCAAGTTATTTTTTTAAGTCGAGGCAATCTCAAGAAATAAAACTACACCAAGATAATGCTTACTTTAATTTAGAAGATGGTATAAATTGTTTGACTTTTTATATTCCTGTTCATAAACAAAATAAAAAATATGGTACTATTTTTTATTTTTCTGGATCACACTTACTAGGAGATTTGGATCACGTCCCAGAGGGTAATATTGGTGCATCAATGTGCCTTGAGAATTTAAAAGATTTAAAAAATTTAAGGAAACATAAAGTAATATATTTAGATTTAGCTCCTGGAGACATTGTAGTTCATAATGCTCTTGTAGTTCATGGCACTTTGGGAAATCCACTCAATGTATTATGTGAGGCTTTTAATTTTACTCTCTTCGGAGAATTTAATAAGCAGAATATTATCAAATATAAAAAATATAAAAATAATTTAAAAAAATTTCTTCTTAAAAAATTATAAGATTGGAGTCCCTTCGTAGCTAGAAGGTCATCATATAATAAAGGACTTTCAGGACTAATAAAATTGAATGGAGCCAAGGGGATTTGAACCCCTGACCCCCTGCATGCCATGCAGGTGCTCTACCTCTGAGCTATGGCCCCAAATTGTTAAACGTTTGTTATATCAATCTTTTAAAGGATTTTTTTAACGTTTGTAATATCAATAATACTTTATTTTGTATGCATATTAAATAGTACTAAATAAAATTTACCTTGAGATTTACAAGTTCTAGCATGATTTGAAGTAGTTAAATAAAGCAATATTGCACCCGCTAGAAAAGTTAGATCATATATAGATTAATTGGTAAAGGAAGAAAATAAATCTTCTAAATATAACCTCAATAAAAGTTAAAAAACTATTAGAGAAAAATAGTAGTTTTCTTTGAAATTAGTTACTTTCTTTTGAAAATATGATTAAATGTTTTCCTCCATTAAAAGGCGATACTAAAGTTGGTAATTTAGATTGGGATGCTATCAACTTAGGATTTAAACTTGTTATAGATTTAATCAAAAAAGACTGTAAAAATATTTGCTTAATTCAATTAGGAGGATTATCTGGCAAAGAGATTTCATATTTTGCAAAAACTTTTTCTGAATCTGAATTTATTTATGCCGATATTTTTGAAGAAACGACATCTTATGCTAAATCAAAATTTAATAATTCAAAATATTAAATATGTTATATGCCCAGCCAAAGTCTTGTCCCACTTCCTCCAGAAAGAATAATGGTTATTAAATTAAAATTTGGAATTAATTTTTTATTTAAATTATTCAAAATATAAAAATTTTATTCGCTATGTTTCTATTAAAAAACAAGAATATTTATTTTGTAAATATTGGTTTTTATTAATATTATATAATTATATCCTCTATCAATAATTAAAATTTGAATCTTAGCAACCAAAAATTTTGTTAGCTGATTCTGAAATTCTACCCTAATAAATTTGTGCCTAAAAAATTATCAGAAACAGAAAAGAAGCAAATGATTGATAGCTTTATTGAAGGTCAGTCTATTGATGTATTATCTGAAATATTTAATTGTACAAAATCAACTGTTACTCGTCATTTGAAAAAAGGAGTAAATGAAAAATTGTTTAAGGAGTTAGCAAAGAAAAATAAATCCGAATCAAAAATTAAGGATAAAATAAAAAATGATCATTCAAGTAATAAATTTAACGAATCCTTAACTAGTGACTCTACTCTATCTTTAGATTCACAATTTATTGAAATTGCCCCTTTAAATCTTGAAATTGATAATGAGCCTCAAAAGGATTTGGCTTCTATCTCAATAACAGATATAGAACTTCCTAAAATTGTTTTTATGATAGTTAATAATAAAATAGAGTTAGAGACAAAATATCTACAAGATTATCCTGAATGGCAATTTCTTTCGCAGGATGAATTAAATAGAAAAACTATTGAAATCTTCTTTGATATTAAAAATGCAAAAAGAAATTGCAGAAAAGAACAAAAAGTAATCAAAGTTCCAAACACGAATGTATTTAGAATTGTTGCTCCTCTTTTAGTTTCTCGCGGGATTTCAAGAATAGTTTGTCCTGAAAAATTAATTTCTCTTTAAGAATGTTTATTTTTTGATTTCGCTAAAATTAAGACTAATTAAACTTCCAGTTATTGATCCACTTATAAAACTTGCTCCAATAATAAAACTTAAAGGTAAATCAACTGTTTTATTTATAATAAAATCAACTTTATATTTACTTGAACTATTTTGAATACCAATAAGCAATATTAAAAAAAGGCTTGAGTTGAATCCTATTGATAAAAAAATTCTTTTCAGATTAAAGGACATATAGTGATAGTTTTAATCAAATTTTAATGCAAATTATAAATTATGCTTTTTGTTAAATTCTTTTTTTTTGCCAAGTATTTTGATGCCGCAGATAGGCTTAATCCTGCATCTATCAATTCATCAAGTTCATTCTTTAGGTCAACCTTATTAAATTCTTCATTACTTTTTTTATTTATACCTCTTATTACAAGTGATATTTCACCTATGATTTCTTTGTTGCTAAATATTTCTAGAGCCATATTAATATTTGTGTTTATATGCTCTTCATGTTTTTTTGTTAATTCTCTAAAAATCTGAATTTCCCTGTCCTTTCCACAAAACTCTTTTAACTCTTTAAGAAGTTTTATTAGGCGATGAGGAGATTCATATAAAACAATAGTCCTTTCACTTTTGCTTATTTCTAGAAGAATCTTATCTCTTTCTTTTTTTTTTCTAGGCAAGAAACCTTCGAAAATAAATCTTGATGAATTTATACCACTTGAAACAAGTGCGGTTAGAGCAGCACATGGCCCAGGTATGCAAATTACATTTAGTTCTTTAGA
>QCPG01000025.1 GCA_003212615.1 Prochlorococcus sp. AG-436-E22
ATTTAAGAAAGTGGATTAATAAAGATAAAAAAGCTAGTTAGCTTTTTACATCATACCTGGCATACCCATGCCGCCCATACCTGGCATACCCATGCCACCCATACCTGGCATACCCATGCCACCCATACCTCCCATTGGATCTCCACCTGGTCCTCCTGGGGCTGCGGCTTCAGGTTCTGGAATGTCAGCCATCGCAACTTCTGTTGTGAGAAGCATAGCTGCAATAGATACTGAATCTTGAAGAGCTAATCTTATTACTTTGGTTGGATCTAATATTCCTGAATCTTTTAAATCCTCATATTTTCCTGAATTAGCATTGAAGCCTTTGTTAAGTCTTTTAATTTCAGCGACAACTATATCACCATTAAAACCAGCATTTTTTGCGATTTGTTTAGTAGGTTCCAAAAGGGCTTCTTTTACTATATTTATCCCTGTTCTTAAATTATCGGAAGATGTTTGACTTAAATTTAAAAGGTCATCTGATATTTCAATTAAAGTTTGTCCACCTCCAGAAACTACACCCTCTTCAATAGCAGCTTTCGTAGCATTAAGGGAATCTTCGATTCTTAACTTTTTGTACTTCATCTCTGTTTCTGTTGCAGCTCCAACTTTGATAAGTGCTACTCCTCCAGCTAGTTTTGCTATCCTTTCATTGATTTTATCCTGATCATACTCTGAGTCTGTCATATCAACTTCTCTCTTTAATTTTTCTACTCGCGCTTTAACTAAATCTTTAGTGTCTTCGAAGGCAACAATTGTAGTTTTGTCCTTCGTGATAGTTATTTTTTTTGCTTTGCCTAAATCATTAATCGATACTTTATCAAGTGTCATCGATTTATCTTCACTAATTAACTTAGCTCCAGTAAGAATAGCAATATCTTCAAGGGCAGCTTTTCTTCTCTCGCCAAATAACGGAGCTCTTACGGAAGCTACGTTTAACACTCCACTATTCTTATTCAGTACTAGAGTTGTTAATGCTTCTCCTTCTATATCTTCAGCAAGAATTAGAAAAGGTGCGCCTGATTTTTGAATTTCTTCTAATATTGGAACTAAATTAGCTAACGTTGCAATTTTTTGGTCAGTTATTAATATTTTGGGGTTTTCAAGTTCACAAACTTGTCTTTCTTGGTCTGTCACAAAATAAGGAGAACTATATCCTCTATCAAAAGACATTCCTTCAGTTATATCTAATTCTGTTTCTAATGATTGAGATTCCTCAACAGTTATTACACCATCCGAAGTAACGATATCCATGGCCTTTGAAATTATAGATCCTATTTCTTCATCACCTCCAGCACTCACTGTGGCTACTTTTTGTATGTCAGAACCACTTAATGAAATACTTTTGGAACTTAATTTTTCTAAAACAAAAGCTAAACCTACCTCCATACCTTTTTTTAACTCCATAGGACTGGCACCAGAAGCAATATTTTTTAATCCTTCCTGAACCATTTTTTGAGTCAAAATGGTTGCGGTTGTTGTTCCATCACCAGCACTTTCTTTTGTCTTGGATGCAACTTGTTCTATTAATTTTGCACCTAAATTAGAAATAGGGTTTTCAATTTCAATCTCTTTAGCAACTGTAGATCCATCTCTTACTATATCTGGCGAACCAGATTTTCTCTCTATTACTACGTTTTTTGCTTTCGGCCCAATAGTAACCTTTACTGCATTAGCTACGAAATTTACACCTTTTTCTAATGCTTCTCTTGATTCATTAGAAAAACTTAACTGTTTTGCCATGTTTACTGGGACTTTTTTCTTATTCTAATCTCCCATAGAATCATTTTTATGGGATATTTAATTAAGTGGGGAAAGCCGAATTTCTTTTAATTAGACATACAAATTAACTCAAATAAGAGTATCTTTAAGTTATGGAAGAAACAAATAATCTTATTTTTACTCTTACAGCAATCCTCGCGATTGCTATGACACTGATATACTTTCCTTTAAGATTTTTCTTGACATTAACTGCTAGAAGTCGAAGACTAAAACTCTTACAAAAAATTAGAAGGTTGAGAGATGAATTGGGCCAACCGTACGAAATTACATAATTAAATACTCATACCACCGTCAATACTAATTGTTTGCCCTGTAATGTAACTTCCAGCATTACTTGCAACTAAGAATGATACTAAATTTGCAATTTGAGAACAACTTCCTAATTTCCCTAAAGGAATAACTTTAAGAATATCTTCAGTATTAAGTTTTTCAGTCATCTCTGTTTCGATAAAGCCTGGCGCTATTGCGTTTACGTTTATACCTCTTGAAGCAAATTCTTTAGCGCAAGTTTTGGTGAATCCAATAACTCCAGCTTTGGCTGCAGAATAATTTGCTTGACCGGGATTACCAATTAATCCAACAACAGATGAAATATTTACGATACTACCACTTCTTTTTTTCATCATAAATTTTGAGGCATATTTTGTACAAAGAAAAACTCCTTTTAAGTTTGTATTTAGTACGTCATCCCATTGTTCCGATTTCATTCTCATCAATAGTCCATCTCTAGTAATGCCAGCATTGTTAATGAGGATATCAATGGTGCCATTAATTTTGATGATTTCTTCAAAAGCTGAACTTACAGAATCCTCTTTTGAAACATCAAACTTTAATTTATGAGCTTTACCTCCCGAATTTTTTATTGAATTCACAACTTCTTCAGCTTTTTCATCAGAAGAAGAGTAATTAATAAAAACTTCTGCTCCTAAGCGGCTTAGTTCTAAAGCAATTTCTTTACCAATTCCTCTGCTAGCTCCAGTGATTAAAGCAACTTTGCCTGATAATGAATCTGTATTGGACATTATGAAATTTTATAATTTTTAATCGTAGTACTATTTGTGTAAAGATATTGTTTTTATTTATAATTGTCTAGAAAATATTAAGACCTTCTATTGTGCACTTTTTAATACCAGCTGCAGGGAGCGGTAGCAGAATGAAAGCTGGAAAAAATAAATTACTTATTGATTTAGAGGGAGAGTCTTTGATTTATTGGACACTTAAATCTGTATTTTCTGCAAGCTCCACAAATTGGGTTGGAATAATTGGGCAACCGAAAGATAAAAATTTATTATTAAATTCAGCAAAGGATTTTGCCCATAAAGTTCATTGGATTAATGGGGGTGAAACCAGACAAGAGTCAGTTTTTAATGGTTTAAAAGCGTTACCAAAAGATGCTGAAAAAGTTTTAATACATGATGGTGCTAGATGTCTAATTAATCCTGAATTGATAGACCTTTGTGCCAAGCAATTAGATGAAAATAAAGCTGTAATTTTGGCTACTAAGGTAACTGATACTATAAAGATTGTTGATAATGAAGGTTTTATTAAAGAAACACCAGATAGAAATTATTTATGGGCAGCGCAAACTCCTCAGGGTTTTTTAGTAGATAGATTAAAAAAAGCACATAAGATGGCAATTGATAAAAACTGGAAAGTCACAGATGATGCATCACTATTCGAAATTCTTAATTGGAAAGTGAAGATTATTGAAGGAACTTATTCAAATATAAAAATTACATCCCCTATAGATTTGAAAATAGCAAAACTTTTTGTGAAGAACCCCTAGTTAAAAAGATGTATCGATACTAAGAATGCCATCATCACCATTTAAGGTGGCTTCGTATCCTAAAGGAATGCAAGCATTTCCCGATATGTGGCCTATTGGGAGGTCAAAAAGAATAGGAAAATTAAACTCTTGGAGTCTTTCAATAATGCAGTTTTTTAGTAAATCTTTCCATTCAAGGTCGCAGGAATCATTGGAAAAACTTCCGAATCCAATACCAGCAATTTCAGAAAGTGTTTTAGTCATTCTGAGGTAAGTCAACATGCGATCAATTTTATAAATATCTTCATTAATATCTTCAAAAATTATTATTTTCCCTTTGCAATCTGGAAAGTGATTAGTGCCAATTAAAAAAGTAGCAATAGTTAAGTTAGAAACGATAATTTCTCCTTTAGCTTTCCCAGCTCTTAAAGGAATTCCTCTTATGTCCTCAATATATCCCTCAAAAAGTAAATTTCTTAATCTCTCAAGACTCCACTCTGGCTCTTTGAAAAGGCCAGTAACCATTGGGCCATGAATAGAACCTATAAATCCTTGAGAATATTTAGATAGTAATAAAGAACATGTATCTGAGAATCCAAGCATTAAACCATGCTGCCAAGAAGGTTCTTTTTCTAAAAGTCTTGCTGAACCCCAGCCTCCTTTTGCAAAAATGATTAGCTTACTATTTTGTGCTTTTTCAAGTTCTTCAAATCTAGTGAGATCATCACCTGCAAAATAACCAAATTTTTTTGATAGAGAATTATTTTCATTAATTTCCAAGCCCCATGTTTTTAAGATTTCTATGCCTTTGTGAAAATTTTCTTCTTCATCAATAAATGAGCTTGGAGCTACAATATCGATTAGATCACCTTTTTTTAATCTAAAAACCATATTTAGAATTTATGAGGCAATAATGATTCCTAATAAAAGGACTCCTCCATAAATTGATTGATTTTTGAAGTGATTCCCAATATTTTTTATTGATTGCTTTTCCTCAGGAAATACCTTTAGTATATCTCTTTGCATTAATATTGAGGTTGTAAGCCAAATTGGCCAAAAAATAAAATCCATTTGATTAATAAATCCGCATAATGCGAGAAAACCAGAAGTTAAAAAATAACAAATGTGAATAGTTATTCTTGTATTGTTATGGAGGTTAACAGCGGAACTATTTATTCCAATTTTGATATCATATTTTTTATCTGCTAAAGCATAAATTGTGTCAAAGCCAAAAGTCCAAAAAATGGTAGCTAGCCAGCAAAACAATAAAACAATACTATTCAAATTGCCTTCATTTGCTGCCCACGGAATTAATACAGCAAAACCCCAGCATATGGATAAAATTAATTGAGGATATTTAAACCATCTTTTGGCAGAAGGATAAATTAAAATAATAGGTAAAGCTAAAAAAGCAAGTGTAATGGAAAGGATCCTTCCAGGTTGAGGTAGTGACAAAGTTAAAAAGAAACTACATAAAATTAAAAAGAAAAGAATTGAATAAGCTGCTTTAAGACCGATTTTATTTGCAGCTAGAGGTCTATTTTTTGTCCTAAAAACTCTTTGATCAATTTTTTTATCCCAAATATCATTAACCACGCAGCCTAATCCACTTACTAGTAGTCCTCCCAGGATTATTCTTAACAACATTAAAAATGTTGGATTAGCATCTGGTGTCAAATATAAACTCCATCCAGCAGGAATAAGTAAGATCATTCTTCCAGTCGGCTTATTCCACCTTAATAATTCAAACAAAGTGCTTAATTTGATTTCTCGATTTTTATTTTGCATATAACCTTTTGTATATTTCATAACTTTAAATAATCTTACTAGGATTAAGTGATTTCTATTATTTAATAATCAATCTTGAGTATATTTATTAATGGATTAAAGATATCTGCATCTTATAAAAAGAAATGATACGGAAACAAGATTTAAGATATTTTCAAGAAAAGCAAATTTTAGTAGCTTCGATAGATATTGGAACTAACTCTACACATCTATTGGTAGCAGAAATTAATCTAGAATTAAAATCATTTTCAATAAAATTCACTGATAAATCAACTACTCGTCTTGGAGAAAGAGATGAGGAGGGTAATCTTACTGAAGAATCAATCCAAAGAGCATTAGTTACTCTTAAGCGATTTAAGGAATATTGTAAAAGTAATGGAGTAAAACAAATATTAACAGCAGCAACAAGTGCAGTTAGGGAAGCTCCAAACGGTCAAGATTTTATTAGAAGAGTTCTTGATGAAACTGAGATTCAAATAGAATTGATAAGTGGTTCTGAGGAGGCCAGATTAATTTACCTTGGTGTTCTTTCTGGAATGGCTTTTGAAGACCAATCTTATGTAATCATAGATATTGGAGGAGGATCTACAGAATTAATACTTGCAGATAAAAAAGATGCAATTGCTCTTACCAGTTCGAGAGTTGGTGCGGTAAGACTTAAGAATGATTTTTTAAATAAAGAACCTATATCTTCAGAAAGATCGAAGTTTCTAACAACTTTTATTCAAGGTTCTTTAGAACCATCCGTTCGAAAAATAAAGAGTAGATCTAATGGAGATAAGCCTTTATCTATGATTGCAACAAGTGGCACTGCAACTTCATTAGGAAATTTAATTTTAGATGATTTAGGAGAATCTAAACAAAAGTTGCATGGTTATATATTTAAAAGGGAAAATTTACAGAATGTATTGGGAAAACTAATTAAAATGCCAGTTTCGGAAATCAAGAAAATACCTTCATTAAGTGAGAGAAGAGCAGAAATAATTATTCCAGGCGCATTGATATTAAAAACCGCAATGGATATGTTGAACTTTAATGAATTAGCTATAAGTGAGAGGGCGCTTAGAGAGGGTTTAGTTGTTGATTGGATGCTTCGTAAAGGGATAATAAAAAACGAGTTTAATATTCAAAGTAATATTAGAAAAACAACTATAGTTCATCAGGCCAGAAAGTTTGGAGTAGATAATACAAGGGCTGAGAAAGTTATCGATATTGCCTTTCAAATCTATGATCAGACTAAAAATATCTTTCATAGCGATAATGACTCTAAAGCTAAAGAACTTCTTTGGGCAGCTTCTAATCTTTATAATTGCGGGAAATACGTAAATGTTGGTTCATATCACAAACACTCTTGGTACTTAATAAAAAATTGTGAGTTGTTGGGATATTCTGAAGCAGAAACAAATATTATTGCTTCGATAGCTAGATACCATAGAAAGACACTACCCAAGAAAAGACATGAGTCTTGGCAAAATTTAATATCGAAAGAAGATAAAACATTAGTTCTTGAAATGTCATTAATTTTGAGAATAGCAGCATCTCTTGATCAAAGACCTGATAAGGTAATCTCCGCAGTTCAAATAAAATTGCAGGAAAATATTCTTACATTTGAACTTTTACCTTTAAATAGAAACCATGATCTTCTACTTGAAAAATGGAACTTAGGATTATGCCGTAATGTAATAAAAGAACTAAAGAATTTGGATTTAAAAGTTATTTAGTATTTTTAATAAGTTCTTGTTTTGGAGTTTGATTCTGAAAAGACTCCGAAAATAAATTGAAAATTAAGGATGAGCTAATTAGTCCGAGAAAGCCTGAAATTAAAACAAATATCCAGAAACCTACTGGACTTAGATCCTTAGATTGTCTAGTTTTATTAGTTTTTTTAGCAACTTCTTCAACTATTTCTTCTATTTTTATCTCTTGCTTCGCTGTCTTTAATTCATTCATTATAAATTCTGTATCAAGTTTCAGCTTCTGAGAAATTCTACGAACCATTGCTTTTACAAATACTTTTTCAGGGAGCTCTTCTTCATTGCCTTCTTCAATGGCTTTAAGTTGATGAGATCCAATTTTTAAATCAGAAGCCAATTCTTCAACAGATTGATCTCTACTTAACCTTGCCTCTTTAATAAAATTTCCAATTCTCTTTAAAGAGGATTTTTCTCTTTTGGTATTGTCTTCCGGATTAGATTTTATTTCTTTCAAAGCAAACAAATTTTTACTAATTATAGTGATTAATATTTTTCTATCAACTTTAAGATTATTTATTTCTAAAGAGATGTCTATATGATGGATTGTATAGATTAGACCTGTTTTGAGAATTATTAATTGCTGGGCTAATTATGTAAATAGTTGTTCTAATTAATTTTTTTTCAATAGAAAAATTTTCCATATCTTTTAATTCTATTAATGATGTCCAACCATCATCCCAAGATACTCTGAATCCAACAATAACTTTAGTCTCTGGGGGATAAAACTCTAATAATATTTCTTGAGACCTTTTTACATGCCTAGCACTTAGATACAGGCATAAAGAGGAATTGTGTTTCGCAAGATCTTTCAGAGATTCTTTCTCGGGCATACCAGTTCTTCCTCCTGCTCTTGTTAAAATTATTGTTTGTGTTACGTCAGGGATAGTTAACTCGGCTTCATGATACGCTGCTGCGACTTGAAAAGCACTTACACCTGGAATAACTTCGATTTCAATTTTTTCTTTTTTTAAAATTTCTATTTGTTCTCTAATCGCTCCAAAAAGACATGGGTCTCCATCATGCAACCTTATAACAGTTTTTCCTGCTTGAAATTTTTTTATCATAATTGAGGTGATTTGCTCTAAGTTAAGTGAACTCGTTTTTATTTTTTCAGAACCTTCCTTAGAAAAATCTAAAATCTTTTCAGGAATTAGAGAATCAGTCCAAATAATGACATCTGCAATTTTTATCTTTTTTAAAGCTTTTAGTGTTAATAAATCTGGATCGCCTGGACCAACTCCAATAAAGGATATTTTTTTATCCATTCTTTCTATTTTTAACACTATATGTTCTTAATCTTAAAAAAAATATTCCAATTAATCCAGAAGAAAATAGAAAAATACTTATAAATTGAGCCATTCTTATACCGCCACTACAGAAAGGCGGAAGCCCTCCAATACATAGTGGGTCAGTTCTTAAACCCTCAATCCAGAATCTCCCAAAGCTATAACTTATTAAATAAAGACAGCTAATAAAGCCAGGCCTAAAAAAATCTGTTTTATTCTGTTTATTAAAGATAAAAATAAGGAGGATGAATATTAAAAAATTCCACAATGACTCATAGAGAAAAGTAGGATGAAAAAATTCGTAATTAATAAATTCTAAAGGCCTATTTTGGATAGGTATAAATAATTTCCAAGGCAAATGTGTAGGTACTCCAAAGGCTTCATTATTGAAAAAATTGCCCCATCTTCCTATTGATTGTCCAAGAATAATCGAGGGTATTAATATATCTATAAATGTTTTTAAATGAATGTTTTTCGACTTACAGAAATAGGTAATAGATAATAATCCTCCAATTAGACCTCCATGGATTGCTATGCCTCCTTCCCAAACTGCCAGAAAAGAAGGAATTTGAATGGTGTTATTTAATAGTTCTAAAGAAGTAAAAAAGTTCTCTCCGCTATATTGCCTCCACTCAAAAATTACGTAATAAGCTCTAGCTCCAATTATTGAAAAGATTATTAATGATGGAAGTATTTCACTAATGTACTCTGGGTTAATATTCCTTGCCTTTGCTAGTTTTTTAGAGATAAATAGGCCTATTAAAACTGAAAACGAAATAAGCAAACCATACCATCTAATAGTTAGAAATCCTAAATTTAAAAATGTTTCTCCTGGAGATTGTATAAAAGCTTGAAATGTAAGCATTTAAAAGAAAGTTACATCCCTTCTGCTGCCTGTACTTTTTCTACCTGTTTTTTCTTTAATACTAGAAGTATTTGTGTTAGACCTACACCAATAAAGAATGCAATTAATCCAATTACTCTATAAGGGCTTTGAAGTACAACTTCGGCATCTAATTGCCCAAAGCCTCCAACGTTGGGATCATTAGTAAGCGGGTCACCTGCATTGATTTTGTCCTGTGCTTTTACTATGATTTGAAGACCAACAGGTACAGTCTCGGTAGTTATCTCACCATTCTCATCTTCTATATTAATTTTATAGCTACCATCTTCTACTGTGTCTATTGAATTAATAGTTCCTGTGGTGGAAGAGGTAAATATTACATTGTTGCTTTTGTCTCCAGTTGGGTAAACCTGACCTCTACCTCTATTACCTCCTATATGCAATGAGTATTTCCCATAGTGATATTCCTTATTTGTTGATGGATCAGGCGAAAGTACTGGGAAAACTATTTCTTTATTGGAATCGCCAGGCAAAGGTCCAACAATAATAATATTATCTTTCTCTTCACTGTAATTAGTGAAATATACCCCTTCAGTCTCTTCTTTGATTTCTTCAGTCCATCTTTCCTGAGGAGCAAGTTTGAAGCCATCAGGCAGCATCACAACAGCACCCACTTGTAATGGGACTTCAGAACCATCCGCTCCAATCTCTTTCAAGTCATTTTTGTAAGGTATTTTGACAATAGCTTTGAAAACACTATCAGCACCAACGGATTGTGGAACCTCTGCAATAGTAGGCATTTGAGCTAGATGACAATTTGCACAGACTATCTTTCCTGTTGCTTCTCTTGGGGATTCGTAGTTTTGTTGAGCCCAAAATGGATAAGCAAAAGTGACTTTAGGAAAAAATACAATGCTTGAAATGAAAAGCAGAGTGCAGATAAATAAAGTTGTTTTTTTCATAATTTGATTTTTAAGATCATTCATTTTTTATGCCCACCAAGGATTTTCATTAGTTCTAAAGTCAGTCTCTGACCACTGTTTGACAAGAACAGCATCATCTTCAATATCGACATGAGCAAGTGCTAATGATAAAGGAGCAGGACCTCTTACTACCTTCCCATTTGCATCATACTGACTGCCATGACAAGGACATATGAATTTATTAGCACCACTATCCCATGGGACAACGCAACCTAAATGAGTACAAATTGCATTTAAACCAAATTCTCCTATTTCCCCACTTTCATTAACTATTAAATAAGTTGGATCTCCTTTTAGACCCTGGACTAGGCTTCTGTCACCTGATTGATGGGTCGCCAACCAACCTGTCTTAGTAATTGGATTCCCTAATTCATCTTTAGCAGAAGTTCCACCACCGCCTCCACCTGCTCTTAAAGGCATGAAATAATTTGCTACGGGGTAAAGGGCTCCTAAGGCTACACCAGTTGCAGTACCAAATGTAAGAAGATTCATAAATTGCCTTCGACCCATTGAAGGGACATCATTGGAACTTAATTGAGTCATTCGCTACTTGGTTCTGTTATTTATTAATTATTATGGATCAAATTGCACAATTTCTGTTGCAAATAGATAGGACTTTTAATAATTTAAAGTAAAAGTTTAGCAAGTCTCATTAATTGCTTTTAAATGAAACCATTACTAGTAGATGAAGTGATTCATTATTTGATTCATCGCTGGGGTAAAAAATATGACTTTAAACTCTTTAGAAGAGGAAAATTTGTCTATTTTCAAATGATGTGGGGATTCCTTGGACAGGAATCATTTCCTTTAAGTGATGATGAATATAAACAATCAATAGCTGATAAAATTGAGATTCTAAATAGATGTGGATACTCAGAGGAAGTAAGGGAATGGCTAAAAAAAGTCAATGCTAGACCAAGGTTGGGAAGAGCTGTAAGCTTGCAATTAAATGTTAATGAGAAGATGAAAGAGTTTTTGATTTAAGAGTTTCAGACAAGTAAGTTAGTCCAGTACCCACAAAAAATAAAAATACAATTGATATAGATAGCAATGACATCGTCAAGGGGTCTGTAGAAGGGGTAATCACTGCAGATAAGATTGCTGAGGAGATTACAACTATTTTCCAATTAGCAATCATTTTCTCTGTGGTAATTATTCCAAGAGAACCAAGAATAAATTGCAATACTGGCAATTGAAAAGCTAATGCAGTGCTAGACATTAATAAAAGAACAAAATCAAAATATCTCTCTATTGACCAAGTTGGTTCAACAATATCTGCACCGAAAGTAATAAAGAAATTTATGGCTGCAGGAACTAATATCCACCATGAAAAAATTAATCCTAGAAAAAATAGAAGACCTGAACCAAAAACTGCGGGCAAGATAAGGCTTTTTTCTTGTTTTGTTAATCCTGGGGAAATAAATAATATGATTTGATAAAAAATATAGGGTATAGAAACTGTTAATCCGCTGTAACCTGCAACTTTAATAGCGACAAATAAAAACTCTCCTGGAGCAAGTTGTAGTAAATGTATATCACCAGCTGGAATTTCTAAAAAAGATATTAATGGCTTTATTATCAGAAAACTAAAGAATATTGATATAAGTATTGCGTAAATTGAATTTAGTATCCTTTGACGAAGCTCTTCTAAATGATCATTAAAAGTCATCGAGTCTGATAGTTTTTTTTCGCTCTGACTTTTACCTTTCATTATTGATTAATAAAGATTTAGTAAGAAAAAGTTTGGAAATTACTTTCGCTAAAGTCCAATTTTATTTTTCGGTAAATTTAATTATTTGTTTACTTATTAGGATTGGTTGGATCTGGTAATAAAAAAGGAGGGGCATCATTTAATGATGATTCGCCATAGGTTTCATATTCTCTATATCCACCCATTTTCCCATTTGTTTTCATTAGAGCGCTTACAAAAGCAAGTAATAAAAAAACAGTCGGAGCTCCAATTATCAATGCAGCTCCAAATAGATATCCCACAATAAATTCTGGGAAACTATGATTTCCTAAAAATTCATGAGTACCCAAAAGAAAATCAAACATTTAGTATTAAAAATTTTTTTTATTATAAACTAAATTACTCTTTTAAGGTTTTTTTTAATGTAATCTTCTCCTCTTGTAGGGTTTCCCCAAACAATCTCTACATTTTTAAATGAAACGCATCCTGGCCCTCCTTTTTTTATTTTTTGCAAATCTTTAATCTTTACTAAACTAATTGGAACTTTAATGTTTCTTTTTGCCTTACTAAATAAAGCAGCTAAATCTGCAGCGATTTGAAGATCTTGTTCAGATGCTGCTTGAGATGAAGACTTTAAAACTACATGACTTCCTGGAGATTCCTGTGCATGAAACCATAGATCACCTTTTTTTGAAAACTTAAAACTTATTAAATCATTTTGCCTCATATTTCTCCCTACCTGAAGCTTCAATCCTGTGGGAGTTTCAACTTCAATTGGGGAAGATTCTATATCAGATGCATTTTTCTGATCTTCTCTTGGCTTTTTTAGATAAATATTAAACTCGTTACAAAGTTCGTCCAAAATCTCTTCTAGTAATTTAATTTTCACAAAAATCTCTTCATTATTTAAAGAATTTAGATTTTCTAGAAGTGTAGTGAATTCATCTAATCTAGATAGATTAGATTTATAAATATTTAGCCTTTCTTTTATTAATTCTCTAGATCGTTTTAGTTTTTTTGACTTCTTATATAGTTTTTGTCCTCTAATAATATCTTCTTTTTTGAGCTCATTTGTAGTGAATATATTGTCAGCTTTTTCCTTATATACTTCGTGGTTTTCTGACTTTGAAAGGAGATCATATTGAATATTTA
>QCPG01000026.1 GCA_003212615.1 Prochlorococcus sp. AG-436-E22
CTTTATTGGAGTTTTATTCTTTTGTTCTGAATTTTTAGAGCCAACATTTAATAAATTATCTTTTGAATAAACTTTTACATATTTATCAATAACAAATTTATCTTCATCATTTAAATTTTCAATATAGTCCTCTCTTAATAAACTTATACCTAAACCAATAATTCTTGACATAGAAAATTGATCAATCTTCTCAGGATCGTAGCCGAATTCTCTCAATCTTGGATTCCCAATTGGTGAAATCAAAGAGACATTCATATTCAACGATTCTCCTAAAACCTTTACAAGATTTGTGTGTTGACTATTCCTTCCTGATAAAAAGACTTTACCTTCCATCTCTAGATTATTTACCTTCAAAAAATTTGTGAAAGCATCTTTTATTTCTCTTGTTAATACTTTTACGTCTAGTTTTGAAATTGGATAGTAGTTATTTTTTTGTTGCTTATTATTTTTATTTTTGTTAGTCTCCTTATCAAGTGATAGCCTCTCTTCAATTGATGGATAGTTACGAATAGATCCAAATCTTTTTAATAAAATTGGCCCTGAAGAATCAAAAATAATGAACTGAGTAAATTCATCCAATAGTTCCAAAGAAATAAGTAGTTGATTATTATTTAATTTTTTTATTTGAGTTTCTAATAAATTTGCCAAACATATATGACTCATTTGGAGAGAGCACAATTCTAGATTTGCATTTTTTAAAGTATTTAAAACTAAATTTACATTTTTTTTAGGAATTGAAGTTAGAAAATATTTATTAAAAACTTTATTTTCTAATTTCGTTTTTGGCAAAGAAGTTAAATTAATATCATAGTCAGAATTATTAATAGAGATTGGAATCTGAATACCAGAGCTAGAATCTTCTAAAAATTCTTTTGAATTATCTTCATCAATATTTTCAGGTATTTCTATCAATCTGGTATAACAAGTATCAGAGGGTAATAAAATTGCTACCCTTTGCCCAGGTAATTTATTTTCCTGTAAAACTGTTAAAATCATATTTCCAAAAGCTACTGGATCTTTAGGTATGAATTTTTCTAATGCCTCAGTTGGCAATTTTTGTCTATAAACCTTTTTTATCAATAACTCTTTATTTTGACATTTAGCTATAGCTATATTAAAAAATTCGTTCCCAATTTCTATTAAAATAATTTTACTACTTATTTTTCTTGTTAAGTTAATAAAGAAAGTTCTTAAATCCTCAAAGGTATAGTCATTAATGTTCTTTTTTGTAGTGGATAAAGTCATAATTTACAAAAAGGCTTCGGTCTACAAAAAATTCTTCTTATAGGAGTTGCATTATATGATATCCCATTATTAGGTTTTGCATAAATTATGTAAATACCAGGCTTGCCAATAGAATTATTTAAATCTAAATAAGTACTTTCAGAAAGTTGGGAGGGTTTTATACAAATTTTGTAAGTATTTGGTATCGCATTATTACTAATGCCTGGGATATCCCATTCTAATTTAGGAAGAGATGTACATTTTAGATTTAAAATATAATTTCTATCGATACCTGGTTCAGATAAAAAACTCACAATCGAATCAAAAGTTTCATTAATTTGAATCTGATCATTGAGAATATCACTTAAATCGATTTCAGAAGAATTAGAATTATCACTCGATGAAAGATTAAGAGGTTGGAAAAATCTTGCCGTAAACTGTGAAACCACTGCAAAAACAGCTGTAAAAGCTGAAAGCATTAAAACAGATAAAATCACTTCCGGTAATGTCATCCCTTCATTTTTTAATTTTTTTTTATTCATAAGCCAGATGCTATTCAAAATTTAGAATTTCAATATCTTGATTCACTAAATCGAAATCCCCTGTTGTGAATCCTGCATTTAAAAGAATTTCTTTTTCCTGTTCATTTATTGGATTTTTTCCAACTTTCTTAAGGGCATTATTACTTATATTTAATGCCACTAACATTGCAACAGTTGCTGCTGACATTATTACTGCACCAACAATAGAAGAAATCATTTATTTATTTATTTCGAAACTACAAAAAGGTTCATTTTCTAGATAACAGGAAAACATTTTATATTTATAAGCTTCATTAGAAGAATTAGTGATAATAACTCTATGTTTTTTTGATTTATTTATCAACGTACAATTGTTTAAGAAAATTGTATGTGTAGAGGGAGATTGAGTACCTGTAGATACAAAGACTTCACCATCATCATATTTGGGAGATGAGATACTATTCTTTACATAATTACAAATATCATTATCTGGTACTGTTTGACTATATAAAATTTTCATTATTTGTCTATCATATCCTGCTAATGAGGAATTACTATAGTTATCTAATTTTAAAACACTTAAAGGAATTAAACTATTAATATTAGTTCCAACTTGCATCATTGCAGCAATTCCTGAAATCATGGCAATCCCTAATCCAGCATAAAGATAAGTCATTTCAAAATTTTAATAAGTTTCTCCAAAAGAAGTGATTCAAATTTTTCCATAGACATTCATTTTTAGAGATATATTAAGTAATTCAGCAGGATTTTTTTTCTTTTCATCATTATTTGCCTCATCAATGGCAATGTTAATATCTTTAAATAAAATTACATTTTCTTGAAACTCTAAATTTCTTATAAATGATAATAGGTCCTTGAAATTTGACTTAAATTTAACTTCTATATTATATTTTTTCACTCCCTCAACAAGCAAGGGATCTGGATTTAAATTTAATTCATTTTGCAAATCACTATTTTGTGATTCAACATACATTATTGAAGCATTAGGACTAATCGAAGAAATCTTGATATTATGTTTTGCTGCTAAATCGCCTAATCTAGAAAGAAAAGTTTCCAGATTGGAAGTACCTGAAATTAAATTTATTATCTGATATTTTTCTTTATTTAACTTTTGAAGCTTTTCATTGATTATTTTATATTCAGTCTTTAAATTTGGAAGCTCATTTTTCTTTCTTAAAAATTCTTTATATTCTTTATTGATTTTATTTGATTTTATATATTTAGGAATAACAAATGCACTTACTATTATTAAAGAAATAAAAGATGATATTAATACTGGTAATAAAATAGCTGATTTTTCTGGCGTAATAAATTTTTTGTTTTTAATATTAGATTCAGTCATTTTATCTTTTCTAGATTTCTTAAAAGTTCAATTCTGTTAGAAAGTCCATAAGAACCTAATTTTTTTAAATACTTTTGATTAATATCTTTATATTCATTAGTAATTTTGGTATTTATAGTTGCAACATAATTACCAATATTTTCTTCATCAGAGTTAATATCTGCTAAATCAATATCTGCTAAATCAATTTGATTAAAATTAATAAATTCTGAATTATTAAGACTTATCAAGAAGCCATTTATATAATTTAAATATTCCTGCCCAGTTTGTATAGTCTTCAAAGTTAAATTGTTACCTTGAGTACTTAAAAAAGATAAATAAATTTTTTTAGGTATTAGTAAAGAAATTTCTTTTAGAAGAGCTGAACTTGAACTAATATTAACAATTGAATTTTTAAGATTGGTATTAAACCTTGCAACATTTTTAAGTTCTTTAGATTCTTGATTTAATTTAATTTGCAGAGCATCATATTCATCGGAATAGTTTTTAATTTGCAATTTCTTATTTTCTAATATGTGAGACCTTAAGATAAATGCGAATCCAGAAATTAAAGCTATTGAAATAATATTAATCCCAATATAAATTCCTTTTTTAATAAGCTTTCTATTATCTATAAAATAAGGCTCTAAAAAATATTCTTCCTTCCTCCTTGTTCGAAGTAAGTCGTTTTGTTTAAAGGTTAATTTGTTCATTATAAATTAAATTTATTTACATGAAAAAAAGAATAAATTAGTCATTTAATATTTTAGGAGTAACAAGAATTATTAATTCGCTTTTTCTTTTTACAGTTGAATTCCTTCTAAATAATCTTCCGAGTATGGGGATGTCACCAAGCAAGGGAGTTTTAGTTGTTGTTACATTATCTTCATCTTTAAGAACTCCAGTAAGAATTAATGTATTGCCATTCTTAACTCTTATAGAACCAGTATCTAACTTTCTAACACTTAAAGTACTTGCAGTTCCACAACTTCCTACAGTTTCAGTCTTTGTGACAGCAGAAATAGCAGGGCTTAAAGAAAAAGTTACATACCCATTATCGTCAATTTTATCAACCTTTGCACCAAATGTTATTCCTGCAGTCCCAGTTGTAGCAGAACAGGTTGTCACACCCTCTTCGGAAGTCACATCAAAAGATGTTGTAACAGTTTCTCCTACCTTAACAAAACCTTCATTGGCAAAAGGTCTGCCTATTGCTGCAGAATCCAAACCTCCTTCAGCTGATGCGACACCAGAAAGCATCGGATCAGAATTCTCACCCAGTATCAATGTTGGTGAAGCCATTATTTTTGCATTTTCATTTTTTATTTTCATTTCTATCCAATTCGCAAAATTATTATTTCCTAAAGGAGTGCCTGTGACAGAGGGATTAACTACTCCACCAGCAGCAGGGACCCGAGCAGCTTGATTTCCAGTTAATATTGCCAATCCACCATTATTAATAAGATAAGTCGAACCACTCGTTAAATCAAAAACATTATTAGTTGTGTCATTTTTGGTTAATGAAACATCAATTATCTTTATAGATAATGCTACTTGCCTATGCCTTACATCTAAAGATTTTATATATTTTTCGGCAGTGAGAATTAAATTATTAGTTCCAATTAAAGTGATAGTTTGCAACCTTAAATCGACTGTACCTATAAGTCCTTGCAAAGGTCCTCCTTGAGAACCATATGAATTAATAAAATTTTCATTCAATTCAGCCTTGGTTACGAGAGAATCTCCAAGTTCCTCTCCATCAATTGAGGATCCTCTTACAAGAACTTTTGAAATCTTTGCTCCTAATGTTGCTAAATAATCAGCTACAGATGCAGCATTTGCTTGATTTAGTCGATAAGTTTTTGATAATTTTGGAATCAAGCTTTTGTTAAAAATATTTGCACCAACAAAGATTATATTTTTTTCAATTTTTGCTTGCAAGCCAGACGCCATAAGAATGCTATTAAAAACATCTGAAATATCAACATTATTAAAGTTTAATGTAATCAAAGGAAGTTTACTATCTTCACTTTCATTTTCTTTAGGGTCTTCAATTATAACCATTCCATAACCTGAAATCTTTGAAATTAATTTCAATGTTTCTAGAGCATCTGCTTTAACAAGATTCAATGAGAGTTTTTCTGGATTTAATTTCACATAGCCCCTCGTTGGAATTTTAAATTCACCAACTGATATATCCCCTACAGTTGGTGTAGGTAAATAATTTTCTTTTAATTCTTTGTTATCGATAGTTGTTTCATCAAGATCTATTATTATTTTTTTTCTTTGAATTGTGTCTTTTTTTGAATTGGATAAATCTATCTCTTTATTATCTAAATTATCATTTTTCAAAAAATCATCATCTTTCTTGATTCTTTTTAATTCTTGATTATCTTCAAAATTTGTATTAATTTTAACTTCGTCAACGCTTCCATTTTCTACTAAATCATCCATATAAGGTATAAGTTCTTTTGCTTCATTAATTGCTTCATCTATAAATTTAGAATCAGTATTTTTCTGTTCATTTGATTCAATTGTTTTTTTATTTATTTGACTATTATCTGCATATTTATTATTTGCAATAGCATTAATAAATAAGGGATTTAATAGAAATAGAAAAACAAAAATTAATTTTTTGATTTTTAATTGCTTCTTACAAATTAAATTCATGACTTATATCTTTTTTTTATAGAAAACTTCTTTATCTTTTTTGATTTTTCTAATAGTTGTATGGCCTTCGAGCATATACTCATATAAATCTCTTATTTTTTTTGAGTCAACAGATATGGATAAATCTTGAAAATTTATTTTTTTCTCACTTTCTAAATAATTCATCCCAAAGAAATTATCAAATTGATTGGAATAAGAATCATAATCTTCAAATGAACTTGTGTTTTGATAGAAGACATTCTCGAAATCATTTGATGTTATCTTTTCAAATCCAGAAAATTGCTTAATATCAGAACTTTTTACTAATCCTGCATTAAAAATTAAAGTACCGAATAGAAAAAGTAAATATTTTAAATATTTTGAAGATTTAACGAATTCCATATTCATTCATATAAATTTTTAATCATCTAAAGATTCTTTATAATTTGTATGTTCAAGAGAATAGATATCTATTTTTTTTACATTTTACAACATTAACAATTAATAATCTATCACTATAAAGATTTTTAATCCAAACTGAAAATTTTTAAAAAGAAAAAATTTACAAGCTTAGTATCTTGCTATTAAAAAACTTCTTTTTATTTAATTTTTTTTAACTAGAATTCAAAACTTACAAACGGGAGGGTAGAAGACAGTTAAAAAATTTACACATATATATGCATTAATTCATTGACTTTCTCAGGAAAACATTGAATAATAAAGAATCTTTCATAATGTGTGAGGACATTTTAATGAAACTTTTCCACAAATTATTAGTGGCACCTGCAACATTAGGTCTTTTAGCACCTTTTTCTGCGATCGCTAATGAAATCAATGTAAACCAAGTAACTCAATACGGTATCGACCAAGAAGAATTATTTGAACAAGACTTTGATTCAAATACTTTCTCTAGAGAACTTGCCCAAACAGACTCTGTATTAACTAACGACTCAATATCTGGCTCAAGTTTTGAAGCTGGTAGCTTCTCAGAGACAACAATTGCTTCTTTTACAGCCGATTTTCTTATTGGAGCAGTATCAGGAGATTCATCACTTGCTATACAAGATGACGAGGCAATCCAAGCAAACTATTCATTTGAAATCGGTCTAAATACTACCTTTACAGGCGATGATGATCTTTTTGTCAACATTGGATCTGGCAACACATCAGGTGGCAACTCATTAACAACTGCTCTTGACTTCGGTAATGCATTTAATGATCAATTAAGAGTTAAAGATGTTCACTATACAAGACCTTATGGAGAAAAATTGACTGTTGCTGTTGGCGATAGTTTGGATATTAGTGATCAATATACTGGAGCTTGTGTTTACAGTGGTTTCACAGACATACTTTCTGACTGTGGTACAGGTAATTCTGCTGGTGCCGGTGGTGATGTAACTTTATCCACCTCTTTCGACATTGGTAATGGATTCACATTAGGTGCTGGAATGTCAGGTCTAGGGGGTAGCTCAACTGACGGTATTTTCACCCAAGAATCAAGTGATATTTGGGGCGCTCAGTTAGCCTACGCCGCAGATAATTATGGAGCAGCACTTTCATACGCAAGCTCTGATACATCAACTGTAGATACAGTATATTGGGGTCTTAGTGGTTATTACTCATTTGACAATGCTTTCTTAGATTCAATAAGTGTTGGTTATGAAGTAGGAAATCCATCTAATAACGCTAATGATGCAAAAGGCTACTTTGTTGGCTTAACTACAGCAGAAGTTGGTCCAGGAGCTATTTCACTTGGATTGGGAACTAGTAACGACCTAAACGGCGGAAATGGAACTACCGGCTTGATTGTTGATGATGCTGAGACTACTATGGTATATGAAGTTTCATATGCTTGGAATCTTAATGATGCAACAACTGCAACAGTAGGTGGATACATTCAGGAAAGAGCTGGCGCGGGTAATGAAGACCAATCAGGTATTGCATTAAAAACCACTTTTGCTTTTTAATTAACTAAACAACTAAAAAACATCCCCAAATGGGATGTTTTTTTTTGCCTTTTAATAACCTCTTTTAAAAAAGTAGAGTAAAGGGAAACGTATTAAGTTCTCACTTGAAAACTATATAAGATTACTATTAGATATAATTAAATAATGAAAAATCCTAAACCTATTTTTAAATCTCCCTATGATTTAAAGGATGTAAGTATTCTTTTCTTAATTGTTGCATTTGTTCTTATATTTACAGCAATTATTGGAAACAATTTATTTGGAATTTTCCAAGAAAATATTAACTTCGGGAAAATTTAGGATTAAAATACTTTTTGAAAAAATAATTTTCTTCGTTTCTCAAAAAATGTATATTATCTTCTTTCGATTTTCAGAAGAAATTTTGCAGTGTTAATTTCTTACAATATTCTCCTACAAACTTAACCTTTATTCCAGTTATAGATGCAGCTTCTTGTTCATATAACTTAGAAGATTCTTTATCATTCATAAAAGCTTTCATTTTCGCACAAGCTCTCAAATCAGAATCATATCTTGCTGACTCTTTTAAACTGCTGGAAATTGAAAATAAAAAATAACCAATAATCGTCAAAAGGATGATAATCAAGTTCTTTTCAAAAAGTTTACCCATAATCTTCTAATCTTATGTAATTGTTCATTAGGAACGACTAAGCCAAAATAACACTTTAATAATTGATAGTCGATCTAAATAAAAACATTTTGGATAAATCATATAATCAGGTTTTTTTGCTATTAATTTAGTAGTTATAATGATTAAAAATTATGCTTAATAAGATTAATAAGTATATCTATTGAATAAATACTATAAATAGATTTTACAGGCAAAAAGCCAGATTTATATACAATTATTTATCATTTGTATGTTGCCGTATTTAGGACTATTTATCGCTAAAAAAACTGCCATTTAATAATGAAAGAAAGGAACTTCTTCTACTTGTTCTGGTCTATAGTCGCATATACCAAACTGCATACACTCCAGTTTTAAATCACTTATATTCTTTTTTTCTGACAATATCGCATCAATAAAAGGTGTAAAAGCATTCTGCATCATATATTTATAAGGATTTCCGCAAGACATAATTAACCTCCTTTTTTGAAATTATTAATCCACTGCTACTTAGTTATGCAGTAGGGATTACTTTGTGATTTAACGCAAAAAATGTTTTTGCGTAGATGAGCTCTCATACCTTGTTGATAAAAATTTCGTGTCATAAACAGACCAAAATAAATTAGCGAAACAGTAAATATAAGAAGCTCTACTCCTAGGCTGGTCATAGGAATAGCCTCCTTTAGCTTAGAAACTATTTAGTATCTTTCCTATACAAAAATCAAGAGTGGTAATACCTAAAAAAAGGGGGCATTCATTTGCCCCCTTCGAGTCGTATGCACCTTTCTGTCCAAAAAGTCTATGAAGTGCTTTTGACTCCTGAATTATTCTACTCAAGTTGAATAGGAAAAGATAGTTGAAACAACCACAAAGTACTTCTACTCGGGTAGAAATACCCTATAAATTTTGAATGAAAAGTAGGATAATTTAAGAGTAGAGATTAAAGGAGGTCTTATGAAACTCACTACTCCATTCACTGCTCTCAAAAATGCAACTGCAGAAATGTGGAAAATGAATGATTTCAATTATAAATTTCCCAAAAAAGAAGTGAAAAAATATTGGGACCATGAATGCATGGTGCATCCTACTAATAGTCATTGCAAAATTTATTGTGATTAATATTCGATCTTTTTAAGTATTCTTACCCTTGATTTTTATATATCATCTGTACTAAATCTCAGTTAGTAAAAAGGAGGAAAATCAGATGAACAATTTAAGTTTAGAAATTCTTTTTTGGACAATCTTAATTGCATATCTTGGATTAAGGTTTAATCAAACATGGAATAGTTACAAACAACAATATTAATTAGGAGGGAAAATGAAACTATTCAATCAAGTTAACATTCTTCCAAGATACTTAACGGCGTTTAATTATGCGGGATTAAACCTTAACGAAACTCCAAAAGAACTGGAGAAATGTACTCCTGAGTTTCAAGACTTTTGGGAGAAAGAATGTAGAGAACATCCAACAAATCAAAATTGTTTAATTTACTGTGACTGAGTTATTAATTTTTAGTCTTTATTAAATAAGGAGGTTTTATGAAACTAACTACCCCATTCACTATTCTCAATCGAACATTCAACGAGATGGATTTAATTAGAGATGCAATGAAGAGAAGAAAATTGGCAACTGAAAGATTGTATGAAGACTATAGAAAAATGTATAAAAACAACCAATTTACTTATTAACCTTTAATGGAATTTTTAGAGCAGCTTTGGCAGAATCATCATGACCCTTCCCATGCAATTTATGGTATAGGTGGAGTAATAGTATTGTTTATAATTTATAATCGATTACTCAATAAATATCAGTAATAATGAAGAACCCAATAGACATATTTAAAAGGTGATTACTAGACTTACTTGTTCCATATATAGAAGGAACTAATAAAAAAAAGAAAAAAAAATGAAACGCTTACTACTTAAATCGCTTTCATGTTATAGTCATAAGAATTTTTTTTTATTAAATGTCTAAAGGATTTTGGCTCGTCACTACCACAGTTACAAATCCAGCGTTTGCTGAATATGTTGAAGCATTTCAACCTTGGATCGAGTCAGTAGGTGGTTCTGTATTTGCAAAGGATCTAGATGGTCAAACTGTTGAAGGGAAAGGTGGAAAATTATCAGTAATTATTGAATTCCCATCAAAGCAAGCTGCAATTGATGCCTACAATAGTTCTGAATATCAAGAACTAAGCAAGTTACGCTGGGCTAACTCAATCGATACAAATATCACAATCATGGACGGGAGTGTAAATCATTAATGAGTACTAAATGGGACGACAATTCTTGGTAGAAAGAGTTTTTGGAAATGAAGTTCCATTCTCCTGCAGATGTAAAACTTCTAACTGAAGGTGTAAAAGGCTTGATTGGTGCTTGGCGTTTAGGTGTTCTAAATCAGAAATACAAATGACTCAAGAAAAAACAAGAGGAGAATGATTGACAGTCGATCTAAAATGGAGGAATAAAACCCTCTTTTTTATGTCATCTTCAATGAAAGATTTCCTTGATAAATTTTTTGATTTATGTAGAGAATATCAAGAAGAAATTCCACCTCAAAAGATGGCAGAAATCCTAAGGGATTACGCTGATAGATTAGATGGTTGATAAAGTTAAAAGAAAAACCTAGATTACATAAGTAAATTTTAAGCATAATTAAATGTCTATCATTACCGACAATAAAGTACTAGTTAACATTTGCAGCGGATTAAAATCCAAAAATAAAGTAACTTTAGGTTTATTGGCTGCCCTTGCTGCAGAAAACGAAGGACATCAAGTAACTCTTTTTCTAGAAGGAAACGGAGTAAACATATTAAGTTGCAAAACAACTGGTGAAATAGTTAGTAAAGGTACTGGAGATTTATACGAACATCTTGAAAATTTAAAAAATTCAAATGTTACCATATATGTCTCAGAAATGTCGGCTAAATCGAGGGGTTACGATAACACGATTCTTCATGGATATAAGGCAGAGTTCGCAATGCCCAATGTACTAATTGAAGAGTCGATTAAAGCGGATAGCGTACTTTGCTATTAAAGTGACTATGCCCTTGATACTAGTATTAGAAAATAAATAATTATGTATGGCATAGCAATAACTTATGGTGTTGTTAGTTTGTTATTACTTGGTGGCTTTGCGCATTTAACCTTCAAAATGACCTCTAAGAGATAGATCCAAAAAGCTTTGTCTTTTATTACTTCTCTATGCTTTTATAAATAACAGCAAAAATAATCGTCGTATACCAAGCAACGAGGGTCGGATGGATTTAATTCACATTCTTTATCCCAGTAGTCTGATAAATCTGTAGAAATCCCTTGCTCTTCTACAAGTTCGTTAAGAGTTGAATAATCCTTTGCATTATCAAGATCTCTTGAGTTTTTATCTTGAATTGCGAATGGTGATCTTTTTAAATCCATAATTAATTACCTCAAAATTTTTGTTGGATTCTGGTTACAGAATTTGGATGGTCATGTACATAAGAATTAAATTCTCTTGCAAGTATCAGGCAGTCATGTGCATCGCGAGCGTAGAACCCTAATTGATGTGTACTGTTTGATGAATCTTTGTAACTTAGTACATATTTTTTACAAGATGTGATTGGTGTTGAAGACATTTAAATTTATTGCTGCTACTACTAAGTTCTAACTAGACTGACTCACCAAACGAGTAAAAAAATATGTACGGTTTAAGGTACACACATATACGGATAAAGGATTAACAATTAGGTTTTAGAATAGATAAAATTATCAGAAATAATTAAGAGATAGGATTTATAAACGAAGGTAAGGAATCCATTATTTTGTTTA
>QCPG01000027.1 GCA_003212615.1 Prochlorococcus sp. AG-436-E22
TTTTGATCTTTTTATATAGCTTTAGTAAATAAGTTCTACTAAAAATGAGTACAGCTAAATTAGACGATTCGACCCAAAGACCGCTATATGGTGAGAGAGTTATTGAAGAATCAAAAATAATTTGTTTCGAGAATCCAAATAAGAAAAGAATTTATGAAATTTCTATCCAGTTACCTGAATTTACATGTAAGTGCCCCTTTTCTGGCTATCCAGATTTTGCAAAGCTAAATATTATTTATCAACCTAATTTGAGAGTCTATGAGTTGAAGTCTTTAAAGCTTTATATCAATAATTTTAGAGATATGAAAATATCACACGAGGAAGTTGTTAATAGAATTATGGATGATTTATTGAGTGCAGGCTCACCGCACTGGATACATTTACATGCTGCATTTAATCCAAGAGGGAATGTTTCTATGCAGTTAGATATTGTTAGTGGACAGAAAAAAATTTAAAAATTTTTTATTTCTTCTGATAATTTTAAAAATTCTTTTTTAAAACCAACTAGATTTTTATTGCTTAGACCTCCAATGGATAACTTTTTTGATTCTTTATTTACAAGAATCCACAATTGGTTGGTTGGTATAAGACTTATTATTGTTCCAAAAATTATTAAGATGAAAGAAAAGTAAATAAATGGCACAGATGGATCATTTTTAATAATCAATCCACTGCTTGGTATTATTTTTTTCAAAGACAATTTTGAAAAGTTAACTTCCACGGGATCTTCATTGATATAAAGAATATTCTCGGAAAAATTTTCTATATTGGAAATTTTAAGTGGACCATTTTCATTGTCTATGGTTAAAAGGAAATTTTTTTTAGTCTCTGATCCTAATTCAACTAAAACTCCCCAAACTTGATTGCCGATTTCGGGAATCTCCTTTAATTGCAATTGATAAAGGATATTATCTATTTCCAAAACAACATTTGATATTGCCCAATCAGCTTGATAAATAGTTAATCCTTTAAACCTAATTGGATGATTAACTTTGGCAGTTTTGATTTCATTTAATTTTAAATCTTCAGAAGAAAAATCTAACTTTGAAACGAACTGCTTGGGTATACCATCACTTTCTCGTTCTATAGAAAAATCGACTAATTTCACATTAGCTATTGAGTTTGTGCTCTCATTGATAAGATTCAAGCTTTCTCCAGGTAACAAATATTGTTCTTTTGATTGACTTGTAAAACTCCCATATGCCGAACCTATAAGTAAGACTATTAATCCAATATGTACAACTAAAGGACCGACTTTTCCAATTAAACCCCTTCTTGCAGATATATGACTTTTAAATTTGTATGTTTTCCATCCTCTTTTTTTAAGTAATAAGTCAGCTTTTGATAGTTGATCTTCATCTTCATTGATTTGTTGACTGTAAGTTAATTGCAGTTTGCTAAATTTCTTTTCACTTTCATATTCAATCCATTTTAATGAAGCTTTTAAAGAAGGGATTTGCCTTCTAAAACTACAAGCTGCGAGAGAAATGCAAAGAAGAATTAATGCAAATAAAAACCAGAAGCTTGTGTATATATGATCCAATTGAAGTCTTAAGACATTATCTCCATTTAAAAATCCCAAAATAGGATCATCATCGAAAATATCAAGATAGAATTTTTTATTATTCCCTTGAGGTATGAAAGTTCCTATGCTACTTGAAATGGCTATGAAGATTATGAGTGATATGGCGAACCTTAAACTTGATATTTTTAAAATTAAATTCTTAAAAATAATCATTTAAATCCAATTTGAAAATAAATTTAATAATCCTAGGGAAACTAAAAATATCCCACTTAAGGTGGGAATTATTTGACTAAATTTTCTAAGTTCTAAAAATTTTTTTAAGTTTTCTGCAGTAGCCCCTGCAACAATTAATGGAGTTACTTGACCTATTCCAAAGAAGAATAAAACAATAATAGAGACCATCGGATTTTTAGCTTGCGATACCCAAGCGAGAAGAGTAGCCAAAACTGGAGTAATGCAAGGTGAAGAGGCTAATCCAAAAGTAATTCCTATCGCAAAAGGTCCTAGAAATGATGGGATTTTATCTTCAATTATTTTTAAATCAGGTCCATTCGGGAACTGAAACTTTAGAATCCCCAGTAAATTTAAACCCATTATTATTGCTATTAAGGCAACAAACGAAGTGTAATAAGATGGAATTTGCCCGTATATTTTACCTAAGAATCCACTAGCAGCCCCAAGTGAAACGAGTGAAAAAACGACTCCTCCTGAAAAACTAATAAGTTTAAATTTATTGTTCTCTGTTCCTCCTATATAAGCAATTGTGACTGGAAGTAATGATAATGAGCATGGCCCAAGACTTGTTAAAAGTCCTGCACTGAAAACCAAAAATATAGTAAATGGACCAGGATTATTTAGACCATTCTGCATAAGCAGATTACCCTTTTGAGATAATTCTGAAATAAATAAATTAAATGATTCGATAGTTTGGCTTAATTCTTTTAAATTCTAACTAATTAAGAGTCTTTCGTGTACTTATCATACCTATGAATCCTGTTGATTCTAATGAACATCTCAGTAACATCCCTGCAATAAAAAAAGATGCGATTAATGAATTCCCACCATAACTAATAAAGGGTAGGGGTAAGCCTGTAGTAGGCATTGAACCCGTGGCTACAGCAATATGCATTATTGATTGAGCTGTCAACAATACACCGCATCCAATAGCAATTAATTTTGTATAGTTGTTTCTGCACTTAAGAGCAATTCTTAGGCTTATATAAGAGAAAACTGCTAAAAAACCTAAGAATAAAGTACAACCCAATAAACCAAATTCCTCCGCAAAAATGGCAAAAATAAAATCTGTGTACATAAATGGTAGGTACTGTAATTTTTGTATAGATAGCCCAAAACCTTGGCCAAATAGACCACCTGAACCTATGGCTAATAAACTCTGAATCAATTGAAAACCACTTTCTTGTTGATCTTTCCAAGGATTAATAAATGAAGTAACTCTAAGTTTTTGATATTCGTTATTGAAGATACTAATACATCCAGTAATGAATCCAAATGAGGCAAATGAACTAAGAGAGCTAAGTTTTACGCCTCCACATAAACCCATAACCCAAAAAAGAATTCCAGTTAATGATGCAGTACTTAAATTAGGCTGCTTTAGTATTAATAAAATTAATAAACTAAATGATGTTATTGTAATTAATTTTTTATCATTCTTTATCAGATTCCAATGAGCAAAAAGGTTGGAAGCTTCTAAAATTAGGAAAGGTTTAATTAATTCAGATGGTTGCAGACGTAAATTCCCTAGTAATAGCCATCTTGAAGATCCATTCACTGTAACTCCAGTAATATTTGTTAGGAAAATCAAAAAGAATAAAATATAAAAAATAATTTTTGAAAACTTTAAAAGACTTCTAATGTTTGTATTAAGAACCAAATAAAATAGACCAATTCCTGGAATTGTCCAAATGATTTGTTTTTTTAAGAAGTAAGCCCAATTTCCCATTTCTCTACTAGCTACCCACCAACTTGATGATCCTAGAATACATATTCCTAATATTGACCAAATTCCAACGAGCATAACGAGGATTTTTGCCTCATAAGGCCATATTGTCCAAGGCAAGGGGAATATAGATTCTATTAATTTGTTTTGATTTTCTTTGTTATCAGAACTAAGGGGTTTTTTTCTTTTAGAAATTCTTTTATATTTAATTTTTTCTTGACTTATCTCCAATTTTTTAGATCTATATACACTATTGAGACGTTTAATTCAGATTTTGCCAAGTCTTTTATTAACTTTTTAAAGTGTAAGTAAATAATAATGATGACTTTTTCATGAGATTTATTCTTCAAGAATAAAGTGAAAATGGTCTATAGATTCATCATAAATCTTAAGAATTAATTTTTTATAAAAAAAAACTAGCTAAAAGGCACCTCTCCGTGATAGATTCCGTGAGTTTATATACTTACTTCAAACCATTTAAGAGAGGGTTTCTAAATTATGTTCACATCAGTGGACTCAAATAGAAAAAAACTTGAGCATCCTTCGAATGAGAATGTTCAATTTCCTCAATCCCTGGATAATTCGATCATCAAGGAAAGTAAATCTGGCATCGCCAATCAAATAGATAATTTACTTTCTCATAATGATGAATACACAAAATTGCAATTAACAATTTTTGGAATTACTTTTATTGTTTCTATTTTATTAGCATCAATAACTGGAATTTTTCTCGGATTTACTTTTGGTTTTAGTATTTTTATAGGTGCAATTGCCGGTATTTTTTACTTACGTTTGCTCGCTAAAAATGTAGGAAAACTTGGTAAAGAATCAACAGGTGTATCAAAATTGCAACTATTAGTTCCAGTTTGCCTCTTTATTTTTGCTAGCAAGCTAGGATCTTTGGATATTTTTCCTGCAATGATAGGTTTTTTTATTTATAAACCTTCACTCATTCTTTATTTTTCACGTTCTTAAGTAAATTCTTTTTACTCAAAAAATTTACTAATCTTTTATTCAAATCAAATGTTCTTTAATTCCATGCTAACAAATTTTGCAGCATTAGAAGTTGGTCAACATCTTTATTGGCAAATTGGAAATATCAGACTTCATGGGCAGGTATTTTTGACATCTTGGATTTTATTAGGAGCGTTATTAGTTTTTATTTCTTTAGGAACTAAAAAAATGGAAAATGATCCTAAAGGCCTTCAAAATTTGCTTGAGTTTCTCTGGGATTATATAAGAGATCTTGCTAGGACTCAAATAGGTGAAAAAGTTTATAGAGATTGGATGCCATTTATAGGTACATTATTTTTATTCGTCTTTGTTAGTAATTGGGGAGGAGCTTTAATTCCTTGGAGATTGATTAAGTTGCCAAGTGGAGAGTTGGGAGCACCAACTGCAGATATCAATACAACAATAGCTTTGGCTTTATTGGTTTCACTTTCTTATTTCTATGCTGGTTTAAGCAACAAGGGTTGGAGATACTTCGAATACTATGTTCACCCAACTCCGATTATGCTCCCTTTTAAAATTCTTGAGGACTTTACTAAACCTTTATCACTATCTTTTAGGCTATTTGGAAATATTTTGGCTGATGAACTTGTTGTTGGTGTTTTAGTCTTTTTAGTGCCACTAATCCTACCAATACCTGTTATGTTTCTAGGCTTGTTTACAAGTGCAATTCAGGCATTGATTTTTGCAACTCTAGCAGCCTATTACATTGGAGAAGCTGTAGAAGAACATCATTAGCTGTCTTCTATTACATTCAGACGCTTTTACAAAGGGTCTGTAATCTGGCAAAATATCTAATCGCGTAGGTCTGAAAATATCAGACCCATTCTTAAATTAAAGAATGTCCAAGCGTGTATGACAAAAATGATTTATCAAAAGTATTAAGCTCTTTATTTCAAAATTATGGATTCGATTACTTCCGCTGCATCAGTTGTAGCTGCTGGTTTAGCAGTTGGTCTAGGTGCTATTGGCCCAGGTCTTGGACAAGGTAACGCAGCTCAAGGTGCTGTTGAGGGTATAGCCCGTCAACCAGAAGCTGAAGGTAAAATCAGAGGAACTCTTCTTTTATCATTCGCTTTCATGGAGTCATTAACAATCTATGGATTAGTTGTGGCTTTAGTACTACTTTTTGCGAATCCTTTTTCCTAAAAGTTAATATTGCTTCTATATCCTTATTAGCAATATGTAAATTTAATTTTTTAACTTCAACTGAATCATATGTTGGCCTTTAATTTTTTTGGTGCTACAGAAGGTGGATTATTTGATATAAATGCCACTTTGCCACTAATGGCGATCCAAGTAGTTGCTCTTACTTATATATTAAATTCTCTCTTTTTTAAGCCAGTTGGCAATGTTGTTGAAAAAAGAGAAAAGTTTGTAAGTAAAAACATTATTGAGGCCAAAAATAAACTGTCAGAGGTTAAAAAATTAGAAGCTGATTTATTGACTCAGCTTCAAAGTGCTCGTTCAGAAGCTCAAAGAATTGTGAGCGAAGCCGAGAATGAGTCTGACAAGCTTTATAAAGAAGCATTAGAACTTGCTAATAATGAAGCAAATGCTTCAAAAGAAAAAGCAAGGCTAGAAATTGAAAGTCAGACATCTGCTGCTCGTGATCAACTTTCTAAACAAGCTGATGATTTAAGCGAACTTATTGTTAATAGATTGATTCTAAAAAAATGAATTTAACTCTTTTAGCTACAGAAGGTTTTGGATTAAATCTGAATTTATTCGAAACTAATATCCTTAATTGGGCTGTAGTGGTCTTTGGCCTTTATAAATTTTTGCCTGGTTTTTTAGGTAAAATGCTTCAAAAAAGAAGAGAAGGAATTCTTCTTGAGTTAAAAGATGCCGAAGATCGACTCATGAATGCTACTAAAGCTTTAGAGAAGGCAAAAAAAGACTTATCTTCAGCAGAAGAGAAAGCTAGTCAAATTAAAGCAGATTCCGTCAAAAGATCCGAATCAATCAGAATGGAAAGTGAGAAAAAAGCAATTGAAGAGATGGCACGAATTAAACAAAGCGCAATCTCTGATGAAAGCTCTGAAGCATCCAGAGCAATTTCTCAACTTCGAAAAGAGGCTGTTGAACTAGCAATTAAAAAAGCTTTAGATTCTCTTCCAAATCGACTTGATTCAACAACACAAGAAAATTTGGTAACTCAATCAATTAACAATATTGAGGTGAACTAATGCCACTTTTAAATTCAGTTACTACACCATATGCAGAGGCATTACTTCAAGTTGTAAATGAAAATTCGCAAACTGAAGAGATGGTTTCAGAGGTTAAACAACTTCTCGAATTATTAAATGATTCTGCAGAATTGGAGAAGGCACTATCCTCGCCAATTTTAGAAACAGAAGCAAAGAAGAAAATCATTATTGAAATCTTTTCAAATAAGGTTAATTCTTCATTACTAAATTTCTTGAAATTATTGGCTGATAGGCAAAGAATTGGAATTCTTACATCTATTCTTAATAGATTTTTAGAGATTTACCGAGAAAATAGTAATATTGCTTTAGCAACTGTTACTTCTGCAGTCGAGCTTACTGATGAACAGAAAGGTTTAATTACCCAAAAGATCGTCAATATCTCTGGAACTGAAAAATTAGAACTTGTAACTAAAATCGACCCATCGCTTATTGGTGGTTTCGTCGCAAGTGTAGGATCTAAAGTAATTGATGCTTCTCTTGCTTCACAAATTAGAAAACTTGGCTTGTCACTATCCAAGTAACTTTTAAATCAACCTTAAATTCTTAAATCCATGGTATCTATACGCCCTGACGAAATCAGTTCAATCTTAAAACAGCAAATAACTGATTATGACCAATCTGTAAGTGTTAGCAATGTAGGAACTGTTCTGCAAATAGGTGATGGCATTGCAAGAATATATGGCTTAGATCAGGTCATGGCAGGTGAGTTATTGGAATTTGAGGATGGTACCGAAGGCATAGCGTTAAACCTTGAAGATGATAATGTTGGAGCTGTTTTAATGGGAGAGGCACTTGGTGTCCAAGAAGGAAGTAACGTTAAGTCCACAGGTAAAATCGCATCTGTTCCAGTTGGTGAAGCAATGCAGGGGAGAGTTGTTAACCCTCTAGGACAACCAATAGATGGGAAAGGGGAAATTCCAACAAGTGATACTAGGTTGATTGAAGAAATGGCTCCTGGAATAATCAAGAGAAGATCAGTTCATGAACCAATGCAAACAGGTATCACTTCTATTGATGCAATGATTCCTGTTGGAAGAGGTCAAAGAGAATTAATTATTGGTGATAGACAAACTGGAAAATCTGCGATTGCTATTGACACAATAATCAACCAAAAAGGTCAAGACGTAGTTTGTGTTTATGTAGCTATTGGTCAAAAGTCAGCATCAGTAGCAAACATCGTAGAGGTCTTAAGAGAGAGAGGAGCCCTAGATTATACAGTCGTAGTTAGTGCAGGAGCTTCAGAACCAGCTGCTTTGCAGTACTTGGCACCTTATACTGGTGCGGCAATTGCTGAACATTTTATGTATCAGGGCAAAGCAACACTTGTTATTTATGATGATCTAACAAAACAAGCTCAGGCATATAGACAAATGTCTCTTCTTTTAAAAAGACCACCAGGAAGAGAAGCTTATCCTGGAGATGTGTTCTACTTACACAGTAGATTACTAGAAAGAGCTGCAAAACTTTCTGATGCAATGGGTGGGGGCTCTATGACAGCTCTCCCAATTATTGAAACTCAGGCAGGGGACGTTTCGGCTTATATTCCAACCAATGTTATTTCAATTACAGATGGACAAATATTCTTGAGTGCAGATTTATTTAACTCAGGATTAAGACCAGCTATTAATGTTGGTATTTCTGTTAGCCGTGTTGGAGGAGCAGCTCAAACAAAAGCAATTAAAAAAATTGCAGGAACTTTAAAATTAGAACTCGCACAGTTTGATGAACTAGCAGCCTTTTCTCAATTTGCATCTGATCTTGATGAAGCAACTCAGCAACAACTTGAAAGAGGTAAAAGACTAAGAGAGTTGTTAAAGCAACCTCAATTCTCTCCGCTAAACCTTGCAGAACAAGTTGCAGTTGTTTATGCAGGAGTTAAAGGTCTTATTGATGAAGTTCCTGTTGAAGATGTTACTAAATTTGCAACTGAACTTAGAGAATACCTAAAGTTAAATAAAGCAGAATTTATAGAAGAGATTCTTAAAGAAAAGAAATTAAATGATGGATTAGAAGCGACACTAAAAGAGGTGATAAATGAAGTTAAATCATCAATGCTTGCGACAGTTTAAATTTATTTAGGAGATACCATGGCAAATCTTAAAGAGATTAGAGATCGAATCGTTTCCGTTAAAAATACAAGAAAAATAACGGAGGCCATGAGACTTGTTGCAGCTGCAAAAGTTAGGAGAGCTCAAGATCAAGTTCTTAAGAGTAGACCTTTTGCAGATAAACTTGCACGGGTCTTAGAAAATATTCAATCTAGAGTACAATTTGAGGCTGTCGATTCTCCTCTATTATCTAAGAGAGAAGTAAAGAGCATCAGCTTGGTTTGCATAACTGCGGATAGAGGTTTGTGCGGTGGTTACAACACAAATATAATAAAAAAGGTAGAAATAAGATACGCAGAATTAGTCAAACAAGGGTATCAGCCAAATTTAATTTTGGTAGGTAAGAAAGCTATTGGATATTTTCAAAATAGAAAGGATAGATATGTAATAAAAAGTACGTTCAAAGAATTAGAACAAGTACCAACAGCAAAAGACTCTGAAGGGATAACTAATGAAGTCTTAGCTGAATTTTTATCCGAAAATGCTGATAGGGTAGAGATTATTTATACTAAATTCATCACTCTTGTAAGCTGTTCACCAGTAGTTCAAACATTGTTGCCATTAGACCCTCAAGGTATTGCAGATGAAAATGATGAAATTTTTAGATTAACAACTAAAGATAGTAAGTTACTCGTTGAAAAATCAAATATTGAAAAAAGTGATTCAGATAAGTTACCTTCAGATATTGTCTTTGAACAAAGTCCTGATCAATTATTAGATTCATTATTACCGTTATATTTACAGAATCAGGTACTAAGAGCTCTTCAAGAGTCGGCAGCTTCAGAACTCGCTTGCAGGATGACTGCTATGAATAATGCTAGTGATAATGCTAAAGAATTAGCAAGTACTTTGAATCTAACCTATAACAAAGCCAGACAAGCAGCTATTACTCAAGAAATATTAGAAGTCGTAGGAGGTTCAGCAGTTTAGCAATAAGATTTAGGATATGCCTGAATACAATATAAAAGTTCAATTTGAGCAAAAGACTTTTAGTTTTTTATGTTCTGAAGATCAAGATATTATTTCAGCGGCAAAAATGAATGGAATAGATTTACCAAGTACTTGTTGTTCAGGAGTTTGTACAGATTGTGCATCCATGATTTTGGAAGGATCTGTAGATCAAGAAGATGCTATGGGATTAAATGATGATTTGAGGGAAAGGGGCTTTGCACTTTTGTGTGTGGCATATCCTAAGTCAGATTTGAATATTGTTATTGGTAAAGAGGTTGAAGATGATTTATATAATGATCAATTTGGTAAATATCAAAAATGAAATTAAGTTCAGTTGATTTTTATTTAGATTGGCCAGTCTCAATAAAATTAAAAAATTTAAGGGAATTTATCATTGCAAATTTAGAAAAAAAAGGTGATGTAATTCGATGGTCAATTGTTGATATTCAAAATTCTATTGACTCTTTTGGAACAAAAAAACTTAAAATTAAAGCGGTCTTAGCTAATTAAAGACTATATATTGAAATATTTTTATTAATGGAAATATCACCAACAATATTCATTGTTCCAACTGGTATTGGTTGTGAAGTAGGAGGTTTTGCCGGGGATGCACTTCCTACCGCTAAATTATTAGCATCGGCAAGTGGATGTTTAATTACTCATCCAAATGTTATGAATGGTGGTACTCTTTCTGAAAAAGATAAAAATATTTTTTATGTTGAGGGTTATAGTTTAGACCGACTTGCTAAAGGAGAAATCGCTTTAAAAAGGGTAAAGCAACAGAAAATTGGGATAATTTTTGATTCAGCCATTGAAAGTGAAATATTAGTAAGACATTTACAAGTTGCTGATGCATGTGTTTCTACTTTAGGGATTAATGTTCATTCTTATGTGGTTACACAAAAGCCATTAAACATAGTTATTGATTCTGATTCGTCAAAAATGAGTGGTGGCACAATTGAAAATCCTGATACTCTAATTGATGCTGGAAAATGTTTAATAGAAAAAGGAGTTACGGCAATAGCAATTGTGGCAAAATTTCCAGATGATTCAGATTCTTCAAAAACAAATATTTATCGAGAGGGAAAAGGGGTTGATCCTATCTCTGGAGTTGAAGCAATTATAAGTCATTTAATAAGCAAATTCTTAAAAGTTCCCTGTGCTCACGCACCAGCTTTAAATCCAATTGAGTTGAATGAAAATTTAGATCCTCGTGCAGCTGCAGAAGAAATAGGATACACCTTTTTACCATCAGTACTGATTGGTTTAAGCAATGCACCTGACATTGTTGAATTGCCTGCTAAGCATGAATCAATCTCACTTCACGCTGATCAGATTGAATCTATTGTTGTTCCTAATGGGGCACTAGGTGGAGAAGCAGTACTAGCAGGTATTGAAAAAGGTTTGAATATTATCTCTGTAAAAAATCAAAATACATTAAAAGTGACTAATGAGTTTTATGATTATCCTAATCTTTTTGAGGTAAATAATTATTTAGAAGCTGCAGGAATAATTATTGCTATCAAAAAAGGTATCAATCTTAAGTCAATTAAACGGCCTTTAAAAAAAATTCAAAAAATTCAAAAAATTTCTAATAATGATTAATAAGATATTGCTATGGGAACTCTCCAGTCACTTCCCAATGATTGACTGCTTAATTTTAGAATTGGAGGAGCCTGTTTCCTTTTAAATTCCGCTTTTTTTATGAGTGAGATTATTTTTAAAATTAATTCTTTTT
>QCPG01000028.1 GCA_003212615.1 Prochlorococcus sp. AG-436-E22
ATTGATCTTTCTCTACCTAGGAATAAATTTATAGTTTTTACAGGTGTGAGTGGCAGTGGTAAAAGTTCTCTAGCTTTTGATACTATTTTTGCTGAAGGTCAAAGAAGATATGTTGAAAGTCTTTCGGCATACGCAAGGCAATTTTTGGGTCAAGTAGATAAACCAGATGTTGACAATATTGAGGGTTTATCACCTGCTATTTCAATTGATCAAAAATCTACAAGTCATAATCCTCGATCAACAGTTGGAACTGTAACAGAGATACAGGATTATTTAAGATTATTGTTTGGTCGTGCCGGTGAGCCGCATTGTCACCACTGTGGGATTCCAATTGCGCCTCAAACAATTGATGAAATGGTGGATCAAATTCTTCTTTTACCAGAGGGAACAAGGTACCAATTGTTGGCTCCTGTTGTAAGAGGTAAGAAAGGAACACATACAAAATTAATAAGTGGACTAGCTGCTGAAGGATTTGCTAGGGTAAGAATCAACGGAGAGGTAAGAGAACTTGCTGATAGTATTGAATTAGATAAAAATCACATTCATAATATTGAGGTTGTAGTTGATAGATTAATTGCAAGAGAAGGAATACAAGAAAGATTAAATGATTCTCTACAAACTTGTCTCAAAAGAGGCGATGGCTTAGCAATAGTAGAAGTTGTTCCAAAAAAAGGAGAAAATTTACCTTCTAACTTAGAGAGAGAAAAACTTTACTCAGAAAATTATGCATGTCCTGTACATGGCTCTATTGTTGAAGAACTTTCTCCTAGATTATTTTCTTTTAATAGCCCATATGGTGCCTGTCCAGATTGTCATGGGATTGGTTATTTAAAAAAATTTACTGCGGATAGAGTTATACCTGATAAAACATTGCCTGTTTATGCTGCAATAGCTCCTTGGAGTGAGAAAGATAATACTTACTACTTCTCTTTACTTTATTCTGTTGGACAAGCTTATGGTTTTGAATTAAAAACTCCTTGGAAAGATTTAAGTGATTCGCAAAAACAAGTTCTACTTTTGGGATCAGATAAACCAATATTAATTCAAGCTGATAGTCGTTTTAAAACTTCTAGTGGTTTTGAAAGGCCTTTTGAGGGAATTTTGCCAATATTAGAAAGGCAATTGAATGAAGCCAATGGAGAATCAGTTAAACAAAAATTAGAAAAGTATCTAGAATTAGTTCCCTGTAAGACATGTTCTGGAAAAAGATTAAGACCTGAGGCTTTGGCCGTTAAACTTGGTCCATATAACATTACTGACTTAACTTCTATAAGCGTTTCTGAAACCCTAAATCACGTAGAGCGCATCATGGGTTTAGGTAAGACAAAGAAAGAAAATATATCTTTATCAGAAAAACAAAAGCAGATAGGTGAATTGGTATTAAAAGAGATTCGTTTACGTTTGCAGTTTTTAATTAATGTAGGTTTAGATTATTTGACTTTAGATAGACCAGCTATGACTTTGTCTGGTGGTGAGGCTCAGCGTATTAGATTGGCTACACAAATAGGTGCAGGTCTTACTGGCGTTTTATATGTATTAGATGAACCAAGTATTGGTTTGCATCAGAGAGACAATGACAGATTATTAGAAACATTAAAAAGCTTAAGAGACTTGGGAAATACTTTGGTTGTTGTTGAACATGATGAAGATACTATGAAATCTGCAGATTATTTAGTAGATATTGGTCCAGGGGCAGGTGTTTATGGTGGGGAAATTATCGCTAAAGGATCTTATCAAGATGTCTTAAATTCAGAAAAGTCATTAACTGGAGCTTATCTTAGTGGTAGGAAGTCGATTCCTACTCCAAAAGAACGTAGATCATCTGTAAAAAAAAGTTTAATTTTAAATAATTGCTTTAAAAATAATTTAAAAAATATTTCTGTTGAATTTCCTTTAGGAAGATTAGTTTCTGTAACTGGTGTGAGTGGAAGTGGGAAGAGCACTTTGATAAATGAATTACTTCATCCTGCATTATGTCATTCTCTAGGTTTAAAAGTCCCTTTTCCTCAAGGTGTAAAAGAGTTAAAGGGTATAAAGGCAATTGACAAAGTTATCGTTATTGATCAATCTCCAATAGGTAGAACTCCAAGATCAAATCCTGCTACATATACGGGTGCTTTTGATCCTATAAGGCAGATATTTACTGCCACAGTAGAAGCAAAAGCAAGAGGTTATCAGGCTGGTCAATTTAGCTTTAATGTGAAAGGAGGAAGATGCGAAGCTTGTAAAGGTCAGGGAGTCAATGTTATTGAAATGAATTTTTTACCTGATGTGTATGTTCAATGTGAAGTATGTAAAGGAGCTCGTTTTAATAGGGAAACTCTTCAAGTTAAATATAAAGGTTTCAATATATCTGATGTTTTAGAGATGACTGTTGAACAAGCTGCAGAAACTTTCTCTGCAATACCTCAAGCTGCTGATAGATTATCTACATTGGTAGATGTCGGTTTAGGATATGTCAAATTAGGTCAACCAGCTCCTACATTATCTGGTGGAGAGGCTCAAAGAGTTAAGTTAGCTACAGAATTGTCAAAAAGGGCTACTGGAAAAACTTTATATTTGATTGATGAACCAACTACAGGGTTAAGTTTTTATGATGTTCATAAATTAATGGATGTGATACAACGTTTGGTAGATAAAGGTAATTCAGTAATTGTTATTGAACATAATTTAGATGTTATTAGATGTTCAGATTGGATCATTGATTTAGGACCCGATGGAGGTGATAAAGGCGGCGAAATTATTGCAGAAGGTATTCCTGAGGATGTAGCTAAACATCCCACTAGCCATACAGCAAAATATCTTAAAAGGGTTCTCAAATAACAAATCTTTGTTGCATTTCTTTGTATTTCAATTATCTGAGCAAAGCGATATTCCCTTTGAAGGGTGTATAAACAGCTGCAGTAACTGGTTTTTAAAAATTCTTGAACTTAAAAATTTTTAAATTATAATCCTTTCTTAAGATTTTTTCTGGGCAATTCATCTTATTTGTATTAAAGGCGGTTGATCGGAGGATGTGCTGAATGAGACTTAAATTTTTACATTTACATTTACATGGCCTTATACGTTCTAAAAATCTTGAATTAGGAAGGGATGCAGATACAGGAGGGCAAACACAATATGTTTTAGAGTTAGTTAAAAGCTTGGCTAATACTTCAGAAGTTGCCCAAGTAGATTTAGTAACTCGTTTAATCATCGACTCTAAAGTAGACGATGAATATTCTCAAGAAGAAGAATTTGTAGAACCTGGAGTTAGAATTTTACGATTTAAATTTGGACCTAATAAATATTTAAGAAAGGAATTGCTTTGGCCTTATTTAGATCATTTAACTGAAAGCCTTATTTCTTATTATAAAAAAAATACAAAGCCTAATTTTATTCATGCACATTATGCAGATGCTGGATATGTAGGAGTTAAACTAAGTAAATCTTTAAACGTTCCACTTATTTTTACTGGTCATTCTTTAGGAAGAGAAAAAAAGAGGAAATTGCTTGATACTGGTTTAAAAACTAATCAAATAGAAAAGCTTTATTCCATAAGTAAAAGAATTGAGGCAGAAGAAAAAGCTTTAAAGTCCGCAGATATTGTTGTTACAAGCACTAAACAAGAGTCAGTTTATCAATATTCCCAATATTTTTCTTTTTCACCTCACAAAGCAAAAGTGATTCCGCCTGGTGTTGATCATAATAAGTTTCACCATATTCACTCAACAACAGAGACAGCTGATATTGACAATATGATGAAACCTTTTCTAAAGGATTCTACTAAACCTCCATTATTGACTATTTCTAGAGCTGTACGAAGAAAAAATATTCCTTCTTTGATTGAGGCATATGGAAGATCTGAAAAATTAAAAAGAAAAACTAATTTAATTTTAATTTTGGGTTGTCGAGATAGTACTTCAAAACTGGACCCTCAACAAAAAGATGTATTCCAAAATATTTTTGAAACGATTGACAAATATAATTTGTATGGAAAGGTAGCTTATCCAAAAAAGCATCTTCCAAGTCAGATACCTTCTTTATATAGGTGGGCTGCTAGCAGAGGTGGTGTATTTGTAAATCCAGCTTTAACAGAGCCTTTTGGTTTAACCCTTCTTGAAGCTTCTTCATGTGGATTGCCAATAATATCAACAAATGATGGAGGACCAAAAGAAATTCGCTCAAAATGTGAAAATGGACTTCTAGTAGATGTTACTGATATTAATGAGTTGAAAGTTATGCTTGAAAAAGGAATTTCTAATAATAATCAGTGGAAATTGTGGAGCAGAAATGGAATTGAGGGTGTTAATAGGCACTTTAGTTGGAACACTCATGTACGCAATTATTTATCAATACTCACAAAAGAGCTTGCAAGGTCAAATAGTTATTCTTCATCCGATATTAAACAGAGTTGTTTAAAAGGAAGTTCTTCACTTATAAAACCCCATTGATCAAATACTTCAGGATCAGGGTGAAGAATTTGTTGGATGTTATGAGTTTTCTTAAGTTTGAAGCCCTTCTTAGATAGTTTTTTCATTAAGTTAGCAGTTTCTTCAAATCTTGATGCCATTGCATCAAGACTTGAGCAGTCACTTGTTAATCCATTATCTTTCCATGTAAAAAAACTCATAACAAATTTTTTAAAGATTGATTTTTAAAACTATACCTAAAATTACAAGTAAAATGTTGATTTTCCAAAAAATTTCAACTATTGTTTGTTCCTTAACTCCTTTAAGTTCAAAATGGTGGTGCAGTGGAGCCATTAAAAATATGCGTTTACCTCTGTGAAATAATTTTTTTGTAATTTTAAAAAAACCTACTTGAATAATTACTGATAATGATTCAACAATAAATATTCCTGAGAAAATAAATAAGGTAAAAACGCTATCGGTTAATAACGCTATAGAACCCAGAATTGCGCCAATACTTAGAGATCCTGTGTCACCCATAAATATTTTTGCAGGATAACTATTGTACTTGAGAAATCCTAAGCATATGCCACACATTGAATAACATAGGATACTAAAAACAAAAAGTTCTTGCTGTTCTTTCATTAATATTTCTGTTCCTAATCCATAAAAGACAATCCCACTGCATCCAGCTGCTAATCCATCTAGTCCATCGGTCAAATTTACTGAATTACTTATGCCAACTATTACTAAAAAAGAAATTGGCAATATGAAAATACTCATATTTATTCCCCAGGAGTCAGATACTTCTATTAATGGATTTATGAAATTTCTTTCATAGGCTAGAAATATAAAAATTATTGAGATTAAACTTTGTAGAATAAATTTTTCTTTTGTTTTTAACCCTGTATTTTCTTTGTTTTTAATACTTAAATAATCATCTAACAACCCTGTAATAAAGAAACCAAAAATAGTTAGTAATAAAAGAAATAATTTTAGAGAACCGAAATTTATAGTTATTATCAAAAGAAAAATTAAAAAAGGGACTATCATTAAGATCCCACCCATTGTTGGGGTATCACTTTTTTTATAGTGATTAGAAGGACCTTCAGTTCTAATATTTTGAAGTAAATTTAATTTTCTGATTATTTCTAGACCTTTTTTGGTTGTTAATAAAGAAATAAAAAAAAATAATGCGAAAACTCCTATAAGAATAAAATTTTTAAAAAAATAGGAGGTTACTATTAAAGCAAAAATATTTAATATTAATAACGATTTAAAGTTAAACTTTTTAATCTTCCCAATCATCTTCTGAAGGGTCTTCTTCAGTCTTATAATCTTCCTTTTCTCCCATTAGGGCTGAAAGTTCTTCTTCTTCTATTGTACTAATCTCTTGTGAATCTCCATCTTTTTCCATAACAAGTCTTCCTGTATTTTCAAGCCAAGAAAGCAGATCAGGTTCATCTCTTAATGGTAAAACAGGAGCTGGATCATCTCTGTGGTAGCAAGTTAAAGCAGGGTTGACTTCAGAAATATCGTCTAATCTAAGTTTTAGTTTATTTGAGTCCATTAAAGGTTATGTTCTATATATAAGATAATACATAATGATGCACACGAAAAACTTTGTTTGATAAAGCAAATTTAAAATACTTTTTTATCTGGCTAATTTCATTGTTGCTGTCTGGATTATTTAAAATTATTGGATACTTGAATCCTAATGTTTTAATAATTAATAACTTTCTTCTCTTGTTACTAGTTTTTGGTCCAGCTCTTTTAGTTACAATAATATTAGTTTTTAAAAAGTTTTCAAATTCTTAATTACGTTAAAAATTTAAATTTATGGAGCAAATTTAGATGCAGCAGGTTAAAAAAGTTGTACTAGCGTATTCTGGCGGGGTAGATACGAGCGTTTGTATTCCATATTTAAAGAATGAATATGGAATTTCAGAAGTGGTTACTTTTGTAGCAGATCTTGGACAAGGCGAGGATTTAGAACTTATTAGGCAAAAAGCTTTAACTTCTGGTGCATCTCAATCAATCGTTGGTGATTTAGTTAATAGTTTTGTTGAGAGATACGCTTTTCCAGCTATTAGAGCAAACGCATTATATTTAGATAAATATCCTTTATCTACAGCTCTTGCAAGGCCTTTAATTGCTGAAAATCTAGTAAATATTGCTCGAGAGGTTAATGCTGATGCGGTAGCTCATGGATGTACTGGTAAAGGCAATGATCAAGTTCGATTTGATTTAGCAATTAATGCTTTAGGACCTGATTTGAAAATAATTACTCCTGCAAGGGAGTGGAATATGAGTAGGGAAGAGGCAATAGAGTATGGAGAACAATTTGGTATTCCTGCACCAGTATCAAAAAAATCACCATATTCAATAGACGTTAACTTACTTGGTAGGAGTATTGAAGCGGGGATTTTAGAAGACCCAATGCAAGAAGCACCTGAAGATATATTTGCGATGACATCATCAATTGATAATTCACCTGATTCCCCTGAAGATATAGAAATTGTTTTTAAAAATGGGGTTCCAGTTGGAATTAATGATGAAATTTTAACTCCATTAGAGATTATTCAAAAAGCTAATGATCTTGCCGGTAAATATGGTTTTGGAAGAATAGATATGATTGAAGATCGCGTAGTAGGAATTAAAAGTAGAGAGATATATGAAACACCTGGTCTCTTACTTTTAATCAAAGCTCACAAAGAATTAGAGAGTATTACATTAAACCCAGATGTTGTCGACTTTAAAGGAATAGTGGAAAAAAAATGGGGTCAATTAGTCTATCAAGGTTTTTGGTTTGGACCTCTTAAAGATAGTTTAGATGCATTTATTTCATCGACTCAAACTTCAGTTAATGGAAGAGTAAAGATTAGACTTTACAAGGGTAACGCAATAGTAATTGGGAGAATGTCTGAAAATAATTCACTTTATAGGGAAGAGTTAGCAACTTATAGCAAAGACGATGTTTTTAATCATTCTTTAGCAGAGGGTTTTATTTATATGTGGGGTATGTCTAATAAAATATGGGCTGAGTTAAATTCAAAAACAAAAAATTAATATTTAAGATTCTGCATTTTTTTTGGTTTCAATATCATCTTCTTTTGAAGTTGCAGTATCTGGGCTTACTACGGGTTGTTTATCCTTAGATTCAACTTTAGTGTCTGGATTCTCTTTATCATCTGCTTGAGTTGAATTCTTATTAGAAGGTCTTGGAGTTGGTAAAGGTCCTTCTTGTTTAACGGTCATGTATCTTATAACATCTTCACTCAGTCTCATTGCTTTTTCAATTTTGAAAATATGTTGTCCATCACCTTGATGACTTAGTTGGACGTAAATACCTTCTCTATGTTTTGCTATTTGATAGGCTAATCTTCTTTTACCCCTCATTTGACTATCTAGAATTGTAGCGCCAAATTTTTCTAAAAGCTTATTGTATGTATCAATGTGGTTAGTTACTTCATCTTCCGCTATATCTGGGCGGAGGATGTACATGGTTTCGTAATAAGATTGTTGATCGTTCATAGTTGCAGACAAGGTCTTTGGCTCATAAATTGATGTGATGAGCGTCTGTGCATCTTTAACGATACATCATGATGTGCAGTTCCTTGAAAATTAGCATCATTTATTTTAAAGATAATTTTTGAGTGCGTCATTCATAATATGAAAAGGTACCTCTAAGCCATTTGTCCAAAATGATAATGATTTCAATCCCTGAGCAACAAGCATTTGCAAACCATCTATAGTCATGCATCCTTTGTTGGCGCTAAATTTCAATAGATGAGTTGGAGCAGGATTGTAGATTAAATCATAAACAATTGTTTTTGAGTTAAGAGATCTCCAAAAAGACTCCCCATATGGCAATACATTCATTTCATGTTTAGC
>QCPG01000029.1 GCA_003212615.1 Prochlorococcus sp. AG-436-E22
CTTCAATTTTTAAAAGCCTATTATATTTAGCAATCCTTTCACTTCTACTTAAAGAGCCGGTCTTGATCTGACCAGATCTTGTGGCAACAGATAAATCAGCAATTGTAGTATCTTCAGTTTCACCACTTCTATGACTGATAACACTTGTAAAACCTGAAGTTTTGGCTAACTCAATCGCTTCTAAAGTTTCAGTTAATGTTCCAATTTGATTTACCTTTATTAAGATTGAATTAGCAGATTGCTCCATAATCCCTTTCCTTAACCTCTCCGTATTAGTAACAAATAAATCATCACCTACAAGCTGAACTTTATTTCCTAATTCTTTATTTAATTCTGACCAACCCTCCCAATCATCCTCTGCTAAACCGTCTTCTATTGAAACTATTGGATAATTAGAAACTAATCTAGAAAGATATGAAATCATTTCAGAACTATTTAAACTTTTCCCTTCATATTTATAAATTCCATTACTATAAAATTCAGTACTAGCAGCATCTAAAGCTAAAGATACTTGCTCACCAGGAGTAAATCCAGCTTTTTGAATTGCTTCTAATAATAAATCCCCTGCTTCTTCGCTCGATGATAAATTAGGTGCGAATCCACCCTCATCGCCTACAGCAGTAGATAGACCTTTTTTATCAAGTAATGATTTTAATGAGTGAAAAATTTCAGTACCCATTCTTAATGATTCACTAAAATTTTGAACTCCATGTGGGACAAGCATAAATTCCTGGAAATCAAGACTATTTGGTGCATGAGCACCACCATTAATCACATTCATCAATGGGACTGGAAGAAGATTGGATAATGGATCTCCAAGATACCTATAAAGGGGAATGTCTAAAGCATTTGCTGATGCTCTGGCAGTTGCAAGACTTACTGCAAGGATTGAATTTGCTCCAAGGTTAGACTTATTAGAAGTTCCATCAATTTCAATCATTAAGTTATCAACAGCAATTTGATCTAACGCTGACAATCCGCATAAAGCTGGCGATATTGTTTCATGAATTTTATTAACAGCATTTAAAACACCTTTGCCCATATATTTTGAACCGCCATCTCTTAATTCATGTGCCTCATGAGCACCAGTACTGGCTCCGCTAGGAACAATTGCTCTACCACTTACCCCACATTCCAAAAACACTTCTGCCTCTACAGTAGGATTACCTCTTGAATCAAGGACTTGCCTCGCTTCAATAGTATCAATAAGAAAATCAATAGTTTCTTTCACAATTTAATTATTACTATTTAAATCCTATTAATAGCTGATCTATTTGGCTAATATCTGAAATATATATTTTAACCAAATATAATTTTTTGATTTCAGAACAACTTAAATAAGAATTAAGAGTTTTATGAATTTCAAAGTCCGCACAACCCCTTACATAAACATATTTTTTACTTTCATCTTACAATTTGAAAATTATTGGATGATTATTAATGCAGATCCTATTTAGAATATTCATTAATAACCAACTATAGTTTTTATAGTTTATGAGAGAAACACTTACATCCAGTCCTGAACTTTTTAGCGATATAAGTTGGAATCTACTTCTATTAGGAGAAGAAACCGCAAAAAAATGGGATCATAGCGAATTTAATATTGAACACATAATTCATACATTGTTCTCATCAAGTGAATTCTTTGCTTTCATTGAAAAATTATCAATCGACCAAGATACAGTTTTAGATATAACAGAAGATTTTCTAGAAGAAACACCGACAAATGAGTCAGATATTTTTACTATCGGAGAAGATTTAGAAATTTTATTAGATAATGCAAATCAGATTAAAATTCAATGGGGATCGAGATTAATAGAAATTCCGCATTTACTAATTGCTCTTGGAAGAGATTTAAGACTTGGTAATTATGTTTTTGAAGAAGGCAATCTTTCAATGGAAAAATTAGAGGAAGAATTAAAGTTTTTTCCAAATATTAATCAATCAAAAGATTCTGTTAATTATGAGAACGTAATTGAGATCAATAATCAATCTAATTTTGAATCAAATATAGAGACTTTAGTTAAAGAAAAAAAATTTGAAAAAGCTATTGTTCCATTACCTAAAAGTGAACTTCAAATTGAAACCAAAAAACAAGTTGGAAAAGATGAAAATGCTCTTTCAATTTATGGAAAAGATTTAACAGAATCAGCTAAAAAAGGCTTACTCGATCCCGTTATAGGAAGAGAAAATGAGATCAATAATTTAATGAGGGTACTCTGCAGACGCAACAAAAATAATCCCATACTTATCGGCAATCCAGGAGTTGGTAAAACCTCAATTGCAAAATTACTTGCACAATTAATTGTAGACAAAAAAGTTCCTGATTCTTTAAAAGACTTTAAAATTATTTCACTTGACTTAGGTGCTTTAGTTTCTGGGACAAAATTTAGAGGCCAACTAGAGGAACGACTAAGCTTAATACTGCAGGAACTAAACGATCCAAGCCAAGGAATGATTTTATTTATTGATGAAATTCACTCAATATTAAGTTCTAACAGATCTACTACTGACATTAGTAATATCTTAAAACCTTTACTAGCTGAAGGAGGAATTAGATGTATTGGGACAACAACACCTGAGAAATTTCGTGAAACTATTGAAAAAGATCAGGCATTGAATAATTGCTTTCAAAAGATAACTGTTAATGAACCTTCAGTAGAATTGAGCGCAAAAATACTGCAAGGAATCAAAAAGAAATATGAATCACATCATGGCATAAGAATTTCTGAAGAGGCTGTAAATTATTCTGCAAAATTGGCCGACAGATACATCAGCGATAAATGTCTTCCTGATAAAGCAATAGATTTAATTGATGAAGCAGCTGCACAATTAAAAATCGAATTTAATAATAAGCCTCAAATAATTCTCCACCAGCAAAACAAACTGGATAATATTGATGAAAAACTGAATAATTTGCAAGGAGAAAATATCGAATCTCAAGAAAAACTATTGAATATGAGGCAACAATCAGAGGCAAAATTGAAAGTTCTTTTCGACAATTGGAATAATTTGCGCCAAGAAATGGAGAAATTATCTATTTTGATGAAAGAAGAAGATAAGCTAACCAAACAAATTAAAGATCAATATAATTGGGAGATTGCAAATGATCTGGATTTTTTAGAAAAGCTTGAAGTAGAGTTAAGTGAAATAGAGGATGAAATACAAAAAGTTGAAGGGAACTTTAATAAAATAAAGAGAAATAGAAATTTTCCTTTTAAATTTCAAGTTGAGCCTGATGATATTGCTGATGTTATCTCAAAAATAACAGGCATTCCAATTGCTAAAGTAGTTTCAAATGAACGCAAGAAATTAGTTAATCTAGAAAAAGAACTAAGTGAAAAAGTTATTGGACAAGAAAAAGCTATAGAAGCTGTTTCTGCTGCAATTAGAAGAGCTCGCGTTGGCATGAAAAGCCCTAAAAGACCTATTGGTTCTTTTTTATTTATGGGTCCTACAGGTGTTGGCAAAACAGAACTAGCAAAATCTCTTGCATCAGCTTTATTTGATGAAGAAGAAGCACTTTTAAGATTAGACATGAGTGAATATATGGAGAAAAACGCCGTAGCAAGACTTTTGGGAGCTCCTCCCGGTTATGTTGGTTATGAAGAGGGAGGACAATTAACTGAAGCCGTAAGACGCAAACCATATTCAGTAATACTTCTTGATGAGATAGAAAAAGCACATACAGAAGTTTTTAATATTCTTTTACAAGTCTTAGATGAAGGTAGATTAACGGACTCTCAAGGAAGGACGGTAGACTTCAAAAATACTGTAATCATTATGACAAGTAACCTAGCTGGTAAATCTATACTGGAGTATTCGCAAAAGATTTCTAAAAGTGAGGGAAAGTTAGAAAATTATCAACAAACTCTAGATGATTCCATTAGTAATACATTGTCTTCAATTTTTAGACCGGAATTTTTAAATAGAATTGACGAAGTAGTAAAGTTTGATCCATTATCGATTGATGAACTGCAAAAAATAATTATTCTACAAACAGAAGATTTAAAAAACCTGCTTCTTGAACAGAAAATACATATCGCTATAGACAAAAAAGTTATCAATAAAATTGCAAAAGATTCTTACGAACCTGAATATGGCGCTAGGCCACTTAGCAGGGAACTTAGAAGACAGATAGAAAATCCCTTAGCCACAAAACTGTTAGAGGATAACTTTAAAAACAAAAAAAATATCACAATTAAACTTAACCCCGCTAAAAAGGATGAGATTCTTTTCAGACCTAACTGAGTAGTATATCAATAAGCTAAAATAAAAATTAAAGCGTAAAGCTTAATTCAAAAAACTTGTGACAAGTCCTACTACTAATCAAGAACCTCTTAAAAAAGATTCCCCTCAAATTGAAGAGCCTAAAAAAAAGAATAATTTTTTAAGATCCACCTACGATGAGCTTAAACTTGTCGTGTGGCCAAACAAACAACAACTTTTTAGTGAATCGGTTGCGGTTATAATTATGGTATCCTTCTCTGCAGCAGCCATAGCATCTGTCAGCAGATTCTATGGATGGGCGTCTTCGCAAATTTTTGGTTGAATTATCCCCTGAATATCCATTTCAACAAAGATCTTAATTAAGTTTCCAGAAAAAAATGAGTAATGAATTGACTACAAACATTGCTTCTTCAAAAGCAAATACAAGCATAGCAAGATGGTATGCAGTTCAAGTGGCATCAAGCTGTGAAAAAAAAGTAAAAGCGACGCTTGAGCAGAGAGCAGTAACTTTAGGAGTTAATAATCGAATCATTGAAATTGAAATTCCCCAAACTCCTGGAATTAAATTAAAAAAAGATGGAAGTAGACAAACTACTGAAGAAAAAGTTTTTCCAGGTTATGTCCTCGTAAGAATGATTTTAGATGAAGATACAATGATGGCTGTAAAAAGTACTCCAAATGTAATTAACTTTGTTGGTGCTGACGAAGGTAGAGGTAGCGGAAGATCACGAGGTCATATTAAACCACGACCATTATCCAGACAAGAAGTTAATAGAATCTTTAAGCGCGCATCAGAGAAAAAAGCTGTAATCAAGTTAGATATTGAAGAAAAAGATAGAATCATAGTAACTAGTGGTCCATTTAAGGATTTCCAGGGAGAAGTTATAGAAGTTTCTGGGGAAAGAAATAAATTAAAAGCATTACTTTCAATATTTGGGCGCGAGACTCCTGTAGAATTAGAATTCTCCCAAATCAATAAACAAAATTAATTTCTAATTGTTCTTGTTTATCGAGTAAAATCATGATTTTCTACCTCAGCTTAAATTATCTAATCTAATGGCAAAAAAAATTGTTGCAGTTATTAAGCTTGCTCTACAAGCAGGCAAAGCAAATCCTGCTCCTCCTGTAGGTCCAGCTTTAGGACAACATGGTGTCAATATCATGGCATTTTGTAAAGAATACAATGCAAGGACACAAGATAAAGCAGGTTTTGTCATTCCAGTTGAGATTTCTGTTTTTGAAGATAGAAGCTTTACTTTTATTACAAAAACACCTCCTGCTTCCGTCTTAATAACAAAAGCCGCTGGTATAGAGAAAGGTTCAGGCGAATCCGCAAAAGGCTCTGTTGGGAATATAAGTAAAGCTCAATTAGAAGAAATAGCCAAAACTAAGCTTCCTGATCTAAACTGTTCTAGTGTTGAATCAGCAATGAAAGTAATTGAGGGTACCGCTCGTAATATGGGCGTCTCTATTACTGATTGAGTTCAAGACAAAATTGCTCACTATTTAGGGGAGGTTAGTTAATAACCGTTTGCACCCAAAATTACTATGAAAAAACTATCAAAAAGAATGGCGGCTCTATCAACAAAGATAGAAGATCGCATTTACGCCCCACTCGAAGCTCTTAGTATTATCAAGGGAAATGCTAATGCGAAATTTGATGAAACTATTGAAGCACATATACGTTTAGGGATTGATCCAAAATATACTGATCAACAATTAAGGACCACTGTTGCATTACCGCATGGCACTGGCCAAAGCATCAAAATTGCAGTAATCGCAAGCGGTGAGAATGTATCGAAAGCTAAGGCTGCTGGTGCAGATTTATTTGGAGAAGAAGATCTTGTGGAAAGCATCAACAAAGGGAATATGGAGTTCGATCTACTTATTGCAACTCCAGATATGATGCCAAAGGTTGCAAAATTAGGAAGAGTTTTAGGACCTAGAGGTCTAATGCCTAATCCTAAAGCTGGGACAGTAACTAATGATATTGCTAATGCAATAAAAGAATTCAAAGCTGGTAAGCTCGAATTTAGAGCAGATAAAGCGGGTATAGTTCATGTCCGCTTTGGAAAAGCAAGTTTCACAAAAGAGGCTCTTTTTGACAACTTAAAAACCTTACAAGAAGCAATTGATAAAAATAAACCAAGTGGGGCCAAAGGAAAGTATTGGAAAACTTTTTATGTAACTTCAACTATGGGGCCTTCAGTTCAAGTTGACATCAATGCCGTTCAAGATTACCAACCTGAAGGTTAACCTTTTATAGTATAATTTAAAGTGCAATAATACGGCCAAAGAAAGTAGGTTTATTTAGTTATTCTAAATTTTTAATCCCTACCGAGGACTCGTCTTAATTATTTCTTTTTGGATCTAATAAAAGCGGCCTCTTTTAAAAAGGACTTTGCCGCATTTCCTGCTCTCCCTAAATTACGATCCAAAAAAAAACAATGGGCCGAACACTAGAGAATAAGCAACAAATCGTTACAGAGATTAAATCTCTATTAAACGATTCGGAAATGGCTGTAGTTCTTGACTATAAAGGTTTAACTATCAAAGAAATGTCAGATTTGCGATCTAGATTGCAAACAACTAAAGGCATTTGCAAAGTTACTAAAAATTCATTAATGCGTAAAGCTATTGATGGAGATAGTAATTGGAACGATCTTGAATCTTTACTGACCGGAACCAATGCTTTTGTCTTAATTAAAGAAGATGTTGGTGGTGCTGTAAAAGCGATCCAATCTTTTCAAAAAGACACCAAAAAATCCGAAACCAAAGGAGCTTTATTTGAAGGCAGACTTCTTAGCGATTCTGAAATAAAAGAAATTGCAAGTCTCCCATCCAAAGAAGTATTGATGGCAAAAATTGCTGGCGCTTTAAATGGCGTAGCAACAAAAATTGCGATCTCTATCAATGAAGTGCCTTCTGGACTTGCTAGATCACTTAAACAACATTCTGAAAAATCAGAATCATAAATTCAAACCCTAATTAACTTTTAAGAAAATGTCCGCAAAAACCGAAGAAATTCTTGAATCATTAAAATCTCTATCACTTTTAGAAGCATCTGAGCTTGTAAAGCAAATTGAAGAGGCTTTTGGTGTATCTGCTGCAGCTTCTGCAGGTGTAGTAATGGCAGCTCCAGGATCAGCTGGCGGTGATGGAGATGGTGGCGCTGCTGAAGAAAAAACTGAATTTGATGTAGTTCTCGAAAGCTTTGATGCAGCTGCAAAAATCAAAGTCCTTAAGGTTGTAAGAAATGCAACTGGTCTTGGTCTTGGAGATGCAAAAGCACTTGTTGAATCAGCACCAAAAACAGTAAAAGAAGGTATTGCCAAAGCAGATGCTGAATCTTTAAAGAAAGAGATTGAAGAAGCTGGCGGTAAAGTTACACTTAAGTAAAAGTTGATTTTTTAAGCCGATAACCTTAATATCGGCTTCAAAATTATGAATAGTGATAGTATTGCAATTGAAGCTGCAACTGATGGAGCCTGCAGTGGTAATCCAGGTCCAGGTGGTTGGGGTGGTCTAATAATTTTTGAAGACAACAGTGAATTAGAAATAGGTGGTTCCGAGCAAAATACAACTAACAATAGAATGGAACTCACTGCAGCCATAAAAACTCTTGAGAAATTAAAAACCTATAAATTAAAAGAGGACTTTAAATTAAGAACTGATAGTAAATATGTCATAGAAGGGTATACAAAATGGATAATTAATTGGAAAAGAAATGGATGGAAAACAAGCTCAGGAAAATCAGTTCAAAATCTTGATTTGTGGCAAAAAATTGATCAATTAAGAATTAATGGTCTTGTAATGGAATATGTTAAGGGCCATAGCGGTGACAAACAAAAC
>QCPG01000030.1 GCA_003212615.1 Prochlorococcus sp. AG-436-E22
TTTTAAAGATTAATCCTGAATCAGCTCTTCAAAAAACTAATATAAAATTTTTAGACAGATTTTCAATCGTCGAAGAGCATGCAGGAGATAATATTAAAAAACAAACTCCTAAAGACTTTCAAAGGCTTTGGCAAATAGCCAAACAAAAACTGGCGGGAAAACTTCCTAAAAGCAAATGACAAATATTACAACATGGATAGATGAATATCATAAAGGCTCAAGATTCGGCCTGAAGGGGAAAATTCTAATTAAAAAAACCTCAAAATATCAAGAAATTATTGTTATTGAAAATGAATATTATGGGAAAGCTTTAATGTTGGATGGTTGCTGGATGACATCAATAAAAGACGAGAAATATTATCATGAGTGTCTTGTGCATCCTGCATTAAGTAGCATTAACGAAAAATCTAATGTACTAATTATTGGCGGTGGTGACGGTGGGACTTTAAGAGAATGCGTGAAATATTCTCAAATATCAAAAATTGATCTAGTAGAAATCGATGAGGAGGTAATCAAAATATCTAAAAAATTTCTAAAAGAAATTGGAGGCGAATCATGGAATGACAAAAGATTAGAAATACATGTTGATGATGGCGTTAAATGGGTAAAAAAAACAAGAGATAATTTTTACGATGTTATATTTATAGATTGTTCAGATCCCTCAGAATTTTCAAATTTATTATTTTCAAATTCTTTTTATAAAGAATGTAAAAGAATTCTTTCACCAAGAGGGATATTAGCAACGCAAAGCGAATCTCCTGAATCCTTCAAAAACATTCACATAAATATTTTGAAAACCCTAAAAAATATATTTAAAGTTTCTGAAACTATGTATTCCTTTGTGCCTATATATCCAAGCGGGATTTGGAGTTGGACATTCTCTTCTTCAGAAAATCTAAATTTATCAAAGCAAATTTATGATGAAGTCCTAAAAATAGAAAAAGGATGTGAAATTTGGAATTTAAATTTTCAAAATGCAGCATTCAAAATGATGCCAAATAAAATTGTAAAAGAACTAGATTCATAAGATGACAGAAAATTTATTTGATAAAGAAAATGCAATTTATATGGGAGCAAAAAGAAGTCCTGAGAATTGCTCAATTGGTATATTTGGAGTTAATTATGACGGGACATGTTCGTTTAAACCAGGAGCAAGATTTGGTCCAGAAGCAATAAGACAAGTCAGTTCTTGTTTAGAAACATATTGTCCAAAAATAAAAAAGGACTTAGAGGATATGATGTATGTTGATTTTGGATCAATACTAATTGATAAAAATGACTCAAAGTCCGTTATTGAATCGGTTAAATCAGTAACAAATTATTTAATTAGTAAAAGCCTTAGTCCTATTATGCTTGGAGGCGAACACTCTATTACAAGAGGTGCTATTGAAGCATTAGTAAAAAAATATCCAGATTTGATATTGGTTCAACTTGATGCTCATGCAGATTTAAGAGAATCATATATAGGGAATGAACATAGTCATGCTTGTACTATGAAAAGATGCTTAGAAGTGCTACCTGAAAAAAAAATTTTGCAAGTAGGAATTAGAAGTGGGACTAAAGAAGAATTTGAAATTATGCATAACAACAACCAATTAGTAAACTTTTGTCCAGGCGGAAATGCACATGAGTTAAAACAAGCTCTTCTACCATACGCTAAGTCTCCAATCTATTTAACAATAGATTTAGATTGGTTTGATCCCAGTTTATTAGCAGGGACGGGCACTCCAGAACCGGGAGGATTTTTTTGGAATGATTTTGAAGAAATAATGAAAACTTTAAAAGACCTTAGAATTGTGGCTTCAGATATTGTGGAATTATCTCCAGAAATTGATAAAAGCGGAGTAAGTAGCATAGTTGCAGCCAAAGTACTGAGAAGCTTAATTTTGTCATTAGAAAATATGCAATAAAAAATTTCTAAACTACAGTGTAAAAATACTAAATAAAAACTAAATATTTCATGGATTTGCTAAAAAGTCCTCTTTATTCAAAATATGTTGAATCCAATGCAAAATTAGTGGATTTTGCAGGTTGGGAAATGCCCATATCATTTTCAGGATTAATTAAAGAGCATGAGTCAGTTAGATCTTCAGCAGGATTATTTGATATTTCTCACATGGGTGTGATTTCTATCAAGGGAATCAATCCAAAGGATTATATTCAAAAACTTTTTCCTAGTAATTTATACTCCTTTTCTGAAGGTCAGGGACTTTATACAATAATGCTCAATGCTAAAGGAGGAATAATAGATGACTTAATAATTTATGACCTTGGTATACAAGAAAATGAAATATCAGAATTATTGTTAATAGTTAATGCAAGTAGATATGAAGAAGATTTTGAGTGGATAAAAAATAATTTAAATATGTCTGAAATTTCGATAACAAACTTTAAAAAAGACAAAGTACTTTTAGCACTACAGGGAAAAAACTCATTCGATTTATTTGAAGAATGGATTGAATCTTCGATCTCACATATCCCTAACTTTGGATGCGAATATAAAATTTTTGAACATATTTCGCCTAAAGAAAAAATTTTCTTTTCAAAGACAGGCTATACGGGGGAAAATGGTCTAGAAATACTTTTATCTAAAAAAGCTGCAATTAATTTATGGGATTTCTCAATTTCCAAAAATGTTGCCCCTTGTGGTTTAGGAGCTAGAGATACTCTTAGACTTGAAGCAGGCATGCATCTTTATGGTCAAGACATAAATGACAAAACTTCTCCATATGAAGCAGGGTTAGGCTGGCTAGTACATCTAGAAAATAATCACGAATTCTTTGGAAGAAGATTTCTTGAAGACCAGTCAAGATTAGGTATTCAAAAAAAGTTAGTTGGTCTCTCTATAGAAGGTAAAGCAATAGGAAGAAAAGGTTGTGCAGTTCTTAAAGGTGAAGAAAATATTGGTACTATCACAAGCGGCAGTTGGTCTCCAACTAAACAACAAGCTATAGCTTTTGCATACATCAATACTTCGCATGCCTTAATAAATAATGAAGTTCAAATATTAATAAGAGGCAAAAAATTCAAAGGGGTAATAACAAAGCGAGCGTTTTATAAAAAAAATTATTAACTAAATTTACCCTTAAAGAATTATTATAAGTTTTGATAAATAAATCATAGTTAGATGAGAAACAAAATTTGCAAAGAACTCAATAATACAGATATTGGTAAATTAGTTAATTTATGCGGATGGGTAGATAGAAGAAGAGATCATGGTGGTGTAATTTTTATTGATTTAAGAGACCATAGTGGATTTCTACAAATAACAATTAACCCCGATGATGGTGCAGATCTATTTAAACAGGCAGAAACTCTAAGAAATGAAACAGTAATAATGGTTAGCGGAATTATTAATGAAAGGCCCAAAGATTCCATAAATACAAATTTAAGTACTGGAGAGCTAGAGCTTAAGGTTAACGATTTGCAAGTTCTCAACCAAATTAAAAACAACTTACCTTTTCCAGTGTCTATACATGATTATGAAAATACAAAAGAGGAACTCAGATTAAAATATAGATACCTTGATTTAAGAAGGGGAAAATTACTAGAAAATTTAAAAACAAGACATAAGATTATTAAAGTTGCTAGAGAATTTCTTGATAATTTTGGATTTACAGAAGTAGAGACCCCATTACTTACAAAGTCAACTCCTGAAGGCGCTCGCGATTTTCTTGTTCCTGCACGTCTTTCAAATGGAGAATTCTTTGCTTTACCTCAATCCCCACAACTATTTAAACAACTTTTAATGGTTGGGGGCTTAGATAAGTATTATCAAATCGCAAAATGTTTCCGTGATGAAGACTTAAGGGCAGATAGACAGCCAGAGTTTACTCAATTGGATATTGAAATGAGCTTTATTAGTGAAGAAGAAATAATTTCTTTTAATGAAAGGCTAATAAAAAAAATATGGAAAGAAGTGTTAAATATTAATTTTAATAATGCTTTTCCAAGAATGTCATGGCAGGCAGCAATGGATAATTACGGCACTGATAGACCAGATACTAGATATCAAATGTTATTAAAAGATTTAGGAGGAGTATTAGGTAATATTGGATTTAATATTTTCACCAAGGCAATTAAGTCTGGAGGTTATATAAAATCCATAACAGTCAAAGGAGGCAATTCAAGTATTAGCAACGTAAGAATTAAACCAGGAGGTGACATCTTCCAAGTAGCTCAAGATGCAGGAGCTGGTGGTTTGGCCTTTATAAGGGTCAAAGGCGATGAGCTTGAGACTATTGGGGCAATTAAAAATAATTTAAGTGAAGAGCATATAGCTGATATTTTAAAAATCACAGAAGCAAAAGATGGAGACTTAATCCTCTTAGGAGCTGGAGATAAACAAATTGTCAATCAATCATTAGATAGGGTTAGACAATATATCGCAAAAGACCTAAATCTTATTGATAAAAGTAAATGGAATTTCTTATGGGTAACTGACTTCCCGATGTTTGAGAGAAATGAAGATGAAAATAGATATGAAGCTTTACATCATCCTTTTTGTTCTCCAAAAAATATAAAATCTAAAGATTCGGAAAACTTGAAAAAAGAAATTGAGAGCTCTACAGCAAATGCTTATGACTTAGTGCTCAATGGATTGGAGTTAGGAGGTGGCTCTTTACGTATTCATGAAGCGAACTTACAAAGAGAGGTTCTGAAAACGGTTGGACTTACTGATAAAGAGATTGATGAAAAATTTGGATTTTTAATAGAAGCCTTAGAAATGGGTGCTCCTCCTCATGGTGGAATAGCGTTTGGATTGGATCGTATTACCATGCTGATCATTGGTGCAGATTCAATCAGAGAAACCATTGCTTTTCCAAAAAATCAACAAGCAAAATGTCTTCTCACAAATGCACCTTCAAATGTCTCTGAATCACAATTACAAGAATTAGATATTGAAATAACAATTGATGAATAAGAATATATATGGATGTTCTAAAACTTTTTTGTTTAAATAAAATATAAGGAGGCTGTGCTTAATTAAAAATATTTAATGTCAAAATTTGTATTTGTCACCGGAGGAGTAGTTTCTAGCATTGGTAAAGGAATTGTAGCTGCAAGCTTAGGAAGATTATTAAAGTCTAGAGGATATAGTGTTTCAATATTAAAACTAGATCCATATCTAAATGTTGATCCAGGAACAATGAGCCCTTTCCAACATGGAGAAGTATTTGTAACCGAAGATGGGGCTGAAACCGATCTAGATTTAGGTCACTATGAAAGATTTACTGATACTGCAATGACTAGGTTAAATAGTGTGACGACGGGATCTATCTATCAAGCAGTTATCAACAAAGAAAGAAGAGGTAGTTATGACGGTGGAACAGTGCAAGTAATACCTCACATAACGGGAGAAATAAGAGAAAGAATTCATCGAGTAGCCGCCAACAGTAATGCAGATATTATAATTACTGAAATTGGTGGAACAGTTGGTGATATTGAATCTCTACCTTTTTTAGAGGCAATAAGAGAATTCAAAAATGATGTCAATAGGAACGATGTTGCATACATACACGTAACATTACTTCCTTACATCAAAACCTCTGGCGAAATAAAAACTAAACCAACACAACATTCAGTCAAAGAATTAAGATCAATTGGAATTCAGCCAGATTTACTTGTATGCCGAAGTGATAAATCTATCAATGAAGCTCTTAAAAAGAAGCTTAGTGGTTTTTGCGGTGTCAGTATCAACTCTGTAATTGAAGCTTTAGACGCAGACAGTATTTATTCTGTACCTCTTTCATTAAAAAAAGAAGGTTTATGCAAAGAAACCCTGAAGTATTTAGACCTTGAAGATAAAAAATGTGATTTGAAAAATTGGGAGCAACTTATACACACCCTAAGAAATCCTGGAGCTCCAATCAAAGTTGCTTTAGTAGGTAAATACATTGAACTTGGAGATGCATATTTATCCGTTGTTGAAGCTTTAAGACATGCATGCATTGAACAAAAGGCTTTATTAGATTTACATTGGGTAAGTGCTGAAATGATAGAAAACAATTCAGCAGAAACTTACTTGAATGAGGTTGATGCAATTGTCGTACCCGGGGGATTTGGCAATAGAGGAGTAAATGGAAAAATTTCGGCTATAAAATTCGCAAGAGAAAATAAAATTCCCTTTTTAGGTTTGTGCCTTGGTATGCAATGTGCAGTTATAGAATGGGCCAGGAATGTAGCTAATCTTCCAAATGCATCTAGTTCAGAACTAGACCCAAACACTCCCAATCCAGTGATACATTTATTACCAGAACAGGAAGATGTAGTTGATTTAGGTGGGACAATGAGACTTGGAGTTTATCCATGTAGATTGACAAAAAATACAACTGGAAAAAACTTATATGATGAGGATGTTATTTATGAGAGACATCGACATAGATACGAATTTAATAATTACTACAAACAAAGTTTTTTAGATTCTGGATACAAAATTAGTGGTACATCACCAGATGGCAGATTAGTTGAGTTAATTGAGTTAGAAAATCATCCATACTTCTTAGCATGTCAATATCATCCTGAGTTTTTATCACGACCTGGCAAACCTCACCCTTTATTTAAAGGTTTAATAAAAGCCTCTCAAGATAAGTTAAATCAATCAAATTAATATTCTTTATTTTTTTGAATGAAAATGACAAATTTTTTACCCTTAGTCGAACAATTTCATTCATTACAAGGTGAAGGTTATCACGCTGGAAAAAGTGCTTTTTTTGTAAGATTAGCCGGATGTAAAGTTGGATGTTCGTGGTGCGATACCAAGAATTCATGGGACGAGAAAAAACACCCTTCTATATCAATTGAAAAAATAATAGATCGCATAAAAATTGCCAGAGAAAAAGGAGCATCTTTTTGCGTTATTACAGGTGGAGAACCTTTACAACATAACTTGGATAATTTTTGCAAAGCCATCAAAAAAATGACGATGGGAGAAGAACAAAAGCCAATGAAGATTCATATTGAGACAAGTGGAGTTAATTCAATATCAGGAAGCTATGACTGGATTACTTTATCTCCTAAAAGACACTCACCTCCAA
>QCPG01000031.1 GCA_003212615.1 Prochlorococcus sp. AG-436-E22
GAATTTTGTATGATTTGTGATTCAATTCCATCTACAAAGTTAATTATTGCTTCACTAGTGAAGTTAGTCTTTTCGCAAGCTCTTGATATACCAGAAAATAATTTTTGTTTATCAAATAATTCTCTGCTCCGATCTTTTTTAATAACTGAAATTGGCATTGTTTCAACTCTTTCATAAGTGGTAAATCTGTAGCTGCAATTTAGACACTCTCTTCTTCTTCTAACACTTTTCCCACTATCAGCAGATCTTGATTCCAAAACTCTGCTATCCGTATTTTGACAGGTTGGACACTGCATATAGCGAAATAAGAAAATCTGTAACCCTAATACTAGATTAATATCACACTTATGAAAAGTAGATAAAAAAAAACCCTCTGAGAAAGAGGGTTTTAAAATTTTATTTTTTATCAAATTTAGGGGGATCTCTAAAAGCGATAGCAAAAAATAAAGTAACAACTGCAAGAGTTAAAATAAGAACGTAAGCAAAAGCTTCCATGAGAATAAATAATAAAGTTTAGTTTAAACCCTTCCTGGGATTCTTCTAGTGGTCTCGTCACCAAGTTTCTTGAATAGACCGAATTCAACTTGGTCGCCAATGTCAGAATCAATACCAGCAAAGTTGTTCTTGTAAAGGGTTCTTGAAGCATGCCACCAATGACCGAATAAGAATAACAATCCAAAACATAAATGGGCATAGGTAAACCATGCTCTTGGAGAGCTTCGGAATACACCATCAGATTTATAAGTTTCTCTGTCAAACTTAAATGCTTCGCCAAGCTGTGCTTTTCTGGCTAATCTTTTAACTACCGCAGGATCTGTAAATGTTTGACCATTTAAGTCTCCACCATAAATAGTTGCAGTAATGCCAGTTTGCTCAAACGAATACTTGGCTTCGGCTCTTCTAAATGGAATATCGGCCCTTACATTACCTTCTTTATCTTCAAGTATGACTGGGAAGTTCTCAAAGAAATTAGGTATTCTTCTTACTTCTAAATCATTACCTTCTTTATCTTGGAAAGTAATATGACCTTGCCAACCAGTTGGTAAGCCATCGCCATTAACAAGAGCTCCGACCCTAAATAATCCGCCTTTAGCAGGACTATTACCTACGTAGTCATAAAATGCTAATTTTTCTGGAATTGAAGCGTATGCTTCCTCTCTAGTAGCACCATTATCCATAGCTGTTTGGACTCTTCTATTTATCTCAGTTTTGAAATAACCAGAATCCCATTGATATCTTGTTGGACCAAACAACTCAACTGGAGTTGTTGCTGATCCATACCACATTGTTCCTGAAACAACAAAAGATACGAAAAGAACAGCAGCTAAAGCACTAGCTAATACTCCTTCCAAACTTCCAAGCTTAAGCGCTTTATAAAGTCTTTCTCCAGGTCTGTTTGTGATATGAAAAATACCCCCAATAATACCCAATAGACCTGCTGCAATATGGTTCGCAACGATCCCTCCAGGATTAAATGGATTAAAGCCATCTGCAGTCCAGGATGGAGACACTGGTTCAATATGACCGGTTAAACCATAAGGGTCTGAAACCCAAATACCTACATTGGCACAATGAAAAGCTCCAAATCCAAAGCATGTAAGGCCAGCTAAAAGAAGGTGAATACCAAAAATTCTTGGTAGATCAAGTGCTGGTTCTCCTGTTCTTGAGTCCTCCCATAGTTCAAGATCCCAATATGTCCAATGCCATATTGAAGCTAACATCAAAAGTCCACTAAATACTATGTGTGCTGCTGCAACTCCTTCAAAACTCCAGAATCCGGGATCAACCCCAGTAGCACCGGTTATATCCCATCCGTTCCAACTTCCTGTGATTCCTAATCTTGCCATGAATGGCATGACGTACATCCCCTGTCTCCACATTGGATTGAGAACAGCATCTGAAGGATCAAAAATGGCTAATTCATAAAGAGCCATAGAACCGGCCCAGCCGGCTAATAATGCAGTATGCATGAGATGCACAGCCAGTAGTCGACCTGGGTCGTTAATAACTACTGTGTGCACTCGATACCAAGGCAATCCCATCGGTTAATTTCTAGATAACTATGCTGAATAAACAGCTAAACATCACGATAGTAAGGGTTTTTTAGTCTTTGAGGGATTTTTGTAAATAAATTTATTTTCATGTAAAAATTGGCCAAATCAATTTCTATTACTTTAGTTTCGAGGAATTTTCGGCTAAAAATTGTTAATATTTTGGTCACAATTCTCAAAGTAAAACGCCAAAATAGGAAAAATAATTACAAAAATGGCAACTATTAGATTCATCCGAGAAGGAGTTGATATTCAGTGTGAAACTGGAGAAAATTTAAGGGATTTCATAATTAGAGAGAAATTACAACTTTATGGGCCTAAAGGAATGTTGGGTAATTGTGGTGGAGCAGGACAATGCAGTACTTGTTTCGTTTCTATAGAAGGAGGAAGCAAAAATGCTTTCAGTCCACTTACTAGTATGGAAGAAGAGAAACTTAAAAATAGACCTAAAAATTGGAGACTTGCATGTCAAACTCTAATTAATTCATCTGCAGTAATACTTACAAAACCTCAATCTCCTCCTTCTAACTTAAAGGAACTAAAAGAAAGGATTGATAATAAATAATTATCTCGTTAAATTGTTTAAGACTGTTAATCAGTTGAGTCAATTTATTGATTTTTTCACTTTATTTCTATTTAAATGTTTATAGTCTATTTAATTATGAAATCGTCACTCTAAATGGAAACAACAAATTTTGGGTTCATAGCAAGTCTTCTTTTCGTGGGAGTACCAACTATTTTTCTAATAGGTTTATATATCTCCACTCAAGATGGTGAAAAATCAAGCTTCTTCTCAGATTCTGGTAAAGGTAAACTGGGACCAAAACGCTAAATTAATTAATTAATGTTTTATGTTTCTGCAAAAGAATTTTTATTGTGGGAAAAGAAACAATTATTTAAAGGGGGAGATAAAGAATCTCTTTATCTCTTATTAGAATCAATAGCAGGAATATCTCATAATGAAATTAATTTACTTAGATTGAACTCTGAGGGAAATTTTTATTTCCAAAAAAACTTAGATTTAATTGAATCTGTTTGGGATAATCATCTTACAAGTAATGTACCTATTCAATATCTATCTGGATTTACTTTCTGGAGAGATCTGAAATTAAGTGTTTCTAAAAATGTACTAATTCCAAGGCCAGAAACGGAGCTAATAATTGACATTGTTCTTAAGATTTTTGAAAACAATTCCAAAAAATTAGTTTTTGCTGAGTTGGGAACTGGATCAGGTGCTATTAGTATTGCTTTAGCAATGTCAAATCCTTCATGGGAGGGAATTGCTACTGATATTGATAAAAATGCAATAGATATTGCATCCAGAAATTTTATGAATTCTTCAAATCAGCAGAATTTGAGATTTTGTTGCGGACATTGGTGGAATCCTCTTGAGTCTTTAAAAGGTGAATTAGATCTTGTGATTTCAAACCCGCCATACATTCCTGAAGAAATATATAAAAAATTGCCGGTTGAAGTAAAGAATTTTGAACCTAAAATTGCTTTATTAGGAGGCAAAGATGGTTTGGAACATATTCGGGAAATAATATACAAGGCGCCATCATTCTTAAAAGAAAAAGGATGGTTAATACTTGAGAATCATTTTGATCAAGGATCAATCGTAAGACAATTGTTTCTTGAGAATAGATTTACATCTGTAGAAGTCTTACAAGATTTTTCGGGTATTGGAAGATTTACAATTGGAAGATATAAATAAATTATGATTAGTTTATAATTTAAATGAATGTAATTAATAAAGAATCGGCTCTTGAGAAACTTAAAAGTGGTTTGCCTATCATTTTTCAGACAGATACTTTACCTGCAATTGGATGTTTGCCAGAGTTTTCAAAGATAATTTATGACATAAAAAAAAGAGATAGCAACAAGCCATTAATTCTTATGGGAGCAGAAAATGAACAATTAATAGATTATGTTGATGAATCTGCTAAAGAAGATTATGAAAATTTAGCTGCCAAATATTGGCCAGGAGCTTTAACTTTGATTATTCCTGTTTCAGAGAATAAAAAATCAACCTTAACAAGTAAAAATTTTACTCTAGGTTTAAGAATTCCAAATTCATATATGGCTCAATCCCTTATGAGAGAAGCAGGACCATTATTAACATCGAGTGCAAATATTTCGGGCTTCAAGGGATCAATTAAAGCTGAGGGAATTTCTTTAGACTTTCCTAGCGTAGATATTCTTGGACCGGTTCCTTGGGAAAAAGGTAGCGGAAAAGCAAGTACTATAATTTCTTGGAATAAGAGTGGAGAGTGGAGACTGATTAGAGAAGGAGAAGTATTAATTCAGGAATAGCAGTAATGTTTTTATTATTGTGTTTTGTTTTGTTAATTCAATTTTTTACTTATTGGATATTTGAACCACTTGCATCTTTTTTAGAGTATGTTCTTGAAATAAGATTATTTCCTATTATTGCTTTAATAGGTTTTATTTTGTTATTTTCGGCAAAAAATATTGAATAGAATTGAATATCTCAAAATGCCGGCTAACAGATTTGAACTGATGACCTTCGCTTTACAAAAGCGCTGCTCTACCGCTGAGCTAAGCCGGCCTTATTACATCTTACAATTAAGGAGGAGCAATTATTAGTATTTTTTTAGCTTTTTATAATTTATTACTTTTGTAGATCTTCATCACTTTTATCATTTTTTTTAAACTTAATTTCCCCTGAAAGAGTTCTTTTGATTGGTAAATTGGCTACTAATGCAGTCATTCTATCTTCCGTCTCTAAACTTACTGCTACTTCCTCAAAATCAATTTCAACATATTTAGCAACAACATCAAGGATTTCTTTCCTCATTTTATCCAAAAGATCAGTTGTTAAGGAACTCATATCTACTCTGTCATGAGCCAGAACAAGTTGTAATCTTTCTCTAGCTGTATTTGCGCTAGCCGTTTCTCTTCCTAGTAATTTGTTTATAAGGTCTCTGAGAGTCATCATTTTAAAAAACCCGTGTTTGCATTAATCTGATGAATTTATCTTTAAGGCTTTTACCTTCATTTTTGGGGTCAATAATTGGTACATCCTTTCCAGTTAGTCTCTGGGAAACATTCAAATAGCATTTTTTAGCAGGAGATCTACTATCTGTAAGTGTTAGTGGCTCTCCTCTATTGGTACTTATTATTACTTGTTCATCCTCTAAAACAATACCTAGTAACGGTAAAGAAAGGATTCCTTGAACATCTTCGATAGATAACATTTCTTGACTAGCCATCATATTGGGACGCACTCTATTGATTACAAGCTGGATAGGCTCAATATCAGATGTATTAAGAATTCCTATTACTCTATCGGCATCTCGTACTGCAGATAATTCAGGGTTGGTAACAACAATAGCCTCTTTACAAGCTGCAAGGGCATTCTTAAAACCATCCTCTACTCCAGCAGGACAATCTACTAAAACAAAATCAAATTTTTCACTAAGCAGCTCACTGATTTTCTTCATGTCTTCTGGCTTCATCCAATCCAACATCCTAGGATCTCCAGCAGGTAAAAGAGCAAGATTAGTCTCCTTTTTATGTCTTACCAGTGCTTGTTCAAGACGACAATTTTTGTCTAGGACATCTTGAGCAGTATAGATAATACGATTTTCTAATCCTAGAAGAAGATCTAAATTTCTTAAGCCGAAATCAGCATCTAATACTGCAGTGGTTGCTCCGCTGTTGGCAAGTGCTATGCCTAGATTTGCAGTTAAAGTGGTTTTACCAACCCCGCCTTTACCTGAACAAATTAATATAGTGCGAGTATTTTTCGACACGAATTTAAGGATTTTCCAAATAATAAGTCCACTTTGAGAAAGTTAAATATTTTAAAGATTAAGTAATTCTTAAATTTATCAACTTTGAATTAATTTATTTCAAATGATTGATTAATTTTAAGTTTTTATTATGTATGGCTTGATAATTATTATTTTATTATCTATTAAAGCAATTTCAGGATAAGAATTTCTGGGCTTTTCCTTTGGTCCAATAGCTATGACATCAGCAATTCTTAACTGTAAAGGGTTTAAATAAAGTGATGAAATAGAGGCATTATTATCCCCACCGTTTCCTGCGAAGGCGATCCCTAGGAGTTTTCCCCAAACGTAAATATTTTTCTTGGCGGAAACTATTGCTCCTGGATTAACGTCTCCAATAATGCATAGGTTCCCATTTGAAGATATTCTATCTCCTGATCTTACTGTCCCTTCGTGAAGAATATCGTCTTTCTTTTTTGAATTAAGTAAAAGTAACTGTTTTAACTCTTTTTCTCTAACAAAAGTTGAATCTATTTTTAAAGAGTTTCCAGCTAATATTGTATCTCTATTATTTGAATAGATGAATAAAGAACAATTA
>QCPG01000032.1 GCA_003212615.1 Prochlorococcus sp. AG-436-E22
AAATCAACATGGATGCAACACTAGTTAAAGATATCGGAATTAAAGCATTATTAGTTGGGGGTGCAGTACTAGTTTCTTTTTGGACTTTTAATGCAGTCAAATTAGTTATAAGCGCCAGAGGAATTAATCCATTAGTTAGAAAGTTTTTTGATCAAATAGCTGCTGGCAGAATTGACGCAGCTTATGGTTTGACTACAAAAACTTATAAAACTCATGTTAAGCGCCAAGACTTTCTGAAATTTTTAGCGAGTTTAAACCTCAATAAATACAGAAATTTAAAATCAGGAAGACCTAGAGTCCAACAAGATCAAATCATAATCACTTTGAATTTAAAATCAGAAGACAAACAAGATGAGCTCCCATTAGATTTTACTTTCGCAAAAACTGACAATGCTTGGAAAATAGACAGAATAGCAAAAGTGAATTAATAATATCTTGTGAGGCAAAGAGAATTGTTTAAAGAAGAAATAATACATCAATTAGAATTACACCCAAGTAGATTAGATAAAGAAAAAATCATCTCAGAAGCAATGGAAGAAGGTCTAGATGATTTTTTTGAAGGTATACGTATGGCACTTGATCCATTGGTAACTTTTGGTGTCAAAATTGTCCCTGAGAAAGAGACTGAAAAAAGTCAAAATTTTTTATGGGAAGATTTTAGAAAATTAGCCAATAATCTTATTCAAAGAGAACTTACTGGTCACGCTGCTCGCAATGCAATTCTTACAGCTATGGAATCTGCAACAAAAGAAGAGTGGAATGGATTCTATAGACGAGTTTTAATTAAAGATCTTAGATGTGGTGTATCTGAAAAAACAATCAACAAGATAGCTAAGAAATTTCCCAAATATGCTATTCCTATTTTTTCTTGTCCTTTAGCTCATGACAGTGCAAATCATGAAAAAAAAATGATAGGAAAAAAGCAAATTGAAATCAAATTAGATGGAGTACGCGTCTTAACTATTATTAGACAAAATAAAGTAGAAATGTTTTCTCGTAATGGGAAACAATTCCATAATTTTGGTCATATTATCTCAGAAATAGAAAACGCCTTAAAAGAAGACCCAGCCCCTTATGACTTAGTACTCGATGGTGAAGTGATGAGCGCTAACTTTCAAGATTTAATGAAACAGGTACATAGAAAAGATGGCAAACAAACCAAAGACGCAGTTCTCCACCTATTTGACTTATGTCCCCTTGAAAACTTTCAACAAGGGAGATGGAACACTAGTCAAACAAAAAGAAGTTTATTAGTAAAAGAATGGGTAGCAAAACATTCTATGCTTCTAAAACATATACAAACACTTGAATGGGAAAATGTAGATCTAGACACTATTGCAGGACAAAAAAGATTTGTACAGCTGAATAAATCTGCTGTGGAAGGTGGTTATGAAGGAGTAATGATTAAAGATCCTGATGCTATGTATGAATGTAAAAGAACACACAGTTGGTTAAAAGCAAAACCTTTCATTGAAGTCACTTTAAAAGTTGTATCGGTTGAAGAAGGTACAGGTCGCAACAAAGGGAGACTGGGAGCAATCCTGGTAGAAGGAGAAGATGATGGGTATGAATACCGTCTTAGTTGCGGAAGCGGATTTAGTGATATCCAACGTGAAGAATATTGGTCAAAACGTAATCATCTCGTTGGTCAACTTGTAGAAATCAGAGCTGATGCAAAAACCAAGTCAAAGGATGCCGTGGCTTTTAGTCTTAGGTTTCCTAGATTTAAATGCTTTAGAGGATTTAAAGATGGAGAAAAAGTTTAAATTGTAAAAAATAATATTCAACAAAGTAGTCAAAGAAAAATGTGTTTTTTAAATAAAAAAAATAAAAATCTTGGCTATAAAATATAAGAATAATTATCAGGACTTTTTGAGAGCCTTATGACGAAGAAAACAGTTTTCAACTTTATAAAAACACCTTGTGGACAGGCAAAATATATCGAATTAGAAGCCAACAAAACTTTACTAGGTAAATTAAGGCTTTTGTGGTTTATCTTAATTGCATCAATTAGAGATTGGAATATTAAAGAGTAAATTCTTAAGATTTTTCAAAATATTCTCTGGAGTATTTAGCTGAGAAATATACAACTAAAAAAGTTGAAATAATTCCAATGCTAGTAATATATAAATTATTAGGTGATTGCACATTCTTTAACTCCTGAATACTTTTTGCCAAACTACCTATTGAGCAATAAAGAAAAGTTCCTGGAATTATTCCAATAAGACCAAGAGCGAAATCTCTAAATTTAACATTATTCAAACCATAAAAATAATTAAGAATACTGAAGGGAAATATCGGCGATAATCTCGCTAAAAAAATTAATTTAAGTCCGCCTTTTTCTACTACTTTTCCCATGACACTTAATTTTGGATAACGGCTAAAAAGATTTTTTAACTTTTTTGCAAAAAAACTTTTTGATACAAAAAAAGCAACTGATGCTCCTAAGGAAGCGGAAATGAAAACGATAATTGATCCTAAATATGAGCCATATAAAAAACCTGATAATAAAGATAACCAAGAGGCTGGAAGTATTAATAAAACAATTAAAATATAAATACAAACAAACGAAAAGATCCCAAAACCAGTATTAAAAAAAAAAGACAAATTATAAATATTTTCAAGAAATATATTCATTCTCAATTCAAAAGTTCGAGTTTTTTAGTAATTCTTTCCTTTTGTACCGAACCCTCATTTAATTTAAATCTGCATTCGTCAACAATATCTTTTGGAGCCTTATCAACAAAATTTTTATTAGATAATCTCTTATTTAAATTTTCTAATTCAATAGTTACCTTTTTTAAATCCTTGGTTAACCTATCCTTTAATGCATCTATATTTACAAAATCCTGAAAAGGTAAGTAAACCTCTAAATCACTAATTATCCCTGAAAAAGATTTAGCAAACTCTTTTTTATCAACAGCATTAGTTTTAAAAATAAATACTTCAGAAGATTTAGTTAAGGTTTGAATATCATCAACTAAAGTTTGTAAAAAATCAATCAATTCATCATTGTCTGAAATTAAATATACAGGACCTTTTTCTGATGGCTTAAGACCTAATTCAGCTCTCAAATTTCTAATCAGCCTAATAATTTCAAAGAGTTGCTGAAAGGAATTATCAAGCTTATTATCAACAAATTTATTTTCGTGAATTGGCCATTTTTGAAGAGATAATAATGCATTATCGGGTTTTAGTTGCAGCACATGCCAAAGTTCCTCAGTAATGTGCGGCATAAAAGGATGAATCATTACCAAAATATCATTGAGCACTTTTATTAAAACTTTTTCAGATATTTGTCTATTTTTAGTCTCTTGATTATTAAACCTTTGTTTAGCAAATTCTACATACCAGTCACAAAAATCATTCCACGTAAATTCATATAGAAGTTTCGCAGATTCTCCCAATTTATATTCTTTCAACAAAGCAGCGACTTTTATATTTACCTGATTCAATTTCGATAAAATCCACTTATCGCATAACTCTAAAGAATTTTCATCACTCTCATTAAGCGAATAATTATTATTAGAAGTTTTATTAATTAACACAAATTTAGTTGCATTCCATAATTTATTCGCAAAATTTCTTGAAGCTTCAACAGTTGAAGACGTATCTTTTTTCCGATCAAAATCAAGCCGGATATCTTGTCCAGCGCCTGCAACTTCTCGAATTAAAGCAAATCGTAGAGCATCAGAACCATATTTATCAATTAATAGTATTGGATCAATACCATTACCTGAACTTTTACTCATTTTTTTATTGTTTTCATCTCGAACTAGACCATGAATATAAACATCCTGAAAAGGAATATTATTTGTAAAAGTATTCCCCATCATTGTCATTCTTGCCACCCAGAAGAAAATAATATCGAAACCAGTAACAAGAACACTATTTGGATACCATTTTTTAAAATCCGGATCATTTGTATTTGGCCAACCAAGGGTTGAGAAAGGCCATAAACCACTTGAAAACCATGTATCCAAAACATCTTTATCACGAACCAATTTAATATTAAATCCAAATTTTTTATTAGCTTCGATTAAGGCATCCTCTTCATTTCTTGCAACGATATATGGAGTATTTTGTTCTATTGAGTCTTGAGATTCATCTAAAACATACCAGGCTGGTATTTGGTGCCCCCACCACAATTGCCGACTGATACACCAATCATTAATATTCTCTAACCAATCCTTATAAACTTTCTCCCAGCGTGGAGGAATAAACGATGGTTTTTTAGAATCAATTTCATTAAGACATCCTTGTGATATATCATCCATTTTCAAAAACCATTGTGTTGACAATAAAGGTTCAATTGGCACCTTACCTCTATCAGAAAAAGGAACAGTATGTTTATAATCCTCTATCTTTGTCAAAAGGCCTAAGTTATCCAATTCTTTGATAATTTTCTTTCTAGCCTCATATCTATCTAAATTTTGAAAAATACCTGCATTAATATTTAAAGTTCCATCTTTGTTCATTACATTAATCTGTTTTAAATTATGCCTTTTTCCTATTGCAAAATCATTTGGATCATGGGCTGGAGTAACCTTCACACAACCCGTACCAAAATCTTTATCAACATGTGAATCAGCGATAATAGGTATTTCTCTATCAACGAAAGGAACTTTTACTTTGACACCAATAAATTCTTTATATCTATCATCATCAGGATTAACTGCCACAGCAGTATCACCCAAAAGAGTTTCTGGTCTGGTTGTTGCAACTTCTAAGTACTTATCTAACTGTTCACCACTTTGAGAAATTAAAGGGTATTTAAAATGCCATAAATGACCATTTACTTCTTGCATCTCAACTTCAAGATCACTTACGGCAGATTGAGATTCAGGGCACCAATTAACTAAATATTCGCCTCTATAAATTAAATTCTTTTTATAGAGAATATTAAAAGCTTCAATAACTGCTTCATTTAATTTTTGATCAAGAGTAAATCTTTCTCTAGTCCAGTCAACTGAATATCCTATCCTTTTTAATTGAGAAACTATTCTTCCACCACTTTGTTCTTTCCAGTTCCATGCTCTTTTAAGAAATTCATCTCTTCCAATATCCTCGCTTGTTTTGCCTTCACTTTTTAATTGTTTTTCGAGAATAGTTTGAACAGCTATTGAAGCATGATCAGTGCCCGGTAAACACAAAACATTCTTACCTAAAAGTCTTTGAAAACGTACTACAACATCTATCAAAGCCGTATTAAATGCATGCCCCATATGCAAAGATCCAGTTACATTTGGTGGCGGAATAACAACACAAAAAGGCTCCCCATCATCCTCAGGGTTAGGACTAAACGCCTTTAGACTTTCCCATTTTTCTTGCCACTTTTTCTCTACTTCAAAAGGTGAATAATTCTCTAACGATAATTGATCATTCATCTCTGTCATGTGCAAATTTTATTTCAAAAAACTTTTTGTTTATTTTATCTTGAGAGCAGCTAATTATTGAAAATAATATTAGTTTGCAAAAAAAGACACATCCATTCTACAAAAGTTTGAAACCAGAACCACAAGAACAACGTTTTGCATTTTTTGGTGTTGAAATAAGAAATCCACCACCGCTCAAATCACCGTAATAATCTAATTTTAAATCTTTCAGTAAATTAAACTTTTTTACATCCGCGTATAAAGTTACTCCTTCAGTTCTTGAAATAGGGGATCCATTATATCTACCTGGCCTTAATTTAATATGCATCCATCCTTCGGAACAATGTTTATCCTCTAGCAAATCAATCGACATTACTCCTGGAGAACCTCCAAAAGAAGCTTGCCTAGATAGTTCTGAAGCAGCACTTTGACTGATTGAAAGATTGACGATCTCAGTCATTAGAAAAATAATAAATGGGCGATCCAGGGTTCGAACCAGGGACATCCTGCTTGTAAGGCAGGCGCTCTACCGCTGAGCTAATCGCCCTTATAATAGATCATTCTAATAGATGAAGTTGAAAAATTTATACTAAGTATTTAAATATTTCATGATTGAGGCAAAATTTAATTAATAAAATATATTCTATGTCCTCAAACAATAGATATAAATTGGAAAACAATTCCGATTTAGAGACTATAAGTAGTTTTAAAATCTTAATATCTAATATCAAAGCATTAAAAGATAAAACTTGGGGCTGCCCATGGCAGAAAATACAGTCTCATGTATCGTTGATCCCATTTTTATATGAAGAAAGTAATGAATTTATAGATGCGATATATGAAAAAAATGCAGATAACATATGTGAGGAGTTAGGAGATCTTTTATTACAAG
>QCPG01000033.1 GCA_003212615.1 Prochlorococcus sp. AG-436-E22
GCTGCTATAGATTCAAACTTACCTTTAATTAAATTTATTATGAAGATTAATATTGGAACATGGGCTAAACCACCCATAATCACTTTAGTTTCTGAATAATACATTTGTTTGTTAATTATAACTGAAATATTTAAGCATAAATTTAATTTGATAATTACTAATATTAAGTTGAGATTAGGAAAAATCATTAATTAACAGTCGATCTAAAATTAGAAGAATTAAATCCTCTTTTTTGAATGACTAAAACTTTTTAAATAAGAACTTATGAAAGGTCAATGGACAAATAATGTATAGTAACGATTTACCGCTTCGATCTAGGTAGGTAGATTCAGGGAATAAGTTTGCATATGGATCCATAGTTTTACCAGAGGTATTTGGGTTAAATAATTGGATAAGAAGTTTTTCTGAAAAATTAGCCGCACAAAATGTCCCTGTATTAGCATTAGCTATTTACGGCATAACAGCTCCAAACTTAGATTTGGCATATGGCGAAGAAGAATTTAAATTAGGCAAGTATCATAAAAATTTAACCACTTTGAAAAATATTATTGAAGATATTTCTGCAGCTATAAATTAGGTTAAAGAAAAATATCCAAGACAGAAAATCTCTATTATTGGATTTTGTTTTTATTGAGAAGGGGTTACAGCACCAAAAACCGATACAGATTTTGCACCTATAGATTTACTTGAAAAAGTTTATGAAAAATTAAATTTTATTTACGGATCTTCAGATGATTTAATTCCCTTACAAGATCGATTTAAAATTAAAAAAAGATTTAAATAATTAGATCCATTAAAAGAGAGATTTAATTTTGTTGAAATTCAAGGAACTTATCATGGTTTTATATTCGAGGGAAGAGATTCCTTAGATAAAGTTAAATCGTTAATTGGTTGGGATTTGTGAAAAAATGTATTAACTAGCAAGCTAAGTATCTTAGAAGAGCTCTTCATAAATTAAAAAGTTTTTTGTACTCATGAATAGGAGTGCGGTTTAAACTTAAAACCGAAAGGTTCAAGTCCTATTGAGTTTCTATCCAAGCAAGCTCCAATTGATGCGAATAAAAGTTCCGAAGATCAAGAAATAAGCAAGCTATACTTGGCACATTCAATCAATACTAATAAAACTATTATTGATAGCGACTTAACTCATTAAAACTGATTTTATAAAAATTAGTTTATAAGAATTGTTTGAGATCCATCTTTGTTATCTGTTACGGTTATTTTTTTATCTGGAAATGACTTAGATAATAATCTTTTCAATTTTGAATCGGGGAATGATTTAGCAACTAAACTTTTCGAGTTTGAATCTTCATCAGAAATTATATTTTTCGAACCTTTTGAATTAATTTTAAAATTTTTATCAACTAATAATTCTCTATCATTATTAGTTTGTTCTTCAATTAAAGATTTCTTTTGGTATTTAATTATTAAGTGAGCCAATAATGCCTTATTTTTTCGACTATACAAAGGGACTGATAATTTCTTTGCTTCTTGCCGTAATATTTTGACAGATAGTTTAAGTAACTCATCTTTTTTGTTTTCGTAATTATCTAGGTGATTTTTGATCATTATAATAAAAACTTCTAAAGAAGATAGTATGAAAGTTCTGGATAATGCAATGTATTAATTACTTATTAATAAGTAACAGCCTATATATTCTTACTAAACCAAACTAATATAGTTTTCTATTTTAGAGCTATGAAAAGCACACCAAAAATAAGTGTTGATGATAAAAAGCCAACTCCTAATAAAGTAGCAATTATGCTCGTATTTAAATAAACCTTTACCGTTGCAAGTTCATTACCTTCTTTTTTAGCCATAATAAATTTTATTTAAATGATGATCTTTAAAAATATCAAATCTTACAAATAAGTTTGAGTCTCTGATACAAATATTTATTTGAAATATAAATTCTTTAAAAAGTTAAATAAAAAACCAGTTTTCTCATAAATATGAATTTTTTTTCTTCTTAATTCAATACCATAAGGATTTGTAAATATCGCCAATAAAATTCTTAGAAATCTAAGTAAATTACTTTTTGTTTCTGACTTCAGATCAATTGGCTTGTTTAGTTTTGCAAAACAATCTTGATTAATAATTTTATTTACCAGTAAGTCCTTTAAAACTTTTTTTCGCACTTCAATAGAAAGACTACTTAAAAGAACCTGTAAGCCTTTCATTGAAGATAAATCTCCGTTTATTATTTCTCTTATACTGCTTTGAAATAATATCTCCCACTTATAAGGTTCTTTCTCAAACAGATATAAAGCTGGACTATCTTTATTAGCAATTAATAACCTATTGCTTTCATCCAAATCATTTTGATCTGAATGCCAATAAGAATATAAAGGTGAAAGCTTTTTAAGCTTAGATAAATCAACCAAATACTTAAATAAGAATTTCATTAATATTATAAGTAATTAAAGAAACATGATAATTAATAAATAAATGAAATATTCAGATTTTAAGTTCCTATAAATTGGGTATTTCTTTCAGGTAGTAAAAATTATCTTCCTTTGTGAAAATAGAGGTATATAAAAATCTAATCTTTATAAAAATTATGCTTTGTATAATTATTTTTGGAACTAGTAATTGGGTGCCTTCAGATTACCTTTTATATTTTGTTTTGATTATGGGGGGACTAATAACAGCTGGCGTAGCTATGTCTGTTTTTTCATTTTACGAAGATCATTATTGGGGGGATGAGGATTTTAGAAATAAACTTAGATTTCATCCTTCACATAAGAATTTATCCAATAAAATCATCGGAAAAACTGAATAAAATTTTTTTCAAAAAAAGGTTGCTTATCTAAAAGAACCTCTTCTTCCAATCTATATAGTTTATTTTTCATGAAGATACATTTTATCTTTTTGTAAAAGATGATTTTCTAGATTAATAAAGATTAAGCTTTAACATCAAATTCAAGGAGTCTGCAGTCCAGCCATAAAAGCCCGCATCCAACCCCTACTAGTAACTTAATCATATTTTAAATTTTGACAAAGATTTCCAAGATTCTTTCTTAGTCATTCATGCCAATGATTCAACCCAATACCACCCTTCACTTTCCTAAATAGGAACTTTGAAGGATAATTAATCTAAATTACAAAGTTATCCAAAATTTACTAAAACCCTATATTTTCGCCATAAGCGATGGGGAAAAGGATCCTAAATACTGACAGATTAACCATGTACTTTATTGATTGCAAGCTTTCTTAAAAATCAAATAAACTACTCCACAACTCGTAAACATTTTTTATTGATTCAAATACCATTAATAAAAAACTTATAAGTTAAATCTGGTACTGACAAATATTTAAAAAATAAATACTATAAGCCTAAATAATTTTCTAGCAATCCAATTTCATGCTTAAGATTTTTTTCATAGCAATAGCCTTTGCTTTGATGCTAATCAACCCAAGTATTTCTATAGCTGCAAAATCTCCTGTTAATGTAAAAGAAGTCTTTTTAGGTTCTGAGACTATGGATGGAGATGCTCTTCAATATGCAAAAGGTAAAGCTGAAATAAGATTACAAAGAGTCGAGGTAGCTGAGGGAGGGATAGTCGCACTCCACTCTCATCCAATTTCATTATTAGGCAATGTTGAGCGAGGTACGATAGTTGTTAAAAGGCAAGGAATTGAAGATCTTACCTATAAAGCAGGGGATACTTTGATAGTTGGTCCAAAGACACCAAAACATTCAATGGGTAATGCAAAAACTGATAATGCAATAGTTTGGTTCGCAGCAATGGGAGCAAAAGATATTCCAATTTTAATTCCCGCCGATGGCTAATTTTTAACTTTAAATCAATTTTTTTTGATTGGCAGCCAAGCTACAATAAGGAGCAATTAGCTCCTTTTTTTTATGACTATTGAAACTACTGTTTTCACCTTTAAACTTTCAAATACATTTGAAGAGTGGGTAAAAATGTTTGATAGTCCTGAGATAGATGCATTTCATAAAACAGTAGGTCTAACTCCACTCTATCGCGGCAAAAGTTTAATTGATCCTAAAGAAGTTATTGTTATTCATCAAGCTGAAGAAGGACTAGCTAAGAATGTATTCTCGGATCCAGAAACCATAAAGAATATAGAAGCTGGAGGACACATATATAGCACAACAAAAATTACAAGTTGGGTTTCAGATTAGTTAAAACGCTTAATTTTTGTACCTCTAAAAACTTAATTTAGATTATTTTCAAATTCAGGTCTCATTTTAATTAGTTTTAAAATTTCTAATTCAAGTTCCTCTTCGGAATTAAAACCTAAAACATCGAAAGAATCTAAACCTAATGAAGTTTCTTTTTTAAAAGTTATTTCCATTTTCGTAAATTAATAACTTAATAATAGATTTTTATGATTTAAAGAAAATACTTAGTTTTTGATTCAACACCTTAAAACCCTTTAAAAAATTTACAGTAAATATAAAATTAAAATTAATTAACTCATTTTTTGCATGAATTTACAAAATATTTTAAAAACTACTGGGATTCTTCATATTCTATTGGGATTATTAATTCTTTTCCTACTAATTTTTTCTGTAGAGACTATTTCTGGTAATGCATCTTATGAAACATTGCTTATTGTTAGAGGTACTGCCAATGTTGTAGCAGCTAGTAATTTAGGTATAGGTTTTTTATTGATTATTGGAAGCTCTATCAAAGATCAAAAATCTATAAAAAAAGTTTTATCTGGTGAACTAGCTTTAATGGCCTGTTTGTTAGCAGTAGCTTTATTCAATACTTTTAATGCTGGAACAATTGTTGATGGAGGCCCTCCACCTCCTTTTTGGTTTGTTTTAATAGTCAACCCTATTTTATGTATTTATGGATTAGTTAAAAGGAAAAAATGAACCAATTAATTTTATTTATACCTTATTAATTATGATTTTATTGAATAGAACAATTATTTTAAAATAAAAAAATGATTAGTTTACTTGTTGCATAGTATAAAAATTTGCATCCAAGAACTTTGCTTTAGAAAAATTGAATGCATTACTAGATTCACATTTTAGAGTTATAAACAAGTTATGAATTGTAAAACAAAAGCTTTCTATTTGAATCTCTTGATAATATTCTTACTCCTGAATTGAAATATTCCCGGTAATTTTTTCCGCAAGAGTTGGAAGATATACAGAAGATAAGACTAAAGATGGAAGACCTTAGAGAAGGTATTATTGAATGAGTTATGACAATATATACAAACTAATAATGATTGTATTTTTGGGATACTTGATTTATAGCAACGTAAAATCTTGTAGAAGATAATTGACAGTCGATATATACTCGAGGGGATAAGACCCCTCTTTTTTTATGGCTAAATGGGATGAAAAATCTTGGCAAAAAGATTTCTTGAACATGAAGTCTCATTCTCCTGCTGATGCAAAGCTACTAATGGGTGGGGTAAAAGGATTGAAAGATGCTTGGCGTTTAGGTGTTCTACACGTTCAATACGAAAGACTTAAGAAGATACAAGAGGAGCAAAAGCAACAATAGATTCCATAAAAGATAAGGGATCTAATGTCTAGCTATAAATGGGATCTAAATGAATCGAAATTTTTTATCCAAACTTTATTCAAATTTTTAGCGATTGACAGTCGATCTAAAATGGAGGGATAAAACCCTCCTTTTTTTGTGCAATGAATGATAGTTTTAAAAAATTTGTATCCATAGGGATAGCTCCTAGAGGAGTGATTGCTATTGGACTCGTTCCAATGGGCTTTATTGCTATAGGAGGAGTATCAATGGGAATCATCACAGTAGGTGCTGTTGGAATGGGTTTGATTAACGCTTGCTTAGTTGGCTGTGGTTTGATCGTATATGGGATAAAGGTAATGGGGCTTTAATCTTTGTTGAATAGATGAAACGCTTACTACTAGGACTTAATATACTTGAAAATTAAATAGGTTTTTATTTTCAACTGAGGATTATTAGCAGTTGAAAGAGAGGGAAGACCTTAAACCTACAGAAATTTGGAACGGATTCTGTATAGTTAATATACACTTATGCCCTATTTCTTCTGCTAAATGTATCATAATGAACATATTATTTCTTTTCAAATATCAATCTTTTATTTTACATGCTTGGGAATAGTAGCAGGGTCAGCATCCCAATAATCAAAATCCCTATTGGAGTTGTTATTACTGTTGGGTTACCTGTCGCAATGATTAAGTTCGGCAAAAAGAGCTGAATTAGGAAATAGATGTCTGAAAGGGTTTACATAGGTGAACAGCCACTGAGCTGACCCCCTACCAC
>QCPG01000034.1 GCA_003212615.1 Prochlorococcus sp. AG-436-E22
TGAACGCTGGCGGCGTGCTTAACACATGCAAGTCGAACGAACCTTCGGGTTAGTGGCGGACGGGTGAGTAACGCGTGAGAATCTGCCCTCAGGAGGGGGATAACGGTTGGAAACGACCGCTAATACCCCATATGCCTATTGGTGAAATGAATTTCGCCTGAGGATGAGCTCGCGTCTGATTAGCTAGTTGGTGAGGTAATGGCTCACCAAGGCTTCGATCAGTAGCTGGTCTGAGAGGATGATCAGCCACACTGGGACTGAGACACGGCCCAGACTCCTACGGGAGGCAGCAGTGGGGAATTTTCCGCAATGGGCGAAAGCCTGACGGAGCAACGCCGCGTGAGGGACGAAGGCCTCTGGGCTGTAAACCTCTTTTCTCAAGGAAGAAGATATGACGGTACTTGAGGAATAAGCCACGGCTAATTCCGTGCCAGCAGCCGCGGTAATACGGGAGTGGCAAGCGTTATCCGGAATTATTGGGCGTAAAGCGTCCGCAGGCGGCTTTTCAAGTCTGCTGTTAAAAAGTGGAGCTTAACTCCATCATGGCAGTGGAAACTGAAAGGCTTGAGTATGGTAGGGGCAGAGGGAATTCCCGGTGTAGCGGTGAAATGCGTAGATATCGGGAAGAACACCAGTGGCGAAGGCGCTCTGCTGGGCCATTACTGACGCTCATGGACGAAAGCCAGGGGAGCGAAAGGGATTAGATACCCCTGTAGTCCTGGCCGTAAACGATGAACACTAGGTGTCGGGGGAATCGACCCCTTCGGTGTCGTAGCTAACGCGTTAAGTGTTCCGCCTGGGGAGTACGCACGCAAGTGTGAAACTCAAAGGAATTGACGGGGGCCCGCACAAGCGGTGGAGTATGTGGTTTAATTCGATGCAACGCGAAGAACCTTACCAGGGTTTGACATCCTGCGAACCTCTTAGAAATTTGAGGGTGCCTTCGGGAATGCAGTGACAGGTGGTGCATGGCTGTCGTCAGCTCGTGTCGTGAGATGTTGGGTTAAGTCCCGCAACGAGCGCAACCCACGTTTTTAGTTGCCAGCATTTAGTTGGGCACTCTAGAAAGACCGCCGGTGATAAACCGGAGGAAGGTGTGGATGACGTCAAGTCATCATGCCCCTTACACCCTGGGCTACACACGTACTACAATGCTACGGACAAAGGGCAGCAAACTCGCGAGAGCTAGCAAATCCCATAAACCGTGGCTCAGTTCAGATCGTAGGCTGCAACTCGCCTACGTGAAGTAGGAATCGCTAGTAATCGCAGGTCAGCATACTGCGGTGAATACGTTCCCGGGCCTTGTACACACCGCCCGTCACACCATGGAAGTTGGCCATGCCCGAAGTCGTTACTCCAACCCTTGTGGAGGAGGACGCCGAAGGTGGGGCTAATGACTGGGGTGAAGTCGTAACAAGGTAGCCGTACCGGAAGGTGCGGCTGGATCACCTCCTAACAGGGAGACAACAAAATGTTTAATATTATTATTTTGTCACCTTAGGTCGATCGGTATCTCACATTCTTAATTACTTTAAGGATTTCATTTCCTAAGTTTTTCTAGGTCACACCCATTATTTTTCCTGGGCCATTAGCTCAGGTGGTTAGAGCGCACCCCTGATAAGGGTGAGGTCCCTGGTTCAAGTCCAGGATGGCCCATATCTCTATGTTGGGGGTATAGCTCAGTTGGTAGAGCGCCTGCTTTGCAAGCAGGATGTCAGCGGTTCGAGTCCGCTTACCTCCACTGATTACCACCTCTTCCATAATTTGGAGAAAGGAAATTTTTTGAGTTGTGATCAAATTCTGAACGAATCTAGCTTCCTAATTATCTTTATTAAGATGCTGGACTCATTGAATAAATTTCATTGTTTTCAGAGAACCTTGACAACTGCATAGATTATTTTTAAAGACAATAAGCATCTTTAATGATGCAGATTTATTATTTGTGCGAATGCATTAATAACAATTCTATTAAGCTGATGCTTCAATTATGAAGTTATTGGTCAAGCTACAAAGGGCTCACGGAGGATACCTAGGCACACAGAGGCGATGAAGGACGTGGTTACCTGCGATAAGTCTCGGGGAGTTGGAAGCACACTTTGATCCGGGAATTTCCGAATGGGGCAACCCCATGTACGGCCAACTGAATATATAGGTTGGTGCGAGCTAACCCAGCGAACTGAAACATCTTAGTAGCTGGAGGAAGAGAAAGTAAATAACGACTCCCTCAGTAGCGGCGAGCGAACGGGGAATAGCCCAAACCGATAGTCTTGACTATCGGGGTTGTGGGACAGCAATATGGATCAACAAGTCTAGAAGAAACGTTTGAATGGCGTGCCACAGAGGGTGAAAGCCCCGTAATCGAAAGATAAGTTGACCTAGCTGTATCCCGAGTAGCACGGAGCACGTGGAATTCCGTGTGAATCTGCGAGGACCACCTCGTAAGGCTAAGTACTACTGTGTGACCGATAGTGAAACAGTACCGCGAGGGAAAGGTGAAAAGAACCCCGGGAGGGGAGTGAAATAGAACATGAAACCGTGAGCTTACAAGCAATGGGAGCCCGACTAATCGGGTGACCGTGTGCCTGTTGAAGAATGAGCCGGCGACTTATAGGCACTGGCTGGTTAAACCGGAAATGGTGGAGCCACAGCGAAAGCGAGTCTTAATAGGGCGTTTGTCAGTGTTTATAGACCCGAACCCTGGTGATCTAACCATGGCCAGGATGAAGCTTGGGTGATACCAAGTGGAGGTCCGAACCGACTGAAGTTGAAAATTCAGCGGATGAGCTGTGGTTAGGGGTGAAATGCCAATCGAACCAGGAGCTAGCTGGTTCTCCCCGAAATACGTTGAGGCGTAGCGTCTAGTGCTCCAGCAGGGGGGTAAAGCAACCATTTCGGTGCGGGCTGCGAAAGCGGTACCAAATCGATATGAACTCTGAATACCCTGTGTGTAACTAGGCAGTCAGACTGTGGGGGATAAGCTCCATAGTCAAGAGGGAAACAGCCCAGACCGCCAGCTAAGGTCCCAAAATTAACGCTAAGTGATAAAGGAGGTGGGATTGCCCAGACAACCAGGAGGTTTGCCTAGAAGCAGCCATCCTCAAAGGAGTGCGTAATAGCTCACTGGTCGAGCGATCCTGCGCCGAAAATGAACGGGGCTAAGCGTTATACCGAAGCTGCGGATAAATTTATTTATGGTAGGGGAGCGTTCTATGTAGGGTGAAGCGTTAGCGTAAGCGGACGTGGACAGCATAGAAGTGAGAATGTCGGCTTGAGTAGCGAAAACATGGGTGAGAATCCCATGCCCCGAAACCCTAAGGGTTCCTCCGGCAGGCTCGTCCGCGGAGGGTTAGTCTGGACCTAAGGCGAGGCCGAAAGGCGTAGTCGATGGATAACAGGTCAATATTCCTGTACCAGATGTGTATTGAGAAGGGGGACGGAGAAGGCTAACCAGGCCAGATGTTGGTTACTGGTTCAAGCGTTCGAGGCTTTGAGAGATGGAGAAAACATCTTGAGCTAAGGCGTGAGTACGAGCTGCTACGGCAGCGAAGTTGGTGATGTCATGCTTCCAAGAAAAGCCCTATACTCGTTAATACACAAATGCCAGTACCCGAAACCGACACAGGTGGGGTGGTAGAGAATACCGAGGGGCGCGAGATAACTCTCTCTAAGGAACTCGGCAAAATGGCCCCGTAACTTCGGGAGAAGGGGTGCCAGCGAGAGCTGGTCGCAGTGAAGAGGCGCAAGCGACTGTTTACCAAAAACACAGGTCTCCGCTAAGTCGCAAGACGATGTATGGGGGCTGACACCTGCCCAGTGCCGGAAGGTTAAGGAAGCTGGTTAGCTTTTAGTGAAGCTGGCGACTGAAGCCCCGGTGAACGGCGGCCGTAACTATAACGGTCCTAAGGTAGCGAAATTCCTTGTCGGGTAAGTTCCGACCCGCACGAAAGGTGTAACGATTTGCGCGCTGTCTCGGAGAGAGGCTCGGCGAAATAGAATTGTCTGTGAAGATGCGGACTACATACACCCGGACAGAAAGACCCTATGAAGCTTTACTGTAGTTTGATATTGTGCTCGGGCTCTGAATGCGCAGAATAGGTGGGAGACGTTGAAATAGTGCTTGTGGGTACTATTGAGTCATCGGTGAGATACCACTCTTTTAGAGCTAGGGTTCTAACGCTTACCCGTTATCCGGGAAGCGGACAGTATCTGATGGGCAGTTTGACTGGGGCGGTCGCCTCCTAAAAGGTAACGGAGGCGCACAAAGGTTCCCTCAGGCTGGTTGGAAATCAGTCGTTGAGTGCAAAAGCAGAAGGGAGCTTGACTGTGAGACCTACAAGTCGAACAGGGACGAAAGTCGGTTTTAGTGATCCGACGGTTCTGCGTGGAAGGGCCGTCGCTCAACGGATAAAAGTTACTCTAGGGATAACAGGCTGATCTCCCCCAAGAGTTCACATCGACGGGGAGGTTTGGCACCTCGATGTCGGCTCATCGCAACCTGGGGCTGAAGTCGGTCCCAAGGGTTGGGCTGTTCGCCCATTAAAGCGGTACGCGAGCTGGGTTCAGAACGTCGTGAGACAGTTCGGTCCATATCCGGTGTATGCGCAGGAATATTGAGAGGATTTCTCCCTAGTACGAGAGGACCGGGAGGAACGCACCTCTGGTGTGCCAGTTATCGTGCCAACGGTAAACGCTGGGTAGCCATGTGCGGAGTGGATAACCGCTGAAAGCATCTAAGTGGGAAGCCCACCTCAAGATGAGTATTGCCATGGCTTAAGCCAGTAAGGTCACGGGAAGAACACCCGTTGATAGGCTCTACGTGGAAGCTTGGTAACAAGTGCAGCGGAGGAGTACTAATAGACCGAGGGCTTGACCAAATAAACTTAATTTATTGTTTCTTAATTTATATAATTTTCTATGCAGTTCTCAAGGTTCACATTATCCTGGTGTTCATGGCGATGTGGACCCACTCCGATCCATCTCGAACTCGGTTGTGAAACGCATCAGCGGCGAAAATATTTAGGGGGTAGCCCCTTGAGAAAATAGCTCAATGCCAGGTAAAAATATTTAAAAGGGTTTACTCTTTTTGAGTAAGCCCTTTTTTATTCTTGGCAATTTGGACACCAATGGGTACTTCTTCCAGCAATTTTTTGCTTTTCAATTAAATTTCCACATTTGCGACATTCTTTACCAGTTCTCCGATAAACATTTGTTTGTAAACCAAAATTTCCATCCTCTCCTTCCAAGTCTCTAAAATCACTAAATGTCGTCCCCCCAGAACCTATACTTCTTTTTAATACATTAACAATTGATTCTTTAAGATTAATTAACTCATTCTTCTTTATTGTTTTAGCTTCCCTAAAAGGTGATATACCAGCAGAATATAAACTTTCATCAGCATAAATGTTCCCTATACCTGCCACTATTGTTTGGTCTAATAAGACAGCTTTTATAGATTTTGTTCTTTTCGAAATAACTTTCTTTAGGTAATTTGCATCAAAGTCCTTAGAGAATGGTTCTGGACCTAATGACCCTAATCCTTTGATTATTTTGTTAGGGTTTAATCCTTCCTTGATCCACCACATTTGGCCAAAACTTCTTACGTCAATGTATCTAAGCTCGTTATTTTTCTTATCTAAAAATCTTATTCTTGTATGTTTACAGTGCTGAGTAGATTTATCAATAAATTTAAAATATCCAGTCATTCTAAGATGAACGATAAGAAAACCGTTATTTTTAGAGGAGTTTACGAGAGGAAATTGAATATTCTCATTTTCAAATTTTTTTAGTTCAGCTATTAAATATTTTCCTCTTCTATCCCATTTGTTCAAAATTGAGTTCTGAAGTCCATTAATAAATTCTTCCTTGTTATAAGGAAAAGCTACAGTTGAATCCCTACAGACTTCTACTTCTTTAATAATAAAGTTATTAAGTTTTTGCTCTAAACCTCTGCGAACAGTTTCGACTTCAGGTAACTCAGGCAATTATTTAAGCTTTTTCTAATTCACTTTCAGCAAAATTATTTGTATTCATTCCACCTTCAGTACCGCTTATGCCATTGTAATTTACTTTATCAAATCTAACTACACAGTTATATTTGATACCTGATGCATCAACAGAAGCAACTTTACCTATTTCGTTGTACCAATATGATTCTGGTCTTTTTACTCTTACGAGATCTCCTCTTGAAATTGCCATTACTTTTAATTTAACTTTTTAAAGAATAACCCATCATTAATAGTCTTAG
>QCPG01000035.1 GCA_003212615.1 Prochlorococcus sp. AG-436-E22
AAAATTCTTCAGTAATTGAGGATGAGAAAAAGAATAAAGATGGTTTTAAGATGGATACAACTTTTCTTGATATTGATTAACCCATTTGATTTATAAGATCAAACATTGGTAAATAAAGAGAGATTACAATTGTACCGACTATTGCCGCCACAACAAATATTACTGTTGGCTCCATTGCCTTAGTTAAAACTGTTACTGCTTCTTCTACTTCTCTTTTATAAAATTTTGAAAGATTTTCGAGCATAAATGATAATGCACCCGTTTCTTCTCCAATTTTAATCATTGAGACTAATAGTCTTGGAATAACCTTGGATGAAATTAATGAGTAACTCAGTTCTTGTCCTTGAGTAACTAATGTAATTGATCTTCTTAGTGCTATTTTAATTATTTCATTATTAGAGGCATTTATACATCTTTGTATCCCTTCTACAAGAGGAACACCTGAGTTGATAAGTGTGCTTAAAGTGTCAGCTATAGAAACAAGCTCTGATTTTAATAATAAATCTCCAAAAAGAGGAATCTTTAAAAATAGTCCATCAAAGAACTCTCTGCCTGATTGGGTTTTATAAGTTGTATTATAAAAATATAAAATTATAAAGATAGAAATAGGAGCACCTATTGCAAAACCTACAGATGTAACAAGCTTAGAAAGTGTAAGCATAAACCCAGTAAGTGCTGGTAATGTTGCACCCATGCTTTTAAACATTTCATCAAAAGTTGGAACTATAAAAATCAAAAGAGCAAGACTAATAGTTACTGCTAACACTAATACTGCAACTGGATAAATTAAGGCGCCTGTTATTTGACCTTTGATCTTGCTTCTGGCTTCTAGTAGTAAAGCTAATCTTTCTAGTACTTCAGATAATATACCTCCTGCTTCACCTGCTTCTATTAAACCTACGGTTATGGGCGTAAATATTCTGGAGTATGAATTAAGACATGAAGATAATTCCTCACCACCTGCCAATTTCTTAGATATGTCAAAGATACAAGCCCCAAATTGTTTGTTTGTCATGTTCTCAGCCAACAATTCAAGCCCTTGAGCTAAAGGGACACCACTTGTAAGCATTACTGACATTTGTCTAAAAAAGACTAAAAGGTCTGCTTGAGGGACCTTTAATTTTGTATTTGGCTCGTAGTCCAAATAAGATGACTCTCCAAAAGTTATTCCAAAGACGGTAACTGGGGGAGTTCTTTTTGATGATTGACTATCAGCCGTTGGAGCCCCGTATTCAGCCATAATTAGTCATTTATAGCCTTTTTATTGGAGGCTTTCCCTAAGGCTTCTTCCTTAGTTATTAATCCCTCTTCATATAATTTATTAAGGCATTGCTCTAAGGTATTCATCCCTTCTTGGCTTCCTGTTTGAAGTTGAGAGTATATCTGACTTACTTTTTTTTCTCTTATTAAATTTCCAATAGCTGGGGTATTTACCATTAGTTCATATGCTAATGATCTTTTGCCTTTTGTATTTTTACATAATGTTTGAGACATTATTCCTGCTAATGATGTGGATACTTGAAGTCTTGCTTGTTCTTGCTGGTCAGCAGGGAATACATCAACAATTCTTTCAACAGTTTTAGCTGCGGATGATGTATGGAGAGTTCCTAGAACTAAATGTCCAGTTTCAGCAGCAGTTATAGCAAGTTGAATTGTCTCCAGATCTCTCATTTCTCCAATATAAATAACATCTGGATCTTCTCTTAAGGCTGCTCTCAAAGCAGTAGAAAAAGAATTAGTATCTCTTTTAACCTCCCTTTGATGAATAATGGAATTTTCAGAATGATTGAAAATAAATTCAATAGGGTCTTCAATAGTTAAGACATGTCTGCATTGAGTTTCAAGCATGCAATTAATAAATGCTGCTAAGGTTGTTGACTTCCCAGAACCCGTTGGTCCTGTGCATAAGACTAATCCTCTATGAAGCTTAGCTAAATTAATGAAAGAATCTGGGAGGCCTAAATCTTGCCACTTTGGAAGATCATTTGGTAGAAGTCTTAGAGTTAAACATCTTTTTTCATTGGCAACATAAGCATTAATTCTTAATCTAGATAAACCCTCAAGACCAATAGATGTATCCAGATCTCCAGATTGATTAAATTCTTTTAATTTATCTTCACCCAATAATTCCAAAAGTAAGCTGTTCATATCGTCAGACTTTAGCTCTTGAGGACTTATTTTAATATCAGAATTAACTCGAACTGCTATGGGGGAATTTTCCTCTAAATGAATGTCTGAGGAACCAGCTTTAATAGCAAAACCAACTATTTCTCTTGCGATAGACATAAATTAATTTTTAATCTGAGGTGCAAACTCTTTTAACTTCCGAAATAGTAGTTAAATGTTCTTTAACTAACTCTATCCCATATTGAGTTAAAGTTAACATTGAATTTTCATTGACAGCTAAATTTTCAACTTCTCTTGTGGTTTTTCCATCAGTTAAGGCTTTTTGTATTTTTCGATCGAGAATTAAAAGTTCATAAGTACCTATTCTTCCTTTATAACCCGTTCCATTACATTTAGAACAAAGAGTCCCTTCTTTTTTTCTTGATGCTTTTTCTTCAGCATTTAATTTGTTCGCATACATAACTGGTGTATTTATATTTATATTGTATTCTCTTGCTTCATTTTCATTTATTGGTCTTTTTACAGAACATCCTGTACAGACTTTTCTTAATAACCTTTGGGCTAAAACTCCTCTAACACTTGAATTTAATTTATATTTTGGAACCTCCATATCTAGAAGCCTTGTTAAAGATGTACATGATGAGTTCGCATGTAAGGTGGTAAATACTAGATGCCCAGTCTCAGCAGCATCAAGAGATGATTCTGCTGTTTCTGGATCTCGAGTCTCTCCAATTAGAATAATATCGGGATCTTGTCTTAAAAATGTTCTTAATAATTTAGCAAAATTTTCACCTTTAGCTTTATTTACTTGGACTTGGCTTATATCGCCTCCGAGATTATATTCAACGGGATCTTCAGCTGTAACGATGTTAACCTCTCCGGTGTCTTTTTCTCTAAGAGCAGCAGCTAGTGTGGTTGACTTCCCAGATCCAGTGGGGCCAGATACTATTATGATCCCATTTGTGGTATTCATTATTTTTCTAAAATCATTTCTGACTTTTTCAATATGTATTAATGTGTCTAAATTTAGTACTGAGGCATCACTATTTAATATTCTTAAAACCATCTTTTCACCATCTTTTATTCGTACTGTAGAACAACGAAATTCCATTCGGTTGCCTTCAAATTTCCTAAGGATTTTCCCATCTTGACTAGCTCTTTTCTCCGCTATATCCATATTCGCCATATTTTTTAAACAAGCTACAAGTTGCCCCCCAGCTTTTCTAGGCATAGTCATGAAATTCTGCATTACACCATCTTTTCTAACCCTAATTTTATACTTTTCTTCTTTTGGCTCAATATGTATATCTGAAACATTGTCTTTTTTTGAGTTGATAAGTATTGCTCCCGCCGCATTTTGAATTTTACTTTCTAACATCTCAGTTGCTAAATCAAGATCTTCTTCTTCAACGGGACCATCTCCATCATCATCAAATTCAAAGTCAAACTTATCTTCATCGATATCTGAAGTGGCTTTTATAGCCTCTAATACTGCATCTTCATCAAATTGAGATAGCTCTATACTATCTCCGCTAATAAATCTTTCTTCCGAAGCAAGATCTAAAATTTCCTGTATCTCTTCTTGTGATCTTTCAACAAATTCGCATTTTTGACCCGACTGACTTAATCTCGCCTTTATTGGTTCTGCAATAGTTCCAAGATAAGAATAATTAGCGATAGCAATTTTAATTATTCCTGCTTCCATAGGGAGAGATGTTTCTACATACAAAGGCACAACAAGATTATCTCTACACCACTGGAGTGAAAAATATTTATCTACTAATTTCCTTACACTATTAGCTGTAACCTTGCTGTCCAATTTAAATTATCTCCAACACTTACATTCAGGCAGGAATTTCCTGAACTTTAAACTATAACATTTTCTTGGTTTAGTACCTGGGCACTTTACTCGAGGGTCTCCTGGTCTCAATCCGGGGACAGTTTTGGGAGGTTTTGGTTTTGGAGGAGGAGGAGGAGGAGGAGGAGGAGGAGATCCGCAGCTAGTCTCTTTATATGCCTCAGGTGTAGACATTTGTTCACCATTACAGAAATAAAAAACATTTCCACATGGGATAGGACCATCAGTTGGGGTTATTACATATCTACCTTTTTTGTTTTTCTTGGCATTACTCACATCTAATTCACAAGCTTGTTGTTTGACTTTGTTGTCATATTCGGTCCAATCAGCTTTACTTGTAAATTCATTTCCAGAATGGAACCAATAAGGTACTCCTCCACATTCAGGATTTTTTGTTTCTGACTTGCCATTAGGACTTATATAGTTTTTATTATTTCCTTTGCTTTTTCTCCATTCAGCACAAGCCTGACCATATTTTGCTTTTAAAGCAGCCTCAACTGCTTCAGGACTACTAACAGGAGTACCTTCAAATGCCCAAACTTTTTTTGTACAAGTTTCTTTTGTCTTATCCCAGCTTACAGATTCTCCACTACTGTCCTTGGCAAGCCAATCTTGATATTTAGAGAGGCATGCTGATTTTCTTTTAGCTATTTCAGCCAGTCTTGCGAACTCCGCTTTTTGCTCTTCAGACAAACCGCAATTTTTGCCAGCCCATCCTTTACAAGAATTTAGTGAACGTGGATTGTCCGCTGGAGTTCCTGTTTTTAAAACTTTTCCTTCACTAGAAATTCTGAAGTCAAATCCATATAAAAAATTCTCATTATCGTTTAAAGGTTTAATAGCTAAATGACTACATTTACTCTTATTTCCATCAATTTTGTAACCTAGAGTATTTAACTTGTCATTATCTATATCGTCTGGGACTGATTCATTTATAAACTTGACCGGATCTGTTGAAATTCTATATTTACCTAAGCAATCAGATGCATATGCATTCATAAGAGCTTTTGCCTCTTCTGCCCTAGATAATTTCAAAGTATTTAATACGCTTGGTATTGCAAATGATCCGAGGGCAGCAAGAGCACCAATAACTACTACTAATTCAACTAATGTAAAACCACTATTATACCTATTTAATTTTTTAAGTTTATATTGGATCAATTTTATATACCAATATTTATTGTTTAATTATATATTTAACTTTAATTTGAAGCAAATGATTATAACTTTTAGATTAGCCTTGATTTATTTTAATTAATTGTTTATTGAAATAATGAATTCCTGATCTTCAAATAAAATAGTAATCTCAGAATCTAATAAATTAAAATTCCTTACTTTTGCACCATTTGGTAAAAATTTAGTATTGACTCCTCCAATTGAATTTGTAGTAATTGTTCCTTCTTCTCCTAAATATTTTATAAGTGCAAATGTCTCTTCTGTATTTGAGATGAATCCCTTTAAAGTTAAATTTGATAATAAATTATTATTTCCTCCGCTTTCAAAACTAAAGGGATCATTTTTACCATATTTGATAGAAGATGAAATCTCATCTCTCTGTTTAAGGGGTAAAAGTTTATTCTCTACTTTAATTTTTGAAGTTTCTTGCGATTTTTCCTCAACTTTTT
>QCPG01000036.1 GCA_003212615.1 Prochlorococcus sp. AG-436-E22
CCATTCAAAAGGATCTCTAATAAATTCTAATAAGCTATTTTTTGTTCGATATAAATGGATTGATTATGTCTTAATTGATAGTGCAAAGATTTTAAGTTATGGAGCTTTTAACTATTTAGATAATGTTCAAGTAAGAGAATTTATTCAATTACGAATGAAATGATAAGAAAGATACACTATGGTCGCTATGGGGAAAACGCCTGTGGAGGAGCATAAGAGAAATTGACAGTCGATCTAACATAGAGGGATAAAACCCTCTTTTTTATGCGTAAATTATTAATACCTTTATTAGCTGCACTCTCTTTACCTACTACTGTTAATGCTTTTTGGGGTTTGTCTGAAGAAGAGAAAGCTATTTGCAGAGATAGAGCTTCAAGAGAAAAAAATGAATTTAGTGCGAAACAAACATATAACTACTGTTCAAAAAATATAAAATCTGAACTTAAAGAAAAAGAGAGAAAAGCTAAAGAAAGAGAAATAAACTATCAGCGTTGGTATGAAGAGGTTGGTAAAGATAAAGAGAAAGAATGTAAAAGAAAAAAATTAGCATATGAACAAGCGAAAAATGACGTAAATAAAAGTTGGAGACTTCAAAGCCAAGAATTAAAAGAAAAAAAAGCCCCCTAATGGAGGCTGTATCATTGGTGGCGGGGGGGGAGATTTGAACTTCCGACCTTCGGGTTATGAGGACTCAGTAAAGTGCTTGAAATCTATTGATATAACTAAAACATGGTTTAAAAGTGTACCTGCTAATGTACTTGCATTCCGTAGTTTTATCTTCGGGTTGAACCCGAAAAGTGTACTTAAAAAGTCTAATTTAACCATTATTAACAATACTCCGCTTCCATAGTGAATTATTAATAGTTTGATCTAATCTCGATTGATAGTCGATGTAAACTTATAGGTAATTAACTGACAAAGAAAAGAAGATGGCAACATTTAGAAATCCCGTAAATGGGGCTATTAAAAAAACTAATAGTTTTATGGTTCTACTTGGCTGCTTATTTTTCTGCCCAATATTTTTTATTCTTATTGGTGAATGGGGACATGGAATAATATCTTTACTAGCTTCTGCTTTTCTTTGGATTGGAGGATTAGGGTTTTTAGTTCACTTTCTATGGACACCTTTTGCCCCAGCTATTGTTTCTAAAAAATGGATTAACAAAGGATGGGTAAAAGATTAATGAAAAGATTTTTTTTTAACCTTTGGAAAACTCAACCTAATACAGTACTAGGCATCGGAGCATTAATTATATTAATAGCTTTTTTTAAGTTAATTACATATAGTCCAGTTCAAGAAGTAAAAGTAGAACCTTATAAGCCCACACCAAAAGTTATAGTTCCTGAAACTACTGATCTTAATAATGATAACAAACCAACATTTCAAGATTTTGGAAATGATTGTAGAAGATTAAGTAGACAGATAGTTGAATTAAATAATGTAAGGATACTTCTTGTGAAAAAGGCAAGATATGGTGATGAAGTAGATAGGATTAAAATTGGAAATAAGGAATTAATAATTACAGAAGGTTATGAACCTGATCAAAAAATAAGGCAAGAAAATATGGCGAAAGCGGCTAACAAATATTCCTTGACTGACAGAATCAATCAATTACTAGAACTAAGTAAAGAATATTGTCCTAAATGATTATCGCTCATGATTTTTATTGAAGTAAGCTTATACACTACGCTTCCATAGTAAAAATAATATATAACTAAATATTGCGTTTGAGTATACTCTTAGCTAATTCATTGCAAATACTTGGGGTATACCCCTATTTGTTTACATTTAAGGCTTGCAATAATAAATAATAAGTATATAGTGGTCATTAGTAGCCGTGTATTAGTCCTAAGCCTAGATACGTCAAAGCCTACGACTACACAAAATAAACGACCCTTAGTGAGAAAAAGAAACTAAGGCTGAGTAATCAGGGTAACGGGATGTTGGCGATAGTTCACCTCATAGAGTGGTAAAAATGCCTCGTGATAGGAAACCTCAATTTAAACAACAAGTAAAAATCAATGGTCGTGTTATTGGTATTCCTGATGGAATGACAAAGAAGGATTTTATTGATTGGCACAAACAAAATAGGGTGATCTTTAACGGTGGTACAAATTTATGTTTTCATAAGCGACCTGCTATGGATGCCATAAAAGCTGCTGCTCGTGCTGATGGACTTATTCCCAAATCCGACTCAGAACAACATGAAAAGTACTCAATCAAAGATCTCAAAAAAATGGGTAAGTACTCGTGAGATTGCTGACTATTTAGATGTCTCAGAAAAAACCCTACAAAGATGGAGAAATACAGGTTTATTAAAACTTGGTATTCATTGGAGAAGAAAATTTCCTACTACTAATAGATACATTGTTTATCATCTTGATTTAACAGAAAAGGCTATAAGAACTTACGGATCTTTAGAGTTAGTGGCCGTTAATAATGTCTGATCAACTAAAAAAATAACTAGAAAATTAGATTATTTAGAAGCTGTTTTATATCGACACTATTTCCGTAATGCTAAACACACAAATTTTTAACCATGAAAAAAGCCACCTGTAGGAGGGTGACTTATAGAGCAGAAAATTTATCTATTAATAAGATAATCCAAAAATCTATAAGTCTCAATACCCGAAATTTAAAAGTTCAAAAGATGAAAGTCTTTATCTGGAATGAACGGATAGAGATTGCAAAAGCACATCCCCTTTCATGGTTTCTTGGCTCAACTATTAAAGCTATGGAAAATACCAGGGATTTAATTAAAGCTGGAGTTAGATAAATGAAACCACGTTTTGATGGGGAACAGGTTCATGCTGACTCTGAAGAAGAAGCCTATGCCTATATGCAAGGAATGGTGGATACCAGAAAAGAACTTGAATTTGCACTAGATGAGGTACCCCTGTCCCCCCATGTAGATAAACTCCCCCAAGATGTCAGTATTCATCTACAAAACAAAAAACCTCAAGAGTGGATTGTTGATTTGTTTGGTGCAAAAGGTGCTTGTGTGATTCTTGCAGGGGATAAAGGTAGCGGTAAAAGTTCTCTTTTATATCGTCTTTGTGAGGCAGTAAGCAAAGGTGAAAAATTTCTCTATGAATTACCAACAGTCAAAAGTAAGGTTTTATTTTGGCAGGCGGATGAAAGCGAATTAAATGCATTAAACAAATTACATCGTATGGGAATACAAAGTGGTTTTGATATGGTTTTTAAAGAGAAAGGTTGGGATGTATTAGATATAGACAAACTGACTAATGTAATTAAACAAAAAAAATATAAGGTTGTTTGCTTGGATAGTATTACTACTCTTATTGGCGGTAAAGGTGTCAGGTTTAATGATCCTGAATTTTGCGAAAAGTTATATGAACTAAACAACCTAGCAAGTAAGGAAAAAGTTTTAATAATAATCAACTCTCATTTAAATAAGGATGATAGAGAGGGGAAAGAATTACAGCTAAACGACCTAATAGGTTCTGGATTAATAACTGCTGCCGTAAGTGATATATGGGCAATAAAAGAACAACCTAGAGAGAAATCAGAATTTCCCGATCATTATGTCTTGAAGTGTTTAGGAAAAAGGAATTGCGATACTAATATTCTTTGGAATTTACAAGGTAATTATGAGGATTATTCTTGGTATTTAAAAAGTGTTGGCAATAATGATCTTTTACCATCAAAGAAAAGAGAGATTAAACAGGAGCTATTAAGAATAATGCCAACGGAGGAAAATGCCATGACTGTTGATGAGCTTTCCCAAAAGGTAAATTGCAATCAGGAATATGCTCGAAGATGCGTAACTGAACTACACGATGAGCATGAATGTAGAAGAAAAAGACGCAGTTCTGGTAATGGACGACCTTATTACTTGTATTTTGGTGGTACTTTTCCTACATAGGGAGACAGCCCCCTTGAAAATGGGAACTAAACTATATATATGGAGAGATTCACCCTGATTAATAAAGATAGATCCAGAATTAAAGTATTTGAACCATTTGAAGATGTATCGAAGCCATCCCCAACTATTGATGCAATGATGATCTCTTATGGGTGCGTTTATAAAAGATCAAGCAAACCAGTAATGAAAGGTAGCAGGGTAGAAACTATAGAAGAAGCAAGAAAAGAATATAAGCAACTTCTACAGGAAGGATGGAAGAAAACCTCAATATTTAATAGCTATTTTTAATTAAAAAATTGATCTAGCTCTATTAGCCCTGCGAACAGCTTTTCTTAAAATATCCTTTTTTATTGATAAATCAGAAATGCAATAAAGAGCAAATAATAAAATTAATTTTGCCATATAATTAATAGCCATTTTTAAGCAGCCTCATATTGATCTCTATCTTCAAGCTCTCTCATAAATCTTTTATCTAATGCGTATTCGTCTATAAGGTCTGCTGCCATCATTATCTCAGCAGTAGGTTCTTTTAGATCATTATCTAGTAAGTAATTGTCTATAAGCTCTAGATTGTTATCTTCTTTCTCGCTGTCTAATAGCTCACTTATGTATTTATGTACAAGCTTTTTATTGTATCCACTTTTTCTAATTTCTTTTAACATCTTGTTTGGAATTTTCATAATCGTCAAAGAAGTTGCAAATGTATACATTCAAATAGTGCGATATAAACACTAAAAAAGCAAAATAACACTTCTATTATTGACAGTCGATTTAGAAATTTAAAAATCTAAATTTGGAAATAAATTAATCTTCTCTTTACTTATTCG
>QCPG01000037.1 GCA_003212615.1 Prochlorococcus sp. AG-436-E22
TGTTTTATAAATAACTTCGCTTACTCTATCTGCATCTTCTGTCAGTCTATATGTGATATCTCCAGCTGATATGTTTTCAAATGAATTCATATCTATTTTTTGAATTCTGCTAAATAAATTTCCTCTCATTACTTCGCTAATTTCTAAAGATGGTTTTGCTATGAAAACATCCTGCCCAAATTGAGCAGTTTTTTGAATTAAAAATACTAATAAAGAATTAACTATTATGTTAGAAACTTTTGAGAGATCTCCAGATCCAATTGCTGGGATTAAGTTTCCAGCTAAATAAGCTAGTAAAGGCCAACAAGCTACGTAAATAAGCATGCATATGAAGCCCTTTATAAACCTATTTGAATATGGTCTGACTGGTGGTATTAGTCTCAAGATATTATATATTTTATTATTCATCCTACTTTATCAATATCTTTGGGGATAAAAAACAATGAAATTAGATCAATTCTTAAAATGGAAAAACTTGGCCTCCTCTGGTGGAGAGGCAAAAATCTTTATTAAATCTGGTTCTGTCAAAGTTAATGGTGTAATAGAAACTAGGAGAGGCAGAACATTAAATAAGGGAGATAAAGTTATATTTCTAAAAAATGAATTAATTTTTGAATAGTTGGCCTATTCAACTCAATTTATATTATTATTATTTTCTTGGAGATAGTATTTTGAGAAAATCTGTTATTGCTGGAAATTGGAAAATGCACATGACTTGTGCTGAAGCTAAGTCTTATTTGGAAGAGTTTATACCTTTAATAAAAAACATAAGAGATGATCGTAAAGTAGTCATTGCACCACCTTTTACAGCTATTTCAACCTTCTCCAATCATTCTGACTTTGATTATTTAGATATTTCTAGTCAAAATATTCATTGGGAAGATGAAGGAGCATTTACTGCTGAAATATCTCCAAAAATGCTTCTTGAACATGGAGTCTCATATGCAATAGTTGGTCACAGTGAACCAAGGAAATATTTTAGTGAAAGTGATGAACAAATTAATAAAAGAGCAGTTTTTGCTCAATCTAGTGGACTAACTCCAATAGTTTGTGTGGGAGAAACATTAGAACAAAGAGAGAGAGGAGAAGCTGATAGAGTTATTACTAGACAGGTTGAACAAGGGCTTGAAAATACAGATCCATCAAATTTAATTGTTGCATATGAACCAATTTGGGCTATTGGGACAGGTAAAACATGTGAGGCTAAAGACGCTAATAAGATCTGTTCCATGATTCGAAGATTAATAGGTTTCGATGATGTGATTATTCAATATGGAGGATCAGTTAAACCTAATAATATTGACGAAATAATGTCAATGAGTGATATAGATGGAGTCTTAGTTGGAGGGGCTTCATTAGATCCAAATAATTTTGCAAGAATTGCAAATTATCAATAATAAAAACCCATGGCCAAAAGGCTGGCGAAAGAAAACTTCAATTATGGGGGTTATTAATTTAACTCCTGATTCGTTTAGTGATGGTGGAGATTTAAATTCTTCAAAAAAAATTCTAGATCAAGTTAATCATTTTTTATGTAATGGTGTAGATGTTATCGATCTTGGTGCTCAGAGTACGAGGCCTGGGGCTGAAGAAGTTGGCTCTAATATAGAAATAAAAAGATTGATTCCATATCTGAAATTAATAAAATCTGAATATCCAGATGTTTTAATTTCTATTGATACTTTTAATTCTGAGGTAGCTTACGAAGCTCTTTTAAATGGCGCTAATTGGATAAATGATGTTACTGGAGGAAGAAGGGATAAGGAAATGTTGGATGTAGTTTCAAATTTTAATTGCCCATTCGTAATAACTCATAGCCGAGGAAATAGTCAAAATATGAATAAACTTTCCAAATACGATAATCTATTGAGTGAAGTAAAGTTATCACTTGAGACTTTGATAAAAAATGCTTTAGAGAAAAATATATCTAAAGAAAATATTATTGTCGATCCCGGTATTGGTTTTTCAAAAAATATAAATCAAAATTTGGAGATTTTAAGAAATTTGAATGTATTTAAAAACTTTGATTTACCAATATTAATAGGTGCATCAAGGAAAAGATTTATAGGGGAAATTTTAAACGAAATAAGTCCTAAAGAAAGAGATATAGGCACACTAGCAGTAAGTTGTCTTTGCTCACATTTTAATATTGATATTGTGAGAGTTCATAATGTAAAAATGAACTATCAAATTATAAAAGTTGCTGACAGAATTTACAGAAGATAGAAAGATGCTTATTCTTTAACACCTTCTATTTTATCCTCTACCTCTTGGTAAAGTTCTTTTAACTGTTCTATATTTTCGTCCGAAGTTTCCCAATATCCTCGACCATTAACTTCTAGTAAAGTGCCAACTATTCTTCTAAAACTATTAGGATTTAATTCCAATAGTCTTTTTCTCATCTCTTCGTCATTTATGAATGTTTCATTGGTTTCTTCATATACAAAATTATCTACTTGTCCACTTGTGGCACTCCAACCAAGAGTGTAATTAAGTCTGTTAGAAAGCTCTCTAACTCCTTCATAACCTGAATTGAGCATGCCTTCATACCATTTAGGGTTTAAAAGTTTTGTTCTGGAGTCTAATCTGATGGTCTCTCCAAGTGTTCTAACTTGAGCATTAGAAGTAGTAGTGTCTGCTATGTAGCTACTGGGTTCTTTGCCGTCATCTCTTAGTGTTTTAATTAATTTGGTTGGATCCGAATCAAAATAATGACTTACATCTGTTAAGGAAATCTCTGAGGAATCAAGGTTTTGAAATGTAACATCGGCTGTTTTCATTACAGATTCAAAAACCTCTCTCTTTTGATTCATCTCACCTGGATTATCAGCATTAAAAGCATATGTTTTACGTGATAAATACATCTCTTGTAATTCATTTTCTTCTTCCCAAGTTGAATTTTCTACAGCTAAATTAACATTTGAACTGTAGCTACCACTTGCATTAGAGAATACTCTCGCAGAAGCCTCTCTGATAGAGCTTCCTTCTTTTTCTGCTTGTTCTAATGAATGCTTTCTAACGAAATTTGATTCCAAAGGCTCATCAGCCTCAGCTGCTAACTTGACTGCCTGATCTATTAACGCCATTTGATTAATAAATAGATCTCTAAATACTCCAGAACAGTTAACTACTACATCTATTCTGGGCCTACCTAATTCTTCTAAAGGAATTAATTCTAATTTGTTGATCCTTCCAACAGAGTCTGGTTTTGGTTTTACCCCTACAAACCATAAGATTTGTGCCAATGATTCTCCATAAGTTTTAATGTTGTCAGTACCCCATAAAACGCACGCTATTGTTTCAGGCCAAGTACCTTGTTCTTCCTTTTGTCTTTCAATTAATTTGTCAACGACAGACTTTGCCGCAGCGACAGCTGCAGTAGTTGGTATTGATTGAGGGTCTAATGCATGGATGTTTTTACCGCTAGGCAAAACACCTGGATTTCTTATTGGATCTCCTCCTGGTCCTGGTAAAACATAATTTCCATCTAATGCTTTAATGAGGCTATCCATTTCTTGATCTGCACAAACTTGTTCTAAGCAGAAGAGTAAATAATCAAATAATTTATTTAATTCTGTTTGATTTACTTCATTAAATCCATTTAATCTACAAACTCTTAACCATGGAGTGGGTAGATTTAGACCAAATACTTTTAGAAAGTCAAAAAGTTTAGCTAGAAGTGATTTCTCTAAATAAACTCTACCATCAACAATTTTTAAGGAGTTAACCATTGCAAATATTGATTCTCTTGCTGTCTTTATAATTTTTTCATTTAACTCTACAAATTTGAGTTCACCTTTATTATTCCCATCATAAATTTGGTCAATAGTCAGATTTAAGGACTCTGCGAGAAGCCCTGGGAGTGATCTTAAGCCCTCTTGTTCTCTTTCTAATGAAGCAATATTTACAAGGGTTGCTACAGCTTCTTCAGCTGTTGGGGCTTCTCCAATAGTATGAAGACCACAGGGTAATAATCTACTTTCTATTTCCATTAACTGTTTATAGATATTACCAACAAATAGATCTCTTTCATCTAGAGAAAGTTCTTCTACGTCTTTTGAAGGGAGCTCAACATCTTTATCAAGATTGCATTGCTTAGAAGTCTCGACTATTGCATTAACAATTTGAATTCCCCTACTATTTTCTCTAAGTTGTTGATAGGAACCAACAAGTTCACTGAGTTCTTTAAGTCCTTTGTAGAGTCCAGCATTTTCTGCTGGAGGAGTTAGATAGCTAATAGTTGAAGCGTAGCCTCTTCTCTTTGCAATTGTTGCTTCAGAAGGATTATTTGCTGCATAGTAATACAAATTAGGCAATGATCCAATTAGAGAATCCGGATAGCATGTATCACTCATACCCATCTGTTTGCCAGGCATAAATTCAAGTGAACCGTGAGTTCCAAAGTGTAGAACAGCATCTGCTGCCCAGATTTTTTCTACATAAGTGTAGTAAGCGGCAAAACCATGATGAGGACTAGCACTTCTTGAATAAAGTAATCGCATTGGATCCCCTTCATAACCGAAAGTAGGTTGTACTCCTA
>QCPG01000038.1 GCA_003212615.1 Prochlorococcus sp. AG-436-E22
GGGGCAAACCACAGATGATTTAAATTGTTTAGCGGAATCAATTAGTAAAAATCCTAATCGAAGAGAATTGGATATGCTTCTCTCAACTGGAGAGCAAGTAACCATAGCTCTTCTCTCAATGGCATTAAACGAATACGGAATACCTGCAATTTCAATGACCGGTAGCCAGGTTGGAATTATTACTGAATCAATACATGGAAAAGCGAGAATTCTGGATATTAAAACAGAAAGAATCCTCAATTATATAAATCAGGGTTTTGTAGTTGTAGTGGCGGGATTTCAAGGAACAACATTAAGTCATACGGGATCAATGGAAATTACAACTTTGGGTAGAGGTGGTTCAGATACCTCTGCAGTAGCTTTATCAACAGCTTTAGGAGCTGAAACTTGCGAAATTTATACAGACGTTCCAGGGGTTCTTACGACTGATCCAAGAATCGTTCCTAATGCAAAACTCTTAGATGAAATTAGCTGTGAGGAAATGCTTGAACTTGCAAGCGTCGGTGCTTCAGTTCTGCATCCAAGAGCAGTAGAAATTGCTCGCAATTATGGAATTAAATTGTGCGTCAAATCAAGCCAACGTGACTCAAGTGGGACTCTCCTAGAAAGTCAAATCCAACCTCTCCCGCTACAAAGAGGAAGCTTAGAATTAACAAAAACAGTCAATAGTCTTGAAGTATTAGAAAACCAAGCAGTATTCAGTCTCTCAAATATTCCTGATAGGCCTGGGATTGCTGCACAAATATTTGAAAAACTATCAGAAGCAAGTATTAATGTAGATTTAATCATACAAGCGACAAATGATGGAAATAATAACGATATTACATTTACTGTTAGTGAATTAGAAGTTAAAAAAACTGCAGAACAATGTGAACTTATAACTAGTCAATTAGGAGGAGAATACAATCTAAAAAGAAACATGACTAAATTGAGTATTCAAGGAGCAGGCATTATGGGTAGACCAAGTGTTTCAGCTGATTTATTTGATACTTTATCTCAAGCGAATATAAATGTCAGGTTAATAGCTACTAGTGAAATTAAAGTCAGCTGCGTAATTGAAATTAATAATATTCCAAAAGCTATTAGATTTGTTGCTGAGAAATTTAAGTTATCTGATACACAAATATTTGTTAATCCAATAAACAAAAAACAAGATCAACCTGAAGTAAGAGGAATTGCATTAGATAAAAACCAAGTTCAAATAAGTTTTCGAAAACTGCCTGATCGTCCAGGTGTAGCAGCATCGATATGTTTAGCATTAGCTGAAAATAATTTACTTTTCGATACGATCGTGCAGTCTGAAAGAATTTCCTCTTTAAAAACTAAGGATATTAGTCTTACAATGAATAAGCAAGATAGAGAAAACGCTAACTTAGTTTTTGAGGCCTTAACAAAGAAATTACCCGGTTCATACATTGAAGATGGCCCTGCGATAGCCAAAGTAAGTTCTGTAGGAGCGGGAATGGCATTTAAGGTTGGAACGGCTGGAAAAATATTTAGAGCACTGGCTAACGAAAATATCAATATTGAAATGATTGCCACTAGTGAAATTAGGACTTCATGCATTGTCTTAGAAAAAGATTGTGATAAAGCAGTTAATGCTATTCATAATCATTTTGAATTAGAGAAATAAGTTCTTTTTAATGATTTCTTGCCAATTTTTGTCTTAATTTTTTGATTCTATCCCTCAAATTTGCTGCTTCTTCAAAATTTAACTCTTTTGCAGCATCTTTCATTTGAATTTCTAACTTTTCTATTAAGTCAGGCAATTCTTCGAGCAAACATTGATTATCGCTAGCATTGAGAATCACGTCAGTTTTGTTATTAACTATATTTATTAAATCTTTAGATAAAGCACCAGCATCTAATTTTCTGGAAAGTTCTAGAAAAGATAATATTGAATTTTCTATTTTTTTACCTGCAGGTTTTGGAGTAATACCATTGACTTGGTTATATTTTTTTTGAATAGTTCTTCTTCTTTCAGTTTCAGATATTGCTCTTTTCATTGAATCTGTGAAGTTATCTGCATACAGCAAGGCAACACCTTCAACATGTCTTGCAGCTCTTCCTATTGTTTGAATCAATGACCTTTCTGCCCTCAGAAAACCTTCTTTATCAGCATCTAAAATGGCGACTAACGATACTTCAGGAAGATCTAGTCCCTCTCTTAATAAATTAACTCCTACCAAAACATCATATTCGCCCATTCTAAGGTCTTGAATAATTTCAATTCTTTCAATTGAATGGATTTCGGAATGCAAATATCTAACTCTTACTTTATTTTCAGATAAAAAATCAGTTAGATCTTCAGCCATTCTCTTAGTAAGTGTTGTCACTAGCACTCTTTGATTCTTTTCAGCTCTAATTCTTATTTCAGATAATAGATCTTCTATTTGGCCCTCACTAGGTCTTACATCAATTACAGGGTCTAATACCCCAGTTGGTCTTATAACTTGCTCAATAAATTCACCATCACATTGATCTAATTCCCATTGACCGGGAGTTGCACTTATAAATAATGTCTGTTTTGATTTTTCCCAAAACTCTTCACATTTTAGAGGTCTATTATCTGCAGCACTTGGCAATCTAAAACCATGATCTATTAAAACTTTTTTTCGAGATTGATCACCGTTGTACATCGCATGAAGTTGAGGACATGTTACATGACTCTCATCGACAACTAACAACCAATCTTTGGGAAAGTAATCTATTAAACATTCTGGAGGTGAACCTTCCTCCCTGCCTGACAAATGACGAGCATAATTCTCAACTCCATTACAATAACCAACCTCTTTAAGCATTTCTAAATCATATTTTGTGCGTTGTTCTAGACGTTGAGCCTCTAATAATTTTCCTTCGTATGTAAATTTATCGAGTTGAGTTTTTAATTCACTTCTAATTGCACTTATTGCACTCTCAAGTCTTTCTTTTGGAGTCACAAAATGCTTCGCTGGGTAAACGCTAACTTGTTCCAAACTTTCAAGTATTTCTCCGGTAGTAGGGTCAACATATCTAATAGCCTCGACTTCATCACCAAATAATTCGATTCTTATTAATCTATCTTCATAAGCTGGACCGATTTCTAAAACATCACCTTTAATTCTGAATCGACCTCTTGTAATTTCAATATCATTTCTAGTATATTGATTTTCAACGAGCGACCTCAAAGAAGAACGTAGATTTATTGATTTTCCAACTTCAAATTTAACTGCAGCTTTTAAATACTCACTTGGTATACCAAGACCATAAATACAACTTATTGAGGCTACAACAATTACATCTTTTCTCTCAAATAATGAGCGTGTTGCAGAATGCCTAAGCATATCTATTTCTTCATTAATTGAAGCAGTTTTGGCTATGTACGTATCACTTACAGGGACATAAGCTTCAGGTTGATAATAATCGTAGTAAGAAATAAAATACTCAACAGCATTTTTTGGAAAAAACTGCCTTAATTCATTACATAGTTGTGCAGCTAACGTTTTGTTATGAGCCAATACAAGGGCTGGCCTTCCTGTTTGTTGGATTACATTTGCAATAGTAAATGTTTTACCAGTTCCAGTCGCTCCTAAAAGAGTCTGAAACTCTTTACCACTATTCACACCTTGAACTAATTTTTGAATAGCTTCTGGTTGATCTCCATTTGGTTCGTAAGGAGCCTGAAGCTTATAGTTGTTCATCAAGCTAGTAGCTAAAGGATATTGCTATACTAAGAAATTTTTTCTCCAATTATTGAATTTTTCAAAGATTCTTTTAAGCCCCTAACAACCGCAATCATTGATATTAAATCATCTAATTTATTAACTGCAGATCCAACGCCAACTGCTGAGGCTCCCGAGGATATTGCTAGTGGACAAGTTACTTGGCTTAATCCAGAGGCACTCATGATGGGTATATTCAGAGATTGTTTCTTAAATTCTTGATGAATAGCATAGGTAGCTGCAAGAGTTGGTACTGATTTTTCAAAAAAGCCTTGAATTCCGGGAGAGTAAGGAGTAGAACTGGTGCCACCTTCTGTTTGAATAATATCAACACCTTCTTCCACTAGATTCATAGCAAGATCAACTTGTTTATCAATAGGCATAGTATGAGGAACAGTTACTGATAAGGGAACATTAGGCAATAAATCCCTCGTCTCTTTAGTAATGTTTAAAACTTTTTCATCTGAAAAATTAATGCCTTTTTCATAAAAAGTATCGTAATTACCTATCTCAATTAATGAGGCTCCTGCTTTTACAGAATCTTGAAACAATCTTGGCACTACTGAACTCACACATACGGCTAATGAAGAATTCTTAATTGCTAAATCAACGAGTTCAGGTTTACAAGCAATGTCAACAAGATCAGCACCTCCTAATGAAGCAGCCTCAACAATTGTTTTCACAGATTCAACATCA
>QCPG01000039.1 GCA_003212615.1 Prochlorococcus sp. AG-436-E22
GTTAAATTTTTAAGAATTATGAATTGTGTTTTTTTAGAGATAAAGAAAAGGTATTTAGGATATATTGCAAAGTAGTTTGATTTATAATTGAATTACAAAAACATCAATCTATATAATCATGCAAAGGAGAAAATCTAAACTTAGAATTTTTCAACCATTGATGTTTCTTTTAATAGGTTTCATCATGGGTATTGGCTCAATTTGGCCTGGGATAATTTCAGAACCTAGGAGAAAATGTTTCTTTGGAATTATAAAAGACGGAAGTGATGGGAGTGTTTCTCTTGGAACTATTTTTTCTATATCTCCAAATTATCTTTTAAGAATTAGAAATGAAAAAAATAAATATAATAAGGTTCTTTTAATAGGAGATTTTTGTTTTAGAAAAGCTAAATAGTGTTACTAAAAGAAAGCAAATTCTAGACTATCTAGATTTCTTAAATAATTCATTTAAAATTTAACTATAGTATTTTCTATTATGTTTAATAATTATTCAATTACAAACGTAAGAAGATTAGTTGATAAATATTTCTCTCTTCAGTGGTGTAGAGATAACTTTGTAGTTCCACTAAGTATAAAGAAAGAAAGTTCATCTGAATTACAAACAGTTATAATCGCAATAGCTAACTATTCTTATCTAGGGACAATATCTGAACCAATAAAGGAGAGACTAAACCAATCAGGACAAAAATGCTTTTTTGTAGAAAAGACTCAAGATGAGATTCAAGAAATTCTGGAAAAAGCCTCGGAGGAAAATTTTATAAGTGATGAAGTTAACGAAAGCATATTTTTTGAGGATGATTATTTATCTGAATCTATTAGAACAACTTCTGATAAAAAAGTAGAAGAGTTTATCTTTGAATTTGATGAAGAGATAGTTCTAGATATGGGACGTAAAATCTTAGATCTAGTGCCTGAGATGATGGAAAGTAAAATAAAGAAAGCTGTAGGATTTGTGTTAATCTATTCGAAATACGAAAAAGTTTCTGACATTTATATAGATCCTAAGGAGGATAGCTATAAGATTCGTCTTAGAAAAGAGGGTGTTTCGCAGAAGTTTATTTCAATGCCTAAGGAATCAGGAATAAAATTTTTGGCATGTTTAAAAGAGATGTCAAATATGGATGTTACTGAAAAAGGAACAAACCAGGATGGAAAGATACTAAGAAAGTTCGATGGGCAGAAACTAGAATTAAGTTGTAATTCCAAGCCTGGTTTAAATGGAGAATCAATGGCTTTAAAATTTTTAAATAGTGATTCTTCAACTTTGAATTTGGACAATCTAATTCATATAGAAACTGTCTTAAACGATTTTGCTAAAAACTCTATTAAAATAGGAAATTTGAATTTATAAAAAGGGAAGACAAAACAATCTTTTCATTACTAGCTCAAACTGAACCTTTTAACAAAAGAGTTTTAAGTTTTAAGAAACTGTCTTAAATTTTAAAAATATACTTTTAATCAATTATTCGAAGAATGGAGGGATGGGATTCGAAACCATGGCACCCTTCCGGATACGCTAGTTTTCAAGATTAGATGAACTTTAGTTATATCAAGGGATTTAGTCGTTTTAATGAAACAATTTTGCCACTTCTGTGCCACCTTAATTTTTTAAAATAAGTAATTAATAAATACGTTTCATTTAAAAGTTAAATTGAGGTTCCTTTTATTTTTTTTGAAATATCTAATGCAATTTTATAGTTATGATTTCTGATAATTTTACCCATATTTATAGCCTCATATAATGCTATTAAAAGTGGGATTAAAGTCCAAAAGAAAGCCAAATATAACAAACCAATTTTGATCTGGCCTAGATAAAATTTATGGCCGCCGTAACCACCCAGTAAAATTGCTATGAGTACACCACCTAATACGGATTTCTTCTTTTTCTGAAATTGGCTTTGAAAATTAATCGCTTCTTGATCGCTGAAGTTGTTTTGTAAATCCAAGATTCTTTGATCTGATTTCAATAAAGATGGATCTTGAAATTTAGATATTGTCCTAACAGATCGCTGTTCTTTAGCAGAATTATCCGTCACTCCTGAGAGTTTCAATTCAAGAGCATTAGTAAATTCTTTTACGGTATTTATTTTGTGATATTTACTTCCCCACCACCAACTTGATGCAAAGACTGATAGTTCGCAACCATCATCAGTTTCTCTGAAATTGATTACAAGTTTTAAGGGGTCTACCCATAGCCAGTTGATTCTCTCTCTTGCAATTAGAGTCTTCTCATCTATACTTTTTATTTGGCAACCAACCGATAGGCATGCAAATTCTGCGGCACGAATTACTTTTGCTTTACCATATGAAACGATTAAGTTTTCTTGGTAAGAATACATTTTAAAAAGCTAATTGCCCCTTATTTTAGATCGACTGTCAACCAAATTTTTCTTTTATTGATGTGCCGAATCTGTGCCACTTTTCTTCATCTGATTACGTGAAATAACGTGAAATCTTGTGAAAAATGATCGAAAATAATAAGCAATAAAAAACTCCCGAGGGAGCAATTTTTATAAAAGTCAGTTGTAGACAACGGAGGGGGTGGGATTCGAACCCACGGTGCCCTTGCAGACACGCTAGTTTTCAAGACTAGAGCCTTAAACCACTCGACCACCCCTCCAAAGGGTTATTCAGTTGTATCCGAACCATTCATATATATCATAAGAAGTCAGTCATAGGCAAGTAAGTCACCTATTTGCAATGGTTCTCAGGCGTTATAAAATGAAAACATTTATTAATGATATTTATTGGGTAATCGATTATAAATCACCAATAATACTATTACTTCACCTATGCCAATAGCTGCATGGGATGGTTAATGACGATTCTGCCAAAGCTCCAGTAAAATTTCCATTAATAATTAATCGCTATTTACCACCACATACCAAGATTTAAGTTTTTTGTATCTCTATTAACTCTATTACATGCAAGCTCACACTCGCTTAACTCTTTGACTGAGAGAGCGTTAATTATTCTTGCCATATCAATAGAAGATAGTTCTCCATTAATGTTCCACTTAAGAGTAGTTTTACGTTGAGATGAGTTTGTTGATTTCTTCATCATGACTTTTAAGGTCAGGGATAATTTAATAGCATATTTATTCAGAATTCACAAAAAAAATGTGAAGTTTTTATAAGTTAATTAATTAAATTTATTTTTAAAAAGCTAGAAGCTATAGGTGTTATTATCTCATCTTTCTAATTTTTTCTAAATTATTCTTTAGATCGACTATCGATTATGTAGACAAAAATAAATCAGCATAACTACCCATATACAATATAAATTAGTTTGATTAGTATTTTATTAATCGAATGGAGGAATCAGAAATGATTGAAAGTCCACCAGAGAATTTAACAAGATTGGTTTAAAAAGCCAAGTCCTACACAACTTATTAATTATTACTAAAAGGGAGAGATTGTTTTCTAAAGGCTGGAGTGCAATCTCTTTCTTTATGCAATTCATCAGATATTCCAGCATTAACAGCAGGAGGTAAAGCGAGTGCAGCTAGTAGTGGGAGAGTAGTAAGCGTTTCATTTATTCAACAAGCTCAATTGAATATACAGTATCCTTACAATTATTTTTTTTATCCCATTCTTTACAAATTGGATCTTCCATAGTTGTTCCTAATTTCTCTAAATCAGTACAGTTCATTAATAAATGAGATTTATGGTCATTGACTTTTACAAACTCATAATCAGTTACAAACTCCTTGCACATATCTTCAAGAAATAATGTAGTGACATCATGTTTGAATTCTTCAAATGTACAGCTAAAAGTAGAAATGATGAGTGTGTTCATAAACTTTTTAATCATTTAATAGCTACCGTTTTTTAATCTGCAAATAATAGAAGATCTAAAACAAGAGATAAGGATGCAACGGTAAAACCTCAGGAGCAACACATGGAACGGGTTGAACTTGAGCTTTAATAAATAACAACTAAATAAATAAATTTAAGTATAAATTACTACTTAGTCTTATAAAAGTAATAAATTATTTCGACTGTCAATAATCAAGAAAAAACTGGTGGATAAGGTGTTTGTCCATTCATTAATGATGTGTCAATTTGTTTACAGATATTCATTAATGCATCTTGTCCGAACCCTGGACCAGAGGGTCCATCTATAAACTCCTGAAACTCTTCAGCAGAAATACCCTCTTTTACTTCCCAAAAACAATATACCGGTCCAGTTTTGGTTACGGCATTTGCAGAATGGTTAAAAAATCCTTTTTCTTTATTAGCTACTA
>QCPG01000040.1 GCA_003212615.1 Prochlorococcus sp. AG-436-E22
CCAGAAGACTTGGTCATAATTTCGTTGGAACAGAACAAATTCTATTAGGTTTAATTGGAGAGGGTACAGGTGTTGCAGCTAAGGTTCTTAAATCACTTGGTGTTAATTTAAAAGACTCAAGAATAGAAGTAGAAAAGATAATTGGTAGAGGTTCAGGTTTTGTAGCTGTTGAAATACCTTTTACCCCTAGGGCGAAAAGAGTTTTAGAATTATCACTCGAAGAAGCTCGTCAATTGGGTCATAACTATATAGGAACCGAACATCTTTTATTAGGTTTAATAAGAGAAGGTGAGGGTGTAGCTGCAAGGGTTCTAGAAAATCTTAGTATTGACCTTGCCAAAGTAAGAACTCAAGTCATAAGGATGTTAGGTGAAACAGCTGAAGTCGGTAGTGGAGCCAATTCAAGTAAGGGAAATTTAAAAACAGCTACTCTTGATGAATTTGGAACAAATTTAACAAAGTTAGCTAGTGAATCTAAACTTGATCCAGTAGTTGGCCGTTATGCAGAAATAGATCGAGTAGTTCAAATATTAGGTAGAAGGACTAAAAACAATCCAGTACTTATTGGAGAACCTGGCGTAGGTAAAACAGCTATTGCAGAGGGTTTAGCTCAAAGAATACAGTTAGGAGATATTCCCGACATACTTGAAGATAAAAGAGTTTTAACTCTTGATATAGGACTTTTGGTCGCTGGAACAAAGTATAGAGGAGAATTTGAAGAAAGGTTGAAAAAGATAATGGAAGAAATTAAATCTGCAGGTAATGTAATACTTGTCATAGATGAAGTGCATACTTTAATTGGTGCTGGAGCGGCTGAAGGAGCTATAGACGCGGCAAATATTCTCAAGCCAGCATTAGCCCGAGGAGAACTCCAATGTATTGGAGCAACAACACTAGATGAATATAGAAAACATATTGAAAGAGATGCTGCTCTAGAGAGAAGATTTCAACCCGTCATGGTTGGGGAACCATCTATTGAAGATACAATCGAAATCTTAAAAGGTCTTAGAGAACGTTATGAACAACATCATCGACTTAAAATTACTGATGATGCTTTAGAGGCTGCAGCTCACCTTGGTGATAGATATATATCTGATAGATTTTTGCCCGATAAGGCTATTGACCTTATCGATGAGGCAGGAAGCAGAGTTCGTTTAATAAACTCTAAACTTCCACCTGAAGCCAAACAAATAGATAAAGAACTAAGACAAATTCAAAAACAAAAGGAAGAATCTGTAAGAGACCAAAACTTTGATCAGGCTGGTCAACTAAGAGAAAAAGAGATTGAATTGTCTGCGAAAATTAAAGAGGTACTTGAAAATAACAAAGAATCTAAAGCTAAGGATGAATCTAGTATTGATACAAACTTAGTAAAAAATGATTCAACAATTTCACAAAATCCTATGGTTTGTGAAGAAGACGTAGCACATATTGTCGCATCTTGGACCGGGGTACCTGTTCAAAAATTAACTGAAACTGAATCAGTAAAGCTACTCAATATGGAGGAAACACTTCATCAAAGGTTAATTGGACAAGATGAAGCTGTAAAAGCTGTTTCTAAAGCTATTAGAAGAGCAAGAGTTGGCTTAAAAAATCCCAATAGGCCGATAGCAAGTTTTATCTTTTCAGGTCCTACCGGTGTAGGTAAAACTGAATTGACTAAATCATTAGCTTCATATTTCTTTGGTAGTGAAGAAGCAATGATCAGATTAGATATGTCAGAATTTATGGAAAGACATACAGTTAGTAAATTAATAGGTTCTCCTCCGGGATATGTTGGTTTTAATGAAGGTGGTCAACTTACTGAGGCGGTCAGAAGAAGACCTTATACCGTTGTTTTATTTGATGAAGTAGAAAAAGCTCATCCAGATGTATTCAATTTATTATTGCAACTTCTTGAAGACGGCAGATTAACAGATTCCAAGGGTAGAACTGTAGATTTTAAAAATACTTTGCTAATAATGACTTCTAATATTGGTTCAAAAGTAATTGAGAAAGGTGGTGGTGGTTTGGGATTTGAGTTTTCGGGTGATTCTGTTGAAGATAGTCAATACAATAGAATTAAATCTTTAGTTAATGAAGAACTAAAGCAATACTTCAGACCTGAATTTTTAAATAGACTTGATGAAATAATTGTATTCAGGCAACTATCTAGGAAAGAGGTTAAAGAAATTGCTGAAATAATGCTTCAAGAAGTTTTTGCAAGATTACAAGATAAGGGCATTAAATTAAGCGTAACTGATGCTTTCAAAGAAAGACTTGTTGAAGAAGGCTATAATCCTTCTTATGGAGCAAGACCCTTAAGAAGAGCTGTAATGCGCTTATTAGAGGATAGCTTGGCTGAAGAAGTACTGTCGGGGAGAATAAAAGATGGTGATAAGGCTTTAGTTGATATTGACGATAATAAAAAGGTTACAATTAATATTTCTTCTGAAGAATCTCAACAGGAGTTAGCAGGTGCTAACTTCTAGTAATTAACAAAAAAATGCAGTCAATCTCTCCAGAAACTATATTTAGGGGGAATGGTGCCTGGGGAAAAGCTTTACCTCAAATTACTAAATTAACTAAAAGTCCATTAATTTTAGGAAGAAGCATTTATACGAATGATCTTAGAAATAAAATTTTTAAAGATTTAAAGAATCAAAAACTTAGTGTTAATTCTGCTGATTTAGAATTTGATTGTTGTTATGAAGATATTTCAAGAGTTAAGAACATCATATCAACTAATAATCATGATTCTGTTATCGCTGCGGGAGGGGGGAAAGTTCTTGATTCTGGGAAATATATAGCAGAATGCCTTGATATTCCTTGTATTACAGTGCCTCTTAGCGCTTCTACATGTGCAGGTTGGACGGCTTTATCAAATATTTATACAAAAAATGGCCAGTTTATAAAGGATATTGCATTAAGATCTTGTCCAAAAGTCTTAGTATATGATCATAAATTCATTCAAACAGCTCCTTCGAGAACACTTGCAAGTGGTATCGCAGATGCTTTAGCAAAATGGTATGAATCCTCAGTAACAAGTTCAACAATAGATGATGGTCTTGTTCAACAAGCGATTCAGATTTCAAGAGTTTTAAGAGATCAACTATTAATAGATGGAGAAAAAGCATTTAAGGGTCAATTTGAAAATAATCCTTCTTGGCGAAATACTGTAGAGGCTTGTGGACTTACAGCAGGATTAGTAGGTGGTATTGGGGGAGAAAAGTGTAGGACTGCTGCTGCACATGCTATTCATAATGCAATTACTCAGATAATTACCCCAAACAAATTCTTACATGGTGAGATCGTTGGGGTTGGATTATTATTGCAATTAAGACTAGAAGAAATGAAAAATAATAATAAATTAGCTGATCAATCAACTAAACAATTGTTGTCACTTATGAAACAATTGAATTTGCCAACTACTATTGCACAACTTGGAATAAATGTTTTTGAAGATAATAATTTAGAGAAAATTGCTGATTTTACTTGTCGAGATAAATCTGAGATCCACTTTTTGCCTTTTGAAATTTATAAACAGGACATAGAAGAGGTTATTGCAAATTTGGAACAACAAAAAATTAAAATATAATCATTTCTTTGACTAAATCCCATTTCGAACAACTTAGTGATTTAAATGTTGATTTTTTTGAGAGTGCCAAAAATTCGATATTAGACCCTTTAGGACTTTATTTGGCAAACGATGTTAAGTGGATCAAACTCAATCAGAACTGGAACTATTTGAAATTCCCTGTGGTTATTGGAGGAGAAGGTCAACCTATACTTCTCCTCCATGGCTTTGATAGTAGTTTTTTAGAGTTTAGGAGAATATATCAATCATTAAAAAGAAATTTCCAAGTTATAATCCCTGATCTATTAGGGTTTGGTTTTAGTCCTAGGTGCGCAACAAATGAATACAATCCCTCTAAAATAATTTCATATTTAATTGATCTCCTTAAGACCTTACAAATACAAAAGAATTTCTAAAATCTCCTCAGAATTATCGGTAAGTAATTTTTTGGCTATATAAGGATATGCAATCTTTAAAATTTTAAATTCAGGATCTAGTCTTAGTGCTAAACCCTCTTGACTAACAACTGCTCTTATTATTAA
>QCPG01000041.1 GCA_003212615.1 Prochlorococcus sp. AG-436-E22
CAATAGATGCCCCAGAAGGATTCGTTTTTCATCATGTAAATGCATTTGAAAAAGATTCCAAAATAGTATTAGATAGTATTTTTTATGATGATTTCCCATCAGTTGGTCCAGACGAGAATTTTAGGGATATTGACTTTGATCAATATCCAGAAGGAAAACTGAAAAGATCAATTATCGATCTAAAGAAAAGAACTAGTGAACTTGAAACTTTAAGTGAACAATGTTGTGAATTTGCTGTTGTTAATCCTAAAAATCTAGGATTAAAAGCAACTTTTAGTTGGATGGCAAGCACATCTCAAAAGCTAGGGAACGCCCCTCTTCAAGCAATAAAAAAAATAAATTTAATTTCAAAGGAAGAAATTTATTGGTCAGCCGGTCCAAGTGGATTTGTTAGTGAACCAATTATGGTTCCATCAGAAAACTCTTCTAAAGAAGATGAAGGATTTTTATTTATACTTCTATGGAACGGCGAACGAAGAGGAAGCGATCTAGTGATATTAGATGCAAAAGACTTAAAAGAATTAGCTGTTTATGAATTACCCATTCCAATTCCCCATGGCCTCCATGGATCTTGGGTTAATTGAATTTAAGAAAAAATTTCAATTAAATCTGGAATAATTTTTTTTAATGCTTTACCTCTATGACTGCAAGAGTCTTTAATAGCATTATTCATTTCTGCGAAAGTTAATCCGGTAGAACTCTCCTCAAAAATTGGGTCATAGCCAAAACCACCTTTCCCTCTCGGATTGAAAATAATATTGCCATAACATTTAGCTTCAGATTCTATAATAACTTCACCATTTGGGGAACAAACACAAATATTAGCAATAAAGAAAGCACTTCTATTTTGAACTCCATCAAGTTCTTTTAAAACTCGTTCAATTCTCTTCTGATCATTTTCTGCATATCTTGATGAGTAAATGCCAGGTTTTCCATCTAATGCTTGAATACAAATTCCAGAATCATCTGCTATTGAGAAATTATTTGTTTTTATCGAAACTTCACTAGCTTTTTTAATAGCATTATCTCTAAATGTCAGTCCATCCTCTTCAACTTCTAATGATTCTGGCTGAAGTAATAATTTACAATTAACTCCAGCCAGCAATTTCTTATATTCTGCAATTTTACCTTTATTCTTACTCGCCAAATATAAATTTTTCATCCTTATTTGCCTGCCAAATTTATAAATTCTTGCCCCCACTCTAATACCTCATTAAGATAAGATTCTTTTGGCGCTTCACAATACAACCTTAAAAGAGGTTCGGTTCCTGAAAACCTAAAAAGAAGCCAAAAATTTTTATTAATTCTCAACTTTATTCCATCGATCTTTGAGATACTTTTTAACTTGTGATTATTAATTTTCTCAGGAATATTATGTATAATAAATTCTTCTAGAGAATCTTTTTCTGACTGATTTGGAAATTTAATATCAACTCTTTTATAGAAACTTGGCCCAAAATCTTTTTGTATTTCATCTAAGGTTTCGAATAAATATTGAGATTTTTCAGCAATTCCATTTAATAAAACCATTGCGGCATACAGAGCATCTCTTTCAGGCATAAAGTGACCAAAACCAACCCCCCCAGATTCCTCTCCTCCAATAAATATTTTCTCTTTGATCATTTTTTCAGCAATATTTTTAAAGCCAACTGGAAGTTCAAAAACATCTCTATTTTGACTCTCTGATATATTTTTAATAATATCTGAACCACTAACAGTCTTTAAAACTGGATAAGAATTATTTTTAATTTCGCCCAAATAATGAATAAAGTATGGCAGTAAATCTTGTGTACTAGAGTATCTTCCTTTTTCATCAATTGCTGCAATTCTGTCACCATCTCCATCAAATATAATTCCTAGAGTTTTCACATCATTTGTTGAATTTTTGATTAGTATTTGATTTAAATCATCTACATAATTTAAAAGAGGTTCAGGAGGGTTCCCCCCAAAACAAGGATCACTATCTTTTCTGATTTCTGAAATAACTTCTAAATCATTAGAGGCAAAAATATAAGCCATACAATTTGCAGCTGAACCGTGCATAGAATCTACAAAAATTCTTAACTTCATTTTTTTCAATCTATTGGAAATAAAGTCAATATCAAAAAGGGATTTAATTCTATCCAAATGAAAATTCTTAATATCTACCAATTGATTGGCATCCTCGATTTTTTCAATTGAATTGCCAAGCATTAATCTTTTTTCAATTGCACTTGTAAAAGATTCGTCAACAGAACATCCATTAAAGCTCTTAATTTTCAGACCCAGCCAATTATATGGATTATGACTTGCTGTAATTACTAAAGCTCCTAAACAACCCATTTCTTTGGCATAGAAACTACAGGAGGGAGTAGTAACAAAGCTATTAGATAAGATCGGTTCAAAACCACATCCTCTTACAAAAGGGACGACATGCTTGGCAAATTCACTTGCCATAAATCTACGATCATATCCAATTAAAATTTTCTTTGAATTAACTTCTTTATAGTATTGATAATGCAACTCCTGGCAGGCAGCTACAACAACTCTTGAAAGATTGGACAGGTTAAAATCAAATCCAATTATTCCTCTCCAACCATCAGTTCCAAATTTTATATTTTCTAATGTTTCACCTTGCACATTCAAGACTTCCTTGATTTCTTTTAATTATCTATATTAATTTATATTAGTGAAATTTAAAACCGCAAAAAAAATAATTTGAATACTCTTTATTTAAAAAGTTTTATAAGATGCAAAAGAAAAGCATGGCTAGATTTCAATGGTGATAAATCTTATGAAGTTTGGTCTGCGCATAAAGCCATAGATAAAGTTAACCAATATCAAATTTTCTCTAAATTATGTAATGGTGACATATATACAGGATTAAAAGGCTGTAAAAAGGGGCATCAAGGGGTAATTGGATTAAAAATTAAAGGAAAATTTTTCCAAAATGTTAACGCTGAGATTCATCCCCAATTACTTTTAAGGACAAAAGGTATAAGCAAATGGGGATCATATAAATATCTTCCTGCTGTTTATAAATTAGGCTACAAGACTACAAAAGAGCATTTATTCGACTTGGCTTTTAGTTCTATTCTATTGGACTCTTTTCAAGAATCTAAAATTGAGAAAGGATTAGTAATTTCAAGTTTTGATAAAAAAGTTAATGTTCAAGAAATTTATTTAAATAAAAAATTAAGAAAAAAAGTTTTTAATGTTTTATTAAATTTGCATGAATGCTTGGAGGGATTTATGCCAGAAATCACTCAAGATAGAAAAAAATGTACTATTTGTTCATGGCAAAAATTTTGTGACAAAGAAGCAAAAGAAAATGGATATCTAACAGATATCGATGGCATAGGATCCAAAACGGCCTCATTACTCAAAACAAATGGAATAACTAATACCCAAACTTTAGCTTCATATAGCGAAAAACAACTTGGAGAGAAATTATCTAAATTCAAAGATCAAAAGTATGAAAAAGCTTCCATATTTATAAAGCAAGCACAAGCATATATTTCTGGAGAACCATACTTCATTTCCAATAAAAATAATACGCACGATCTATTAGAAAAAATATGTTCGGGATTTTATATATTTGATATTGAGTCAAATCCAGATGATAAGCATGATTTTTTATATGGTTTTTTAAAAATAAATAATTTGTTTATAAAAAAAGAAGATCTTATTTATGAGCCAATCTTAAATCTTAAAAACAATAAAGGAGAATCTTACAGGCAAATTATTGAAATACTTTTTTCACAAAAGGAATGGCCAGTCTTACATTACGGAGAAACTGAAAAAATAGCAATAATTAATATTGCTAAAGAACTAAATTTTACTTTTGAAGAAATTGATTCGCTTACCTCAAGATTTATAGACTTACACACCTTAATAAGAAAGTCTTGGATATTACCACTAAAAAATTATGGCTTAAAAACCGTTTCTAAGTGGCTTGGCTTTGAATGGGTGCAGAAAAATGTAAGTGGCTCGAAAGCCCTTTTTTGGTGGATTCAATATCAAATTACAGAAA
>QCPG01000042.1 GCA_003212615.1 Prochlorococcus sp. AG-436-E22
CAGCTGATGGATTATTTGAAACTTTTGGACTTTTTTGGTTATTTTGCTCGTGATTTGAACTATTTGGATGATTATTATTTGATCTCTTTTGGGAATTCTGATTATTTCTATTTCTATTTCTATGAGAAAAATTTTGCTCTTCGGTAATCTTTGGAACATAAGCACGAGTGCCACTTGGGGCAGGTTGCACTAAACACAAAATAAGTGGCTCAACTTGTAATTCTCTTCTCATTCTTCTCGATAAGCCATTTTCAATTTCTCTTTGTACACCAATCCAATCTACTTCAAAATTATTCGGCCCAGTTTGTCTAGATAATTGTTTCCATCTATTTTCTAAGACCCAGCTTATTTCACGTTCTGTCCACATAGACATTTTTCTTGGTTCTGCAGTAGTGACAACTCCTCTTAAATTAACTCTGGGAGGCGCAACCATCTTCCCATCTGTACTAATAGGAGCTAAAACAGTTACCACACCATCCCCAGCTAATTGCTGCCTTTCTTTTAAAACTCGAGCATCTACTATTCCATTACGTGAGTTATCAAGTAATTCAACTCCTGCTTTTACAGGATCACCTTTTTGAATAGAATTAGGTGTCAGCTCAACTACATCTCCATTTTCAATAATTAAAATGTTATCCTTTGGAACTCCCATAGTTTGTGCGCTCTTGCCATGACAAACAAGCATCCTATGTTCTCCATGAACTGGAACAAAAAACTTAGGTTTAGCGAGTGCCAACATTAACTTTTGATCCTCTTGAAAACCATGCCCAGAAACATGTATATTTTCTCCCTTGCCGTAAACAACTTTTGCTCCAAGCTTCATTAATCTATCTATTGTATTAACTACAGAAATAGTATTGCCAGGAATTGGACTCGCTGAAAAGATCACAGTATCAGTAGTCTTAAGACGTACATGCTGATGTTCACCACGAGATATTCTACTTAACGCTGCTAAGGGTTCTCCTTGACTTCCAGTCATTAATAGTAAAGTCTCTCTATCCGGTAAGTCTCTAATTTGTTTTATCGGAACAAAAAGATCATCAGGACATTTCATATAACCAATATCTCTTGCCTTAGCGATAACATTAATCATTGATCTACCTAACAAACCAACCTTTCTGCCATGTTTCATAGCTAGTTCCAAACACATTGTTACTCTATGGACAGAGCTTGCAAACGTGGTAATAATTACGCGTTCTTTTGCTTCAGCAATATGTTTTTCCAAAGATGGATAAATAGTTTTTTCCGACGGACAAAAACCAGGGACTTCAGCATTAGTAGAGTCGCTAAACATACATAAAACACCTTTCTCGCCGTAATAAGCCATTCTTTCAATATCAAATTGCTCTCCATCTATTGGCATATGATCAAATTTAAAATCACCCGTGAAAATAATTGTTCCAACAGGAGTAGTAACTGCCAACGAAAAACTATCACAAATTGAATGTGTATTTCGAATAAATTCAACTGAAAAATGTTGACCAACCTTAACCACATCCCTTGGATTCACTGTTTGTATAGTCGTTCTATCGGATACTCCTGCCTCCTCCATCTTTCCCCTAAGCATTGACATAGCTAGCCTAGGACCATAAATAATTGGAATATTAAAATGCTTTAGATGATGAGAAATACCTCCAATATGATCTTCATGACCATGAGTTACAATCATACCTTTAATTCTTCTTTGATTTTCTCTTAAAAAAGTTGTATCAGGCATAACAACATTCACACCATGCATGCCATCAGATGGGAAGGCAAGACCAGCGTCAACAAGCATCAGTTCATCACCGTATTCAAAAACACAAGTATTTTTTCCTATTTCATGCAATCCTCCAAGAGGGATGACTCTTAAAGCTGGAATATTATTTTTAGATCTTGATGAAGCGTTGGTAGATCTATTTACAGTTGAATTGGTACTTGATTGCATAATTTTGAAATTTATGAAGGCCTGCTTGTAATCAAATAAGGTTTATTTAAATTTAATTATCAAGTTAAATATAATCCTTATTATAAGGATTTCAGGATAAAAGATAGTTGCTTTTTCATGTCAACAGTTAATGGTGACAAAGGACTTCTTGGATTACCTACATTCCATCCAGAGAGCTCTAAAGCAGCCTTTATTGGAATGGGATTAGTAGTAATAAAAAGTGCCTTGAAAAGAGGCTGAAGTTTTTCATGAATAGCAAGCGCATCGGTTACTTTTCCACTTTGAAAGGATTCAATCATCTCTTTCAATTGCAAGCCAACTAAATGACTTGCAACACTTACAACTCCTACAGCACCCACCGATAACATTGGAAGCAACAATGAATCGTCGCCACTATATACAGAGAGTTCAGAGCCACAACTAGCTCTTAGTTCTGTTACTTCTTCTATTCTACCGCTTGCCGCTTTAATACTGAGAATATTGGAACAATCCATAAGTTTCTTCACAGTATCAGGTAATAAATTGCACCCTGTCCTTCCAGGTATGTTGTAAAGCATTAAAGGCAAATCCTTCGCAGAATTAGCAATGGAACTGAAATGTTTATAAAGACCTTCTTGAGGTGGCTTATTGTAATAAGGAACAACAACCAAAGCACCATCGGCTCCTGAGTCGTAAGCTTTTTTTGTAGCTTCTACAGCCTCGTTTGTACAATTACTACCAGTACCAACTATTAATTTACAGCTTGAATCCAAAGATCCTTTTACTGCAATGAACAAATCATGTTGTTCCTTCCATGAAAGGGTCGGAGATTCTCCAGTAGTACCACAAAGCACAATACCATCAGAACCGTTATCAAAAAGAAAATTTGAAAGTTTTATAGCTAGTTCATAATCTACATCTCCATTTTCAGTAAATGGAGTAACCATTGCAGTCAATATTCTTCCAAATAATGGATTAGTAAACTTAGTTTTGTCTTGAATCATTTTTTTGGAATTAATAACTCAGCTATTTGAACAGCATTAAGAGCTGCTCCTTTTCTTATTTGATCTCCACATAACCATAATTCTAATCCATTAGGCTGACTTATATCAGTTCTTAACCTGCCAACAGCAACATTATCCCTTCCCATAACGTCATTTGGCATAGGAAATCTATTATTTTTGTAATCCTCAATAATTTCAATTCCAGGAGATTTTTTTAATTCTTCAAGAGCATCTTTAGGTTCAACTACACCAGCAAATTCAATATTTATAGATTCAGAATGTGCTCTCAATACTGGGACTCGAACACATGTAGCAGAAAGCTTTAAATCAGCAATATTTAATATTTTCCTGGTCTCATTAACCATTTTCATCTCTTCTTCGCAGTAATTATTTGCAAGCATGGGTGAATTATGTAAAAACAAATTAAAAGCTAGGGAGTATGGCAAAACTTCACTTTTTTGAGGATTACCCTGAAGATATTGTTCAGTTAAAAGTTTTAGTTCCTCCATCGCCAATTGGCCTGCGCCACTTACAGATTGATATGTTGAGACAATAACTCTTTGAATAGTCGAAAGTTTATTTAACGGAGCTAAAACTAATGTCATCAAAATGGTAGTGCAGTTTGGATTCGCTATTACCCCATCATGATTGAGTGCATCACTAGCATTAACTTCAGGAACTACAAGAGGTACGTTATTATCTAATCTAAAAGCACTGGAATTATCTATCAGTAAAGCATTTTGATCCATTATGGTAGACAACCATTTTTTTGAAATACTTCCACCCGCTGAAGCTAAAACTAAATCAAGATTTAGAAATTCCTCCTTAGTTGTTTGTTTTGTAACTAATTCTTCACCTTTCCAAATAATTTTTTTTCCTTCTGACCGCTCTGATGAAAGCAAGACCAATTCTGAAATTGGGAAATCACGTTGTTCAA
>QCPG01000043.1 GCA_003212615.1 Prochlorococcus sp. AG-436-E22
CAAACCCATTAATTGCTGATATTTCTCCTTTTATGCCTTCTAATGTTAATTGCTCGATAATGCCTTTTATTACTTCGTCCTCGACCAATTTTCTATCAATTCTTTCAGGTGTAATATCTGTAAGCCATTTTGAGGTCTTTTTTTTTACAACCTCTGTAGGGTTAGTTATTTTTAAGTAGATAGCCATTTTTTAAGTCATTCAGTTGAATTATAAGCATTAAATCTTCTTAACTTTTATTATTGTCATTACTTTCCCACTCAAGAAATTGAAAAACAAAAATTGCAAAGATAGAGAAAAATACTATAAACAACCCTAACCATCCTATAAATTTGTGCTCTGTAAAAAGATTTGTGAGCATTGATTTTTCTTGATATCTTGATTCTATTTCATATTGATAAGAATCAATAACTTGAAATATATTCATAATTAATAAATTAATAAATTGTTCAATTTGCGGATAATAATTTCAACCGTTTAATTTACTAAAGGCTTCCGATAGGAAATCTGGTCTTTTTCTTATTATAGAAAAATTTAGTTTATTTATTAAGACTAAATTGACTTCAGCAATCGTTAAGATTTCATTTTTCTTGTTATGAAATTTTGAAATTACATTAATCCTAGGACTTTTATCAATATTAAATTCGCTCTCTATTGTTATTTTTTCACCAAGAAATAGAGGAGATTTATATTTTATTGAAGTATTTATTAAAGGCAAATCTAAGCCATTTTTAGTTAGTTCGAAATAACTTATACCTACTTCTGAAAGTGCATTTATTCGGCTTTCTTCAAGCCAATTAAAATATTTACCGTGCCACATTACGCCTGCATGATCTGCATGTTGAGGTAAAACAATTTTTTCTATTTTCCAAACTGGCTTTGAGTTCATTTTCTGATTAAAAAATATTTTTATTCAATGAAAAAAGATAATATTAATATTCTAGATTATTATTCTTTATTAACATAAGAATCATCAAAACTATAATTATAAAGTTATGTTTAATCGTAAAAATAGAAGTAGAAAAATGAAGAAGATTTTTCAATGGGAAGAATATTTAAATTGGAAAAATATGTCAAAGGAACAGAAATTAAATTTCAAGAGGGCTTGCTTATTCCCCTTTCTCGTCTATATGGTTTATGTTTTTCTTAATCAATACTCCTTGGCAATTCTTTTGTTACTAGGTCTTTATTTTTTAATTAGATTTAAAAATAGAAATAAGTTGGGAAGATGAATATTTTTTGATTTTGATTTATATAGATTTGTTTTAAAATTATCTAGTTTTTCTAAATAAATCTATTGGCATATAAGAATAGTATTAGATAAATTTTTTTTATGAAAAGAATTTTTTTGTTTTTATGTGTATTAGTTTTTTCAATATTTTCTAATACGAATAATTTATTAGCAAAAGAAATTGAAAATAACATTAAAGATAATATTTCTAATGAAATTGAAGAAATTAAGCCTGATAATAAAAAAACTAATATTTCTAATTCTTCGTTAGAAGATATATTTGGTGATGAACAAACTTTTCCATTCGTTGCAGGTTTAGGGAAAAATGCAGCCCATTGATTTTAAGTTTCTTGATAATGTAGAAAAGATTTTTTAATACTAATGCAAGGTCTTAGGGTCCTAGAACTTTCTGAAGCAATTAATGTTGATAGCGCTGATTTATTGGCTGTTTGTGCAATTCTAAAAATAAAAGCCACATCTAGATTAAGCATGCTTTCATTTGAAGAGTGTAAAAAGATTACTGATTATTATGAAAATAATAATTAGATATTTTCTTATTTAAATTATTTTATTTTTTAATGTCTTTAATCATTGATACTAAAGTTGAATGAATTTCTTCTTCAGATATTTCATTTTTAAAATTGATAATTGCTGATTGACCATCGTAATTGATTTTTATATAACTATTATTAACTTCTTCCATATAAGCATTCTCAAATCTTGATATCTTCCCATAATGAATAAGATATTTGTGCACTGAATCTATGTGATCATTGTTCATGTGATCACAAACTCTTTTACTTGTTTCTTTACTAATGATTTTCATTTAAAAAATAAATTTGTTTTAAGCTAATCTATTTTTTTCATTATTCAAAGTTTTAATCATTTTAATTATTAAATTTTTAACTTCATTTTTATCAACAGCTCTAACCAAGTTATTTCTCAAATTTGATGCTCCTTTAAAGTCTTTGCATGTCCATGAGATATGTTTCCTTGCAATTAGCAATCCGTGATCTCCTTTTTCTTTTATTAATTCATCAAGATGCTCAATAATTAAATATAGTTTTTCTTCTGTGTTTGGTTCTTTAAAATTTTTATTTTCTCTAAGAGCATAATCTATTTCTCCTATTTTCCATGGGGATCCTAAAATTCCTCGTCCAATCATTACACCATCAGCATTTGTTTTTTTTAAACAATTAAGAGCGTCATCTGGATTTTTGATATCTCCATTAGCAACTACTGGAATTTCCAACAACTTTTTAAGTCTCCCGATCATTTCCCAATCTGACTTACCTGAAAAACCCTGTTTTCTAGTTCTTCCATGAAGTGTGATCATCGTTGCTCCCGCATCTTGAAGTTTAAATAAGAAATCCTCTATATTTTCTTCTTTACTATCCCATCCGAGTCGTGTTTTTACTGTTACTGGAACCCTAACAGCTTTTACAACATTTTTGACTAATTCTATAGCAAGTTTTCGGTCTTTAATTAAAGCACTGCCTCCACCTTTCTTTGCAATTTTTTTTACTGGACATCCCATATTTATATCAATTAAGAAAGCTCCAGAGTCCTCAGCTTGTTTCGCGGCTTCAGAAACAGCATATGGCCTATTATCAAATATTTGTACTCCAATTGGACCTTCTTCTAAATCTATTTGATTGATTTTTTGTGTGCCATATCCTTTTTTAAGACTTGTGGCATTTATCATTTCTGTAAAAAGTAAAGAGTTTGGAGCCCATTTACGTACAAGTCGTCTAAAAATGTTATCAGTAACTCCTGCTAATGGCGATAGCATGACCTTACTCTTAATTATCCTGTTAACTCCCCTTCCTTTTAGCCTTATATTTGAAGACATATAATTTTTAATTTATTTTATCTTTCTTTATTATAAATTCAGATATGGAGCTGATTTTATGTTTTCTATTTATTTCTTAATTTATAATAAGTGCTTTTACTTAAATAGCCCTAATTGATTGCTTTTTTTGCTAGTTTATGTTGAATTGAAATTTATAAAGGAAATTTTTTCTTGTTTATATTAGTATCTATTTTTCTTCCAATAATTATTTTTATTGCTCCAATAAATGTAAAAGCTATCCAAGGTAATTTAGATTTATCAAGTGCTCAAACTTCTGTTGGCAAGAGATTTGCTAAAGTATTTTGTGATGCTAAAAGGGAAGGATTAGACTCTGAATTTGCTAGTGAATATGCTTTAAATAATACATATTTAAAATTCGTAGCTATTCCTGATGATGATCAATATTTGGATGATTTGTGGGAATTTACTCATAATAATATATTAGAAAACTGTGGAGAATTTATAGATATAAATGATTTAAAAGAAATAGAAATTTTTTTTAAAGAAGAGGGTGTAATTGCATCAAATAGGGACCTTTATTTACCAACTTTTGAGAATAATTAGATTTAATATTTAGTGTGTGCTAAAACATAATTAGAATATATAAATTTATGAAACTATTAGGTTTAAATTCACCTGAAATATTCATAATTTTGGTTGTTTTGCTCTCAATTTTGGGTCCCAAAAGAATTGAAAAAGGTTTCTTATTATTCAAAAAATTTATGAAATTCCTTCTAAGACAAGAAGAAAATC
>QCPG01000044.1 GCA_003212615.1 Prochlorococcus sp. AG-436-E22
AGTGAGGAGACATTAAAAAAAACAACTTTAGGAGTAAAGTCGAACCTGAATCAGATTGTTAATTTGGAGCCCGCTCTTAGGGTGTCTGACCGTTTAGGAGGGCATATAGTAAGCGGACATGTTGATGGCCTTGGAACAGTTGAGAATATAGAAAAATTAGAGAAATCTTGGCACTTATCAATAAAGTGGAAAGATAATAATTTTTCAAAATATGTAGTTAATAAAGGGAGTATTTGTGTAAATGGTATAAGTCTTACGATTGCAAAATATGAGCGGGAAGGAGAAATATTTACTATTGCGATAATTCCTCATACTTGGCATAACACAAATCTGAATAAATTAAATATTGGTGACAGCGTAAACCTTGAGGCAGATGCACTAATAAAATTTGTAGAGAAATTACTTTTATTTAATAAAAATATTAATCAAGATTTATCTTCTAATAATATTTCTTCCAGGTGGCTTAAAGAAAACGGTTGGTAATATATTGTTTCTAATTTAATGGAGTCAGATAAATTGTCTTTGATTCTTTTTTTAGATCAATTTTAAATTCCTGTCCAGGTTCTAGACCTAATTTCTTGGTGTAGGCATGACCAATTAATAGATTGCCATTGCCGTGAACTTTAGTTTTGAATTCTGCCTGCCTGCCTCTTGAAGCTCTATTACCATTTTTCCCCTGACGACCATTTCCTATTTTGTAACCCTTGGCTTCGATAAGTGCTCTGTAAAAACTTTTTCTTAAGACTCTACCGCTTGGACCAACGTAACCACAGCCTTTGGCTATCTCATCTTCAGATTGTTTACTTAATAATTTTGCTTTCTCAAGAAGTTCTTTTCCTTCTAGCATTATCTAACAAATTTCTAATTATATATTCTTACTAAAAAAGAGAACTGTGGCAATATAAATTAATAAAAAATATATTTAATTTTTTAAATTTATTTTTCTTATAATAGATACAAAATAATAAATAATATAACCCATATTCCATCAACAAAATGCCAGTACAATTCAACAGCTTCTAATGGAAACATATTTTGACTAGTTACTCTTCCACCGTTTATTCTCGATTGCCAAGCAATAATTAAAATCATTAAAGTGCCTAAAGTGACATGTAATCCATGAAAACCAGTAAGAGCATAAAAAGTACTTGCAAATAAATTATCAGTTAATCCAAAAGGTAAATGAAAATATTCAAATAATTGACATATTAAAAAAATTATTCCAAGAAAAGCAGTGAAAAATAACCATTTTTGGGAATCAGAGTTTTTATCTTTCAAAAGTGCTTTACCGGCTTTATGGAAAGTTGCACTACTCACAAGTAATAAAATTGTATTTAATGTGGGTATTGGGAGCTCTAATTCATAGATAGCACCATCAGGCAATGGATTTACTGCTTTATAAGTTAGATAAGCAGCGAAGAATCCAGCAAAAGTCATCCCGTCAGCAATTAAGAAAGTTATAAGACCAAACATTCTGAAGTCTTCATGTTTTTCATTAACTTCAGAATTATTTTTTTTAATTTCTTTTGAGCTATCTAGAGTTGTCATATGTTCTTATGTTTGTTCAGGAAATTTTTTACCGTAACCATAAGGTTCTTCAACTAATGGAGCTTCTCCTTCCCAATTTTCAACTGGAGGAGGAGAAGATGTTAACCATTCAGGTGTAAGAGCATTCCAGGGGTTATCTCCAGAATCTTTACCTTTTCTCACACTAAGTAATACGTTAATTAAAAAAGGAATTGTACTAATAGCCATCAAGAGAGCACCTAGACTACTAATTTGATTAACTAACTGGAATTGAGGATCATATTCTGCAACTCTTCTTGGCATTCCATTTAAACCAAGCCAATGTTGAGGGGCAAAGCACAAGTTAAATCCAATAAAGGTAATGATAAAATGTAAAATTCCCAATTTTTCATTAAGCATTTTCCCAGTTACTTTGGGAAACCAATGATATATCGAAGAGAAAATAATAAAAACAGTCCCGCCATAAACTATGTAATGAAAATGGGCTACAACGAAATAGGTATCATGTACGTGAATATCAAAAGGCACCTGTGCCAAAGCAACTCCTGTAATACCTCCAAAAACAAAATTTATAATAAATCCACAAGAGAATAACATTGCACTATTGATGGAAATTTTACCTCCCCATAAAGTTGCAACCCAATTAAAAAATTTTATCCCTGTTGGTACAGCAATAAATGCTGTCGCGATAGTAAAGAACAATCTCATCCAAGGTGGCGTTCCACTAGTAAACATATGATGCGCCCAAACAACTAAACCTAAAACAACTATCCCCATTATTGAAAAAACCATTGTTGTATATCCAAAAAGTGGTTTTCTAGCATGCACAGGAAGGATCTCACTAACTAAACCAAAGGCAGGAAGGACCATAATGTAAACAGCTGGGTGAGAATAAAACCAAAATAAATGCTGATAAACTACGACATTGCCACCTAAAACAGGATTGAAAAAACCTGTATTAGCGATGATATCAAAGCTAAGTAAAATTAAAGTACCTGCCAAAACTGGAGTTGATAAAACAACTAATATACTTGTGCCAAGCATTGCCCAACAATACATTGGCAATTGCATAAGTTTTAATCCTGGCCTTCTTAATTTGATAATGGTCGCGATAAAGTTTATGCCACCAAAGATAGAACTGCCTCCAAGTAATAGGACACTCAGAATCCAAATTATTTGTCCCGATTGAGGAGTAGTTATGCTCAAAGGTGGATAAGCCGTCCATCCAGACTGAGCAGCACCTTCAACGAAATAACTTGCTACTAGCATCAAACCCGAAGGAGGAATTAGCCAAAAAGCTACGGCATTTAATCTTGGGAATGCCATATCTCTTGCACCTACATAAAATGGAATTAAATAATTCCCAAAAGCACCGTTAACTACAGGCACTATCCAAAGGAATATCATTATTGTTCCGTGTAAAGTTAAAACTTGGTTATAAACATCTCTTGGCATAAAATCAGACATTGGACTAGCTAGTTCAATTCTTATAGCGCTCGCTAAGGTTCCTCCTATTAAATAGAAAAGAAAACCGCAAACTAAGTATTGTATTCCAATTACTTTATGATCAAGGCTAAAACTAAAGTATCTAAGCCAGCCTTTAGGTTGAAGACTTTCATTATTAGTTTTTTGTGGATCAATTGATATTGTCATAAATTTACCTCTGGTTTTTTATTTTTGTTAAACCATTCGTTGTAATCAGATTCTTCTTCAACAATTATGGAGGCTCTCATACCGCCATGATATGGGCCACATAATTCCGCGCAAATTATCGGATATTTGCCTACTTTTGTAGGGGTGAAATTTAGAATAGTCGGTTGTCCAGGAATAATATCCTGTTTAATTCTGAACTCTGGTACCCAAAAAGCATGAATGACATCTTTGGATTCCATTTTCATTGATACTTTTTGATCAACAGGAACGTGTAGTTCTCCTGATATGAAATTGCCTTTGGGATAATTGAATAGAAATGCAAATTGCATAGCTGAAACTTCAATTGATAAATTATTTATTGCCATGTCATTTGCAGAAGTTTGACTTATTCCAGCCCATATTTTTTCAGTGTTAGAACTTATCATTTCGTGGTTATGGTTTAGTTCCTTCATCCCTCCCATTCGGTCGTAGATGTTGTAGCTATATAATCCTATTAATAAAACAATTATTGAAGGGATAATTGTCCATACAATTTCTAAGCTTAAATTTCCCTCTAAAGCTATACCATCACCTATTTGATCATTTCTTTTCCTGAACTTAAATAAGCTATAAATAACTGCTATTGTCATACCTA
>QCPG01000045.1 GCA_003212615.1 Prochlorococcus sp. AG-436-E22
AAAGATTTTTCTTTGGTAGATGGAATGATGCCATTGGGAAGCTGTACCATGAAGTTAAATTCTGCAGCAGAGTTAAATCCAGTCTCTTGGGCTAATTTATCTTCAATTCATCCTTTTTCTCCACCAGAGCAAACTAAAGGCTATTTGCAAATTATATCTGACCTAGAAAACTGGATCAGTGATATTGTTGGTTTGAAATCAGTTTCTTTTCAACCAAATGCAGGATCACAAGGAGAGTTTGCAGGTTTATTGGCAATAAATTCTTATTTTGAATCAAAAGGTGAACTTTCCAGAAACAAATGTTTAATTCCTAAAAGTGCTCATGGAACAAATCCTGCTAGTGCAGTTATGGCAGGTTTTGATGTTTTAACTGTTGAATGTGATGATGAAGGAAATATTGATTTTCAAGATTTGTTGATCAAGGTCAAGAAATTTGATAACCAAATAGGGGCCCTTATGTTGACTTATCCCTCTACTCATGGAGTTTTTGAATTGCAAATTAGAAAGATATGTGACTTAATTCACTCTGTTGGAGGATTTGTATACTTAGATGGAGCAAATCTGAACGCTCAGGTTGGATTATGCAAACCCGGGAACTATGGTGTTGATGTTTGTCATTTGAATTTACATAAAACATTCTGTATTCCTCATGGAGGTGGTGGCCCCGGAGTAGGTCCAGTTGCCGCATCAGAAACTTTAAGTCCATTTCTTCCTACTCATTCTTTAATGGATAATGATTTATCTAATAGTTCCAATTACGTATCATCTGCCAGGTATGGGAGTGCCAGTATTCTTCCAATAAGCTGGATGTACATAAAAATGGCTGGTCTTAATGGTTTAAGGAAAGCAACTGCACACGCAATTTTATCTGCAAATTATATTGCCCATTCTTTAAAGCATAAATTCAAGATACTTTATAAGGGGAAAAATAATTTTGTCGCACATGAATGTATCTTAGATTTTAGAGATTTAAAATCCAAAACTGGTTTGAGTGTAAATGATTTAGCTAAACGATTAATAGATTATAGTTTTCATGCTCCAACTATAAGTTGGCCTGTTCCGGAGACCATAATGATAGAGCCTACTGAAAGTGAAAGTTTGGCAGAATTAGATAGATTTTGTGAGGCTATGCTCTTGATTGGAGAAGAAATCAGTGAAATAGAAGATAATGATGAATTAAAAAATAATAATGTAATAAGTAATGCTCCCCACACACTGAAAGAGTTAATTGCTGATAATTGGCATTATCCTTATTCAAAAGAAAAAGCTTCTTTCCCTTATAAAACTCCAACAAATATTAAGTTTTGGTCTTCAGTTTCTAGGATTAATAATGCATATGGCGATCGTAATTTAATTTGTTCTTGCAATGTAAATCAAGGAGAGACTTTAGAAGAAAAGAAATGTGCTTAAAGGACTAGCTTTCTTGCCTTTACTTAGTTATTATCAATTTGAATAAAAATTTAATATTTTCTTATAGAATTTTTTTAAATTTTTTTATTAAAATATTCGAGCATCAAATTTTTTGGGGTATTTGAAGCTATGACCAAAGATTTTAAATCTGGTAATGTTAAGCACCTGCCAGTTAAAAACATCGAATTACCAAATTTTGTCAATAATTTTTCAGAAGATAACTCAAATATTTGTTCCATTGAGGGAACTAATGTTATAAGAGTACCTTTTGGTAAAAAATTCTCAAAGAAAAAAAGGCCTGAAAAGAATCAAAATATTGCTACTCTAATACTTCCTTTAAGTTCGTATAGTAATCCTACGCCCCCACACGTAGCATAATTTAGAATAAGTTTAATCTATTTCTTTGAGAGTATCTGAATAATATTTTTGCAGTTGTAACGTTGCTTGATTCCAATCCCATTTTTCTGCTTCGTTTCTTGCCTCTTTCCTCATAACTTCTCTTTTATCTTCGTTCTCTAGAATTTTTTTTGTCGCTTCAATCAAACTTTGTTCCCCATTATCTTTTTTATCAGGATCATATAAACAACCATTAATCCCATCGCTAATTATATCTGGAATTCCCCCCTTGTTGGCTCCGATAACTGGACATCCTGCCGCCATTGCTTCTAGTAAAACTAACCCAAGTGTTTCTGTACTTGAGGGAAATAAAAATATATCTCCAGAGGCATAGGCGCTAGCAAGTTCATCGCCAGATAAATATCCTATGAAATTAGTCTTTGTATTTTCGAAGATTTTTTCAAGCTGGTTTCTATATGGTCCGTCACCTACAAGTGCTAGGCAAGCATTAGGGATACTTTCTAAGACTGGTTTAATTCTCTCAATTTGTTTTTCTGCTGATAATCTTCCTACATAAATCAATAAGTAATTAGCGTCTTTATATTTCCCAAATAACTTATCTCTCATTTTTTCACTTCTCAGATCTGGTCTGAAACTGTAAGTATCTACTCCTCTTTGCCATAGAGCAGTCCTTTGAATACCTTTATCTTTTAACTCATTGACCATAGCGTTGGAAGTACATAAATTTAATAAGGCTTGATTATGAGCTGCTTTAAGTAATTCCCACAAAAGTGGCTCTAACATACCCATACCGTAATGTTCTAGATATTTTGGAAGATGAGTATGGTAGCTAGCAATTAAAGGAATATTATTAGTTTTCGCCAACCAAATACCTCCTAAGCCAAGTACAGCTGGATTAACAACATGTATTAAATCTGGTTTGAATGTTTCTAACTTATCTGAAACTGCAGGACCTGGCAGACCAAGCTTCAACTCTGGGTATAAGGGTAATGGCATAGCAGCAACTCCAACTACAGTTGCTCCCATATATGACTCTGGACATCCCTCGGGACAAAAAACTATAACTTCATCACCATTTTTTATTAAAAATTCAATAGTTTTAGTAAGTCTTGTTACTATGCCGTCAACTTTAGGTAAAAAAGTTTCAGTAAACAACGCAATTTTCACTTTCTTAGGTTAATTATTTCAGAAATTTTAATTAGTCTTTATAGCCGCAGCTTGTTTTTTAGTCCAGGATGAAACACAAGGTATGCGTTTTAAATCACATCTATGAGAGAATTTTTTGGCAACTTCAACAACTTCTTCTAATAAGCCATTATCAAGAGTTGTTGGGTTTAAGCCTAATTCTATAAAGCATTTATTATCAACAATTAAATCATTTTCAACTGCTTCGTTCCTTGGATTTGGTAAATAATTGATATCAGTCCCTGTTAGAGATGCAACTTTTTTTGCAAGTTCTCCAACTTGATGACTTTCTGTCATTTGATTAAATATTTTGACTCTCTCTCCAGATTTTGGAGGATTCTCAAGAGCAAGTTGTACACATTTGACCGAATCTTTTATATGTATAAATGCTCTTGTTTGCCCTCCTGTCCCATGCACACTTAATGGATATCCAATGGCAGCTTGCATTAGAAATCGGTTTAGAACAGTTCCATAATCTCCGTCATAGTCAAATCTGTTTGTCAATCTAGGATCTTTCAAAGTTGCTTCTGTATTTGTGCCCCAAACAATACCTTGATGCAGATCAGTGATTCTTACAAGATCATTTTTGTTGTAGTAAAGAAATAATAATTGATCTAAAGTTTTAGTCATATGGTAAACACTACCAGGACTAGCAGGGTGTAATATTTCTTCTTCAAAGCGGCTTCCATCTGGCTGTGGAACTTCAACTTTTAAATACCCTTCTGGAATAGTTGCACCTCTATGGGATCCATATCCGTAGACTCCCATTGTTCCTAAATGAACTACATGAATATCTAAATT
>QCPG01000046.1 GCA_003212615.1 Prochlorococcus sp. AG-436-E22
AAAAATTCTTAGTTTTAAATAATATTAAAGATGTACCTCAAGAGATAAACAAATCCACAAAAAAAGGTGATTCTATTCTTATAAAGGGGAGCAGATGTTGGCAACTTGAAAAAATTATTGAATTAATTAACTAGATCAGGATTTCTTCTTTTTCCAATTCTCTATATTTAATTGCTTAGTTCTTGAGATCGCTAATGAATTATCTTTAGAGTCTTTTGTGATAACTGAACCAGCACCTGTTGTTACTGATTCCCCTAGATTTATTGGTGCTACAAAAACTGTGTTTGCACCAATGCTGGAATTTTGGCCAATTTTTGTTTGATGTTTTTTCTGTCCATCAAAATTTGCTGTAATAGTGCCTGCTCCAATATTTGTAGATCTTCCAATAATAGAATCACCAATATAACTTAGATGGTTTACTTTAGATTCTTCCTCTAGTTGACTATTTTTGATCTCAACAAAATTACCTATTTTGCTACAGGAAGATATTTTGGAATTAGGTCTTATATGACTATAAGGGCCAATTTTTATATGATCCATTATTTGAGAATCATAAACAGTTGAGTTTGAAATTTCACATTTGAATCCCACATTAGAATTCTCAATAAAAGTATTTGGACCGATAATGCAATGACTATTTATTTTCGTATTTCCTCTTATATGTGTATTAGCATCTATGATTACATCCTTACCAATTTCAGCTTCTTCACTAATTGAACAACTTGCTTTATTTAAAAAAGTTACACCATTGAGCATATGCTTTTCTTTAATTGAATTCTGAATACATTCCTCGCACTCTGATAGTTGAATTCTGTTATTAATTCCTTGAAGCTCTCCATTATCCTCTACCTCGAGACTTAAGGAATTTTTTAGCAAAGATATTGTATCTGTTAAGTAAATCTCTTTTTGATTATTATTGCTTTGCAAGGTAGTAATTATTTCTGACAAGTTACCCCAGTTAAAACAGTAAACACCTGCATTTATTAATGGATTTTCTCTCTCTAGATCATTGCAATCTTTTTCTTCAACAATTCTCTCTATAAAATCCCCCTTCAAAAAAACTCTGCCATATCCATGAGGATTTGTTTTCTTTGTCGTAATTAAAGAAACATCAGCATTTTTTGAATCGTGTAAATGCAAAAGTCTTTTTAGAGTACTAGTCCTAATGAGTGGTACATCGCCGTTAAGTACCAAAAGTTTTCCTTCATGTTTTTTTACTTCTTTACAAAGTACTTGGATAGCATGACCGGTTCCTGATTGAGGTTCTTGAACAATAATATGGATTTTTTTATCGTTTGGGATTGACTTTTGGACTTCTTTTGATTTATGTCCAGTAATGACGAAAATTTTATCAGGTTTTAATTTGAAACATGAATCAATTACTCTTTGTAGAAGACTTTTGCCAGAAATTTTATGTAAAACTTTTGGCAATGAGCTTTCCATCCTAGTGCCCTTGCCTGCCGCTAATATCGCAACACTTAACATGTTTATTTGAAATCCTAATTTAAATCTAACTCTTAACGGCTAACTTCGTCATTCCCCACTTCTCTCTCCATTTATTTGTAGATAATAGATTTGAGAATAATTGCTCATCTAATCTTCTCCTAATTATATCGTCTTTACATGAGTTCAAATCTTGATCTCTATATGGAATACTAGCTTTAGTTAAGAGATGTTCTTCTTCCATTAAAGATAAATTTTCAAAATTGAAATTAGGTTTCAATTTATTCTTATCAAATTTTAATATTGCTACAGTTCCCTGACTCCAAAAAGTTCTGTTTTTAAAACTTGGCTTAATAGTAAAAATTTCTAATCCAAGATTTCTTAAGGTTTTTCTTACTGCAGCTGATGAAGAATAAGTTATTAAATAACCCTGAGGATTAAGATATTCTGTGACTTTGGATAAAAATTCAATTGTCCATACTTGTGGGCATTTTTGAGGAGAAAAACCATCTAAATAAATCAGATCGAATTTAATAGAGGAAGGAATAATGTTGATTTTTTCTCTAGCATCACCCCAAAAAATATTGCATTTAAAAAGTTGATCCTCAAAGTAATCTTTTCGATAAAGTGATTCAAATATTTTTTTAACTTTTGGATCCCATAATTTAAGGAAAGATTCATTTCTAACCGAATATTCAAGAGGCTTTTTATCAATCTCTAATGCATACAAATTTAAATATGATTTTTGTTTAATTAATTCATTTAATAAAGAGGCGGAATTGTATCCTAAACCAAAACATATATCCAAAACATTAAGAGACTTGCCCTTGAATCTTTGCAAATTAGAAGTAGCTGTAAACTTTGACTTTGTTTCCTCCAATGCGCCCAATAAACTATGGAAGTTCTCTTGAAAAAACACACTTCTTAAAGAGTAACTACCATCTTTAGTTAAGACTTCTATTAATTCAGACAAAAACTTCTTAGACTAGTTAGTTGTTAGTTTGGCCAGCTCTTCCCAAAAAGTGGGATACGAGACGCTAGCAGCATCAGATCTCATGATTTTTGAAGTCCCTTTAGCAAGAAGTGAAGCAATGGCAAGACTCATTGCTACTCGATGATCTGTCTCACTATCTACCTCCGCAGAATGAAATTTTGATTGCCCATTAATAATTAACCCATCCTCTTTTTCTGTTATTTCAGCGCCGAATTTTTGTAACTGTCTTGCCATAACTTTTAATCGATCTGTCTCCTTAACTCTTAATTCTTGTGCATCCTTAATTTCAGAAACCCCATCACAAAAACAGGCAGCTACAGTAAGGATAGGAATTTCATCGATAAGTTTTGGGAGAATATCTCCTTCAATAGTGAATGATCTTAAATTATTTGGAGTCTTTACTTTAATAGATCCAATAGGTTCACCTGCAATAGTCGATTTATCTAAAATCTCATAATTACACCCCATTGAATCCATTACATTTAAAATCCCTGTTCTAGAGGGATTTAACCCGACATTCTGAATTAAAACCTCTGAATTTGGAACAATTGATGCAGCAATCATCCAAAAAGAAGCAGAGCTTATGTCTCCTGGAATTAATATTCTCTGGCCAATTAAGTTGCCCCCTGACTTGATAACTACATTTCTTCCTAATTCCCCTCTGATACTGATGTCTGCTCCAAATGCTTTTAACATTCTTTCAGTATGATCTCTTGAAGATGCTGGTTCAATAACAGAAGTAGTCCCAGAAGCATTGAGGCCTGCCAATAATATTGCCGATTTCACTTGTGCACTTGCTACTGGAGTTCCAATAACACATCCCTTCAGTTTTTTCCCCTCAATTGAGATTGGAGCTTTGTTACCGCCTTCCCTTCCAGAAATTTTGCCACCCATCAAAGATAACGGTTTGCCAACTCTCCCCATTGGCCTTTCGTTAAGAGAAGCGTCACCGGTTAAGATGAAATTCTTTCCTTCTTGTGCGGCTAATAAACCCATTAATAATCTCATAGTGGTTCCTGAATTTCCACAATTTAGAATTTCTTTTGGCTCTTTTAATCCATCAAGACCCATCCCTGAAATCGTAAAAGGCTCATCTTTTATTATTTTTGGAATATTTACACCTAATTTTCTAAGACAATCAGCAGTTGAAAGTGGATCTTCAGAATATAAAAAACCCTCGATAGTCGTCTCACCCTTAGCAATACTTCCTATTATTAAAGCTCTATGA
>QCPG01000047.1 GCA_003212615.1 Prochlorococcus sp. AG-436-E22
TTTCTCCTCTGCAATTTCATTAATACTTTCTCCATCTGCAATGGCTTCAAAAAGATTGAGTGGAGCTGGTGCCTCATTTCCTTCGAAAATTTATACCAGGTGGTTTTTTGACTTAGCTAAAGATGGAGGCCCTAGAGTTAATTATCAAGCAGTAGGTTCTGGGTCTGGCAGAAAAGCCTTTATAGATGAAACTGTAAATTTTGGTGCATCAGATGATCCTATGAAAGATTCTGATATAGAGAAAGTTAATAGAGGACTTGTTCAAATACCGATGGTAGGCGGAACAATTGCGTTTGGATATAACTATGATTGCGATTTAAAACTAACTCAAGAGCAGGCTGTTCAAGTAGCAATGGGAATGATAAAAGATTGGAAGGAATTAGGATGTAAATCAGGAAAATTAACTTGGACGCATCGTTCCGACGGTTCAGGCACGACTAAAGCTTTTACTAATTCTATGGAAGCTTTTTCTAAAACCTGGAATTTAGGTACTGGTAAATCTGTTAAATGGCCTTCGGGAGTTGGAGCAAAAGGAAATTCTGGTGTTGCAGGTGTTATACAAAATACTCCCGGAGCAATTGGTTATGTCAATCAATCATATATAAAAGGGAAGGTAAGAGCTGCAGCTTTACAAAATCTTTCTGGCGAATTCGTTACTCCGAATACTGAAGCAGGAGCAATAGCTTTAAACGGAATAAATCTTGATAAGAACTTGGCGGGTAAAAATCCAAACCCTACCGCTAAAGGAGCTTATCCAATAGCAACCTTAACTTGGATACTCGCTTATGAAAAAGGTAATGGTAGGAATACTAATGCAATTCAAGATACATTCTATAAATTGCTCAGTGATGAATACCAAGATAAAGCTTCTGCCTTAGGTTTTGTTCCCTTGAAAGGAGAAATTTTAAATAAATCAAGAGCTGCCGTTAAAAAAATTGGTAGATAAATTTATCAAACCATGTCAAATTATCATGACTTTCATATACCTTTAACGGCTCTTAAAGTCTTTTACAGCATTTAGTAGTAGATTTATAGAGATATTCTTTTTTTAATGGAAGAGAAATTAACTCTTTTCAAGAATCGTAAAAGATTCGGTATCGAAAAAAATATAGATATTATCTTCAAGAATACTGCCCTAGTCTTGTCTAGTTTCGTAGCAATAATACTTTTAGGAATTATTTTAGTAGTCTTTTTTCAGTCATTTGAATCCTTTTCAAGGTATGGATTGAAGTTTCTCGTGACCTCTGAATGGAATCCAGTGAAAGATGAATACGGAGCTTTTACTGCAATATATGGCACTTTAGTAACTTCATTTCTTTCACTATTAATAACTATCCCTCTAGGCGTTGGAACTGCAATATTTATTACCGAGGACTTTGTACCGAAAGTTTTTAGAGAAATAATAGGTTCTTTTGTTGAATTATTAGCAGCAATTCCATCAGTTGTATTGGGACTTTGGGCAATATTTGTAATGGAACCTTTTTTTAGAGCCTTTTTTGTCTTTTTACATAATTTCTTTGGTTGGATACCTTTATTCAGTACAGAACCTACAGGTAGGAATTCACTTTTGGCGATTTTGATTTTAGTAGTAATGCTTTTGCCAATAGTGACTTCTATTGCTAGAGATTCTCTTAACCAGGTTCCTAAAAAGCTAAGAAATGCAGCTTATGGAATTGGAGCAAGTAGATGGAAAACAATATTTTCAGTAATCTTGCCAGCAGCGTTATCAGGAATTATGGCAGGTGTTCTATTGGCTTTAGGGAGGGCAATGGGAGAAACAATGGCTGTCACAATGATTATTGGTAATTCCAATGCATTTACTTGGTCTCTATTATCTCCTGGATATACCATTTCCTCCATGCTTGCAAACCAGTTTGGTGAAGCTGATGGAAGTCAAGTGTCATCACTCTTCTATGCTGCTTTTGTACTGATGATCCTATCTTTAGTGGTAAATATCTTTGCGCAATGGCTAGTTAAGAAATTTAGTCTCAAATATTAGATAATTATGAATTCACTTTATTACCAGAAAAGATTATCAAGAAATATAGGAGATAAATTCTTTACTTCTTTATCAGTAATTTGTGCGTTGATCGCAATACTTCCTTTGATTTTTCTGGTGACTTATATTCTTATCAAGGGTGGATCACAAATTACACCAGAACTATTTACTTTAGAACCAAATCCACCTGGAGATGATTTAGAGGCAGGAGGTATTAATCCTGCATTGATCGGAACATTAATAATAACTACTATTGCTTCAATTATTGCCATACCAGTGGGTGTTGGCGGTGGAATATATTTAGCTGAATATTCTAAAGGGGGCGCTTTTTCAAGGTTTATAAGATTCGGAGTTAATGTTTTAGCGGGAGTCCCTTCAATTATTGCTGGAGTATTTATTTATGCCTTAATTGTTTCTACAAAGATCTTGTTTGGGAGTATGTATAGCGGTTTAGCTGGAGGGATGGCGCTTTCAATATTGATGTTGCCTACTGTGATTAAGACCACTGACGAAGGTTTAAAGTTAGTTCCTAACGAATTAAGATATGCTTCTCTTGGTGTTGGAGCAAGTATGTATACAACCATATTGAAAGTTACTTTGCCCTCTGCCTTTAGGTCTATTGCTACTGGCGTTGTACTTGGTATCGCAAGAGCTGCAGGAGAAACAGCCCCCTTGATCTTTACGGCTTTATTCTCTTACTACTACATAACAGGCTTTGGAGACTTGTTTTATGAGATGGGTTCCTTGGCTGTATTGATATATAACTTTGCCCTTGAACCTTATGATGCTCAAAATAAATTAGCCTGGGCAGCTTCCTTTATTCTTGTTTTGTCGATACTATCAGTAAATATATTTTCAAGGATATTAGCCGCTTTCACTGAGAAAACAAAGAGAGTATAAATGATTAAAACTAATAAAAAAATACCAAAAAATATCATTTTGTCTCTTGAGAATGTTTCTATTAGCTATGGAACTTTCGAAGCAGTAAGAAATGTTTTTTGTAATTTTAAAAAAGGAAATATAACTTCCCTTATTGGCCCCTCCGGTTGTGGTAAATCAACTGTTCTTAGATCATTAAATAGGATGAACGATTTAATTCCTAATTGCTCACTGAAGGGCACTGTCCTATTTGATGGAACAAATATTTACGATAAAAGAGTAGATCCAGTAGAAGTAAGAAGAAGAATCGGAATGGTTTTTCAACAGCCTAATCCTTTTCCTAAATCTATCTACGAAAATATCGCATTTGGAGCAAGAATTAATGGCTTTACAGGAGATATGGATGAATTAGTCGAAAGTTCACTAAGAAAAGCTGCTTTATGGGATGAATGTAAGGATAAATTAAATGATAGTGGATACTCTTTATCTGGTGGACAACAACAAAGATTATGTATTGCTAGAACCATCGCCATTGAGCCTGAAATAATTCTCATGGATGAGCCATGCTCAGCATTAGATCCAATCTCTACATTAAGAATAGAGGAGACGATGCATGAACTTAAGAAGAATTACACAATAATAATTGTCACTCATAATATGCAACAGGCCTTGAGAGTTAGTGAAATGACTG
>QCPG01000048.1 GCA_003212615.1 Prochlorococcus sp. AG-436-E22
AATCTCTTCATCCGCTTACCTAGATCCCTCCGATAAAATGGATAAATATATTCTTGGGGTATCTTATTACTATCATGATAGTGCTGCTGCTTTACTAAAAAATGGTGAGATAATTGCAGCTGCACAGGAAGAAAGATTTTCCAGAAAGAAACATGATTCTAGCTTCCCAAAAGAAGCAATTTCCTTCTGCCTAAAATCTCAAGGTATAAATCTATCAAACATTGAAAAAGTTGTTTATTACGAAAAGCCGCTCCTAACCTTTGGACGTCTTATAAAGACCTACATTGGCGCAGCACCGAGAGGTAGTCGATCTTTTATCGCCGCGATGCAAGTTTGGTTAAAGGAGAAATGTTTTTTAAAGAAAAATCTCAAAAAAAGTCTTCAGGCCGTACAGCTATCTTTAGGTTCTAAATCACTAGAGATTCCTCAATTACTTTTTTCAGAGCATCACCTATCCCACGCGGCAGCCGCATTCTATCCAAGCCCTTTTGATGAATCTATTATTTTATGTATGGATGGCGTTGGGGAATGGGCAACCACTTCTGCGTGGATTGGTAATGGGAAAAATATTAAGGCGCTCTGGGATATCAGTTTCCCACATTCACTTGGCCTACTTTTCTCTTCTTTTACCTACTATTGCGGATTCAAAGTAAATTCTGGGGAATATAAACTGATGGGTCTAGCCCCTTATGGAAGTCCTAAATATGTGGATAAGATTAAAAAAAACTTGATTGATATTAAAGATGATGGAACTTTTCGTTTAGATGTAAGTTATTTTAAATATCATCGCGGATTCAGCATGACTGCGAGAAAGTTTCATGAACTCTTTGGTAAGAAACCACGTAAAAGAGAAACAGAATTGACACAATTCCATATGGATTTAGCAGCCTCAATTCAGTTTGTTATTGAAGAAATCATACTAAAATTGTCGAAATCTCTAAGGGCCGAGACAGGTATAAAAAATATATGTCTTTCTGGAGGTGTTGCTCTCAACTGTGTAGCAAATGGCAAATTGCTAGAGGAAAAGGTTTTTGAAAATATTTGGATACAACCGGCAAGTGGAGATGCAGGTTCGGCTCTAGGAGCTGCTTTTGTTGGACTTTATAGTGATAAACGAAGCAAGCGAATAGTTATGAAGAGTGACTCTATGAAAGGAACATATCTCGGGCCAAAGTTTAGTAATGAAGAAATTACTCAATATTTAGATAAAATAAATGCTTCTTACCAAACATTTAATGACCAAGAGTTATTTGAGCTGTTAGCAGATGAACTACAAAAGGGGAGAATAATTGGTTGGTTTAATGGGCCAATGGAGTTTGGTCCTAGAGCACTTGGTAGTAGATCAATAATTGGGGACCCCCGCAACCAAAATATGCAGAGCGTTATGAACCTCAAGATTAAGTACAGAGAAAGCTTTAGGCCTTTTGCACCATCTGTTCTTGAAGAAGAGGTCAGCAATTATTTTGAAATAGCTGTAAAAAGTCCTTATATGCTTCTTGTGGCAAAAGTAAAAAAAGAACTTTGTTTGCAAATGACAGAAGAGGAAAATAAACTCTTTGGTATAGATAAACTGAATATCCCTAGATCATCTCTACCAGCAATTACTCATATTGATTACTCTGCAAGAGTTCAGACAGTTAGTCACAGTACAAATCCGCGTTACTACGAACTCATTAAGGCATTTAAAAGCAAAACTAATTGTCCATTAGTAGTCAATACTTCATTTAATGTAAGAGGCGAACCTATTGTTTGTTCTCCACAAGATGCTTACAGGTGTTTTATGAGAACGGAGATGGATGTTTTGGTTCTTGAAAACAATATCCTATTTAAGAATAATCAACCAAAGATTGAAAAGGATGAAAAATGGATGCAGAAGTTCGAACTAGATTGAGCATGAACAATTTTTATAAAAAAAATAAACTTCGAATTTTTGGGATTTCTATGGGAATTTTATTCCCTATCATTATTGGCTGGTTACTCCCATCTATTAATGGAAAAGTATTTAGTTCTTGGACTTTATTTATAGGATTTCCTGTAATAATTTTAGGGATTTTAGCTCCTAATTTACTCTATTATCCTTTCTTGTTTCTTAGTGAAATTTTGAGCACTGCTAATATGATAATATTTAATTTTTTTCTAACGCTAATTTTTGTAACTTTTATTTTACCCATGGCTTTTCTTGCAAAAGTCTTTGGCTTTGATCCCTTAAAAAAAAGGTTTCACGATGACCAAAGTTATAGAGAGTTGAAAAAATAAGTTCTAAGCTTCTTAATTCCCTAATTCAAAAAGTATGTCTTCTACTCCTAGAGAAACTTTTACTCCACAAATGTATGAATATGACAAAATTGGTCTTTCATGGCATCCTTATATAATGTTTTTTCAAAGGAAGTCTTTTAAATCAAATGTTGTTAATACAGACAATAATGGCTTCAGACTTACATCATTTAAAGGTAATTATTATAGTCCTGAGACAATTAAAAATTCTGATGAAATTTCTCTTATATTCGGTGGATCTACGGCTTTTGGTATAGGTGCTACCGATGATCAAAAAACTTTTGCATCAATTTTAAGTACAAAAACAAACACTTTACATTTAAATCTTGCTGGTAGAGCATATAGCAGTACTCAAGAACTTCTTCTTTTTAAATGGCTATTATCTAAACACAGAAAAATAAAAGATGTAACAATTATCAGTGGAGCAAATGATTTGTTTCTTTCAAGTATTCAGACAAATAGTTTTATGCCTAGTCATTTTTTTGGTAGTAATTATCAATCCTATATGGAAGCTGGTCAACTTTCTACTAAGAGGAAGATACTCAAAATATTTTTAAAGAATATGGTACCTAAGGATGTTGACTGGGGTGAAATAAGCTTTAAGAAGCTAGTTAAGTATATTTTTAATAACAATTACCCAAACCTCAATAAAAAAAATTTAAATATTAAATCATTGCTTAATATCTCAGTAAAAGATGCTATCTCGGAACTCGATTCTTCGCTTATCTTTTGGTCTGCCATGTCTAAGAAACTAGGCTTTCGTCTTAATTATATTCTCCAACCATTTGCTCCTTGGCAAGAGAAAACTTTAACACATGAAGAAGAGGCTCTTTTTAATTATCTTGATAATTCAATTTTTTCTTCTAATAACTTAATCCTAAAGCAAATGTCCAAGAAAAAAATTTATTATGATTTTACATCTAAAATTTCATTGATATGTCGCCAATATGGTATTAGTTTTATTGACAGTAATGAATTACTATTGAAAGAAGATAATATAAAAAACAAATGGTTATATGTTGATAGGGTACATTTGACTGATTTGGGCTACGAAACTCTCTCTAATTTAATTTACAAGAAAATTGATCAATCATGAAAATTTTTTTAATCATCCTTAGTGTAATAATTATCTTTACTATCTCAAAATTTGTTTTTAGAAAAAAAAGCAGATCAGAAGGAAGCATTCCAAATGATAACTACCCAATGTGGTAATAAAATATAATCATCTGAATTGATATTAACATTTCACTACTGCAACAAGCTCTTTGCCAAGGAGAATG
>QCPG01000049.1 GCA_003212615.1 Prochlorococcus sp. AG-436-E22
AGTAATAGCTGTTTTCTATTTTTTACTCACAACTTTTAATAAAAGAGCCTTAAAATTTGTTGAGGAAACAAAAACAAAAAAAACTGATGCAAAACTAGTCGAACCCCAAAAGGTGGACGTTTCGAAAGCAGAATCTTCAAAAGTAGAAGCTCCAAAAGTGGTGAAGAAAAAACATGCAGACGTTCCAGTTAATATTTATAGACCTAAGACACCCTATGAAGGAACTGTAATTGAAAACTATAGTCTTCTTAAAGAAGGGGCAATTGGTAGAGTGAATCACATAACTTTCGACCTTAAAGATAGTGATCCATTTTTAAATTATATTGAAGGTCAAAGTATAGGTATCATGCCTGCAGGGGAAGATGTTAATGGTAAGCCTCATAAACTAAGACTTTATTCAATAGCTAGCACTAGACATGGAGATGATTTTAATGGAAATACAGTTTCCCTTTGTGTTAGACAGCTTCAGTACGAAAAAGATGGAGAGACAATCAATGGTGTTTGTTCCACTTACTTATGCGATATTAAGCCTGGAGATAAAGTAAAAATTACAGGTCCTGTAGGAAAGGAGATGCTGCTTCCAGATGAAGAGGATGCAAACATTATTATGTTAGCTACTGGAACTGGAATTGCACCAATGAGAGCTTATTTAAGAAGAATGTTTGAAGCAACTGAAAGAGAAAAAAATAAATGGAATTTTAAAGGCAAAGCTTGGTTATTTATGGGAGCTCCAAAATCTTCAAATTTGTTATATGAAGAAGATTTTCAGAGATATCTTGCTGACTATCCCGATAATTTTAAATATACAAAAGCCATTAGCCGTGAGCAGCAAAATACGAAAGGTGGAAGAATGTATATACAAGATAGAGTTTTAGAATCTGCAAACGAGCTTTTCAATATGATTGAAGATGAGAAGACTCATATTTATCTTTGCGGGTTAAAGGGTATGGAACCTGGAATAGATGAAGCTATGACTAAGGCTGCAGAAGAAAAAGGCTTGAACTGGTCAGAATTAAGACCTCAATTAAAAAAAGCAGGAAGATGGCACGTAGAAACTTACTAAATCTTTGCGATTTGAATGTTAGATACTTTTTTGGTTTAGACACAATATGTAGCTAATCTTTGAAAAAAAGAGGATTTTAAAAATAAGAATATTAAAAATATGCCTTCAACTTTAAGTAATCCTCTTCGATTAGGTTTGCGGCAGGAAAGAGTCATATCTCCTCAATGCTTAGTAATCTTTGGTGCAAGTGGAGACCTTACTCATAGAAAATTAATACCAGCATTATTTGAACTCTATTTGCAAAGAAGAATTCCTAGTGAATTTGGAATAGTAGGTTGCGCGAGAAGACCTTGGACAGATAATGAGTTTAGAGAAAAAATGAAAGTAAAGCTCTCCAATCAAATATCTGGTAAAGAAAAGGAATGGGAACAATTTTCTGATTATCTTTTCTATGAACCAGTTGACTTACAACAAAGTGAGCATATAGTAAAGCTTTCTAAAAGATTAAATGAAATTGATAAAACACAAGCTACTCATGGAAATAGAACATTCTATTTATCAGTATCACCTAATTTCTATGCAAGTGGATGTAAAGCGCTTAAATCAGCTGGCCTTTTAGATGACCCTAAGAAAAGTCGTTTAGTTATTGAAAAACCTTTTGGAAGAGATTATTCTAGTGCAAAAAAATTGAACAAGATTGTTCAAAGTTGTGCTGAAGAAAGTCAGGTTTATAGGATTGATCATTATTTAGGTAAGGAGACAGTTCAAAACATTCTTGTTTTGAGGTTTGCTAACACTATTTTTGAACCAATCTGGAACAGAAATTATATATCAAGTGTTCAAATCACTTCATCTGAAACAGTAGGCGTTGAAGATAGATCGGGTTATTACGAAAGTTCTGGTGCTTTAAGAGATATGCTTCAAAATCATATGACTCAAATGCTTGCTGTTACTGCTATGGAACCTCCGGGTAAATTTGAACCAGAAGCAATAAGAAATGAAAAAGCTAAGGTTCTCCAAGCTTCAAAACTTGCTGACGAAAATGAACCGTGGAATTGTTCCATAAGAGGTCAATATGTAGAGGGAGGCAATATCTCAAATCGACTCAAAGGATATAGGGAGGAAGATGGTGTGCATTGTAATAGCACTACAGAAACTTATATTGCAGCCAAAGTTTTCGTTGATAACTGGCGTTGGCAAGGGGTGCCTTTTTATTTGAGAACAGGAAAAAGACTTCCCAAAAGACTTGGAGAAATAGTCTTGACGTTTAAAGACGTCCCTGTTCATTTATTCGAATCAACAATAATAAATCCTGCCCCAAATCAACTTATTCTTAGAATTCAGCCAAATGAAGGAGCTACTTTTAAATTCGAGGTAAAGTCGCCTGGCTCTGGAATGAAATCCAGACCTGTTGAGATGGAGTTTTCTTATGATGAATCATTTGGAGAACCCTCAGATGAAGGCTATGTAAGATTATTAGCTGATGCAATGCTTTCTGATCCAACCTTATTTACAAGAAGTGATGAAGTAGAGGCCGCCTGGAAACTTTATACTCCATTAATAGAATTGATGGATAATTCTCCTTGGAAGTTTCCTGTTTTTAATTATGAATCTATGACTTGGGGACCTCCTGAGTCTGATCAGTTACTTTCAAAAGATAATATTTTCTGGCGCAGACCTTAAAAATGAAACCTCAATTAACACTCCAAACCCCATTAGAGCTCCCTTGTCAGGAAATTTCTAATTACCTTAATAAGTTATGGATTTCAGAAGATAAAGATAATACTGGAGCTAATACTTTTACATTAATGGTTTGGCAGCCAGCCTGGCTAGAACAATGTTTAGTTCATGCTGGATTGATAGCTGGACCAATTACTGGAAATTTAAGTCCAGAGATAATTGAAGTAGCCAAAAAATTTATCCTTGATGAAGGACTTCCTCTCTCTACTTCCCTTAATAGTGAAGAATTATTGAATTTGTTGAAGGATAATCTATCTGATAAAAACTTTGAAGACTTTAGAGGACAATTTTTTGAATCATCAATAAGTACATTGAATCCAAGGAGATTAATAACTTTAGCCCCAACGTTAAATAAAAATTCAGATATACAAACTTTTGTATCCGCTTACTGTCCATTAAGTGATAGTCAGGCTTTGCAGCCTATTTGTGGGGATTTAGTTGTTATTAGGGGGGATTCTGCCTCAATAACCCATAAAGGATTAAAAATAATTGATGAATTATCTATTGATGAATTACCTGCTTGGTTGTGGTGGAATGGAAGCTTGAA
>QCPG01000050.1 GCA_003212615.1 Prochlorococcus sp. AG-436-E22
AACATCTTTAATAGTTAATTAAAGATAAATTAATTTTCCTGAGTTTTAATGAATAACTAGATCTACTTAAAATACTTTTACTAAATACTTGATTTTTAAAAAAAGTAAAAAAAAAGGCCTAACTTATGTAAGGCCAGGTGATGGGGAAACTTATTTTTAAACCAATTTCTTTAAAATTGCAAGCCCCTATCAGTAGTGGAGATTAATCCTTCAAGAGACACTATGGGTAGTGTTTTGAAATTTTCATCTATGTGTGTCTTTCAATACTGAAATAATGTTGTAATTTTTAGGTTCGACATTAAATTCAATATAGATATTTTCAAGCATATTTAGTAATTAAACTTGTTAAAACTGCCATGCATTGTATTATTCGGAAGAACTATGTTAATTAAAAAGCTTTAATGATTGAATTAACATTACTTACTCTTTTGAACTATGTTGGAAATAATTTCTGTGAATATAGAGATTCAGGTCATGACAATTATAAATCTTTACTTCTTTCATACAGTGATGCAAGTCATAAATTTGGACCATTAGAAGTTAAAAAGGTGATTGAAAAGTCAGAAAATTTTAAAGTTGCAGCTGTTGCTATTGCTGCTGTTAAGTGCCCTAATCATATAGTTAAATAATGAAGTTTGAGTTAAAAACTGAAAATTACTCAAATTCATTTTCACATTTTCTTAGGTATGTTTTGATTCTCGCGCTAATAATTATCTTTTGCGATGTTGCACTCAAATTAGGAATCATTTCAAGAAATTATCAAATTGAACATAAATGTAGGCTTTTATCTCTTGAAAAATCTAAATCTAATTTTAGAAAATTATCAAGTCTAACTAATCTTAAAAGTAAACAAAGAATTTGGGAATTTTGTAGGGAGGTTGTCAAATAATATTTAGCTAGAAGCTGATGAATAGAATTTTAATGCAAATAACCAAAACTTTCTAGAACTAAAAAGAAATACTCCAGCGACAATAACTTCAAGTAATATTTTCCATACTTGAGAAAGACCTAGGAAAACTTCAGAAGGAATTGTAGTTATAAATGCAATAGGAATGAAAACACTAAAAAATATTCTTAGCGAAAATGAAAATGAATTTAAAGGAAATCTTCCAATGTAAAGGAACGACCTTAATACTTCTGTAGCATTCCATGTCTTTACAAACCAAATAGTAGTTGTAGAAATAAAAAACCATAAGCTATACAAAATACATATTGAGCAGATTATGGTAATTAAACACAAGGCCAGAAAACCTAAATTTATATTTATTTGATTGATGTTGATGCAGAAAAACAATAAGAAAAATCCAAGCATTATTTCTAAAAAGCCAGATGGGTTTATTTTTTTTAATGAGATATAAAATTGACTATCAATAGGCTTTAAAAGAACGAAATCTAAGGTCCCTTCTCTTATATGTTTAACTATTTCAGAAAGATTTGGATTGAACCATGTATTAGTTATTCCATTTAAAATTGTATAAATACTTTGGATAATTAATGCCTGTTCAAACTCCCAGCCTCCAATAATACCATCATTTTGAAAGAAAATAGATAATAAAAAAATACTCCCTATTAAACTTAAAATTGCAGTAATTAAATCAATTAATATATTAGTTTTATACTCAAGTTCAGAAGCTAGAGAAGTATGTAAAAATTTTGTATAGACTTTTAAATATTTTCTTGGATTCATGATCCCATAGCAGTATATTTTTTTGTACCTGAAGACCATATTTTTCTAAACACTGGGAAAAGTAAAAGAATCCATAGAATTTGCATGCTAAAGCCTCCACTAATATTTGTTTCATTCCCAGATAGTACGTTTGCAGGGAAATCGATTAGATATGGAAAAGGTGTATAATAAATCCAAGATTTAACATATTCGGGAAATGAAATAACTGGAGCTAAAAGACCTGAGAGAAATAAAGTTGGAATAAATAACAATCTTTCGATTGAAGATGCTTTCTCTGTCCAGAAACATAGACATGCAACTATTGACTGGATTAAGAATTGAATTAAGAAAGATAAGAAAGTCGATATTGTTGATAAGAATAAAATACCCAAATTTGGGATCCATATACTTTCTGGATTAAAAATAAAAAAGAAAAATGCTATTATTAGCGCGAAAGGAAATCTTGTTATTTGTTCTGCTAGATGTTGTGTAAAATACCTAAAAAATGGATTTAATGGTTGGATTAAATAAGGAGATATTTTCCCCATAAGAGAATCTTCTTCAAAGCTAAATACTACCCAAACTACTGAAAACTGCCTTACAAAAAAAGCACATAAGAAATACCTAGAAAGCATAACATCACTAATATTTATTGATTCATTAAGATTATTGTTAGTCCATATGTTTAACATGAAAAAAGGAATAACCCCTGAGATTGCCCATAATGCAATCTCTACCCTATATTCCAACATGTTTGAATATTGGACCTGTAATAAGGTGACTATTTTACGGTTAATCAATTTAGATTTCATAACCTTTTTTATTTAATATTTTCCCTATAATGTCATCTATAGGTGGTTCATTTATATAAAGGTCTTCAATATCAAAACTATTTAGAATAGTTTTCAATGAAGAAGTAATAAAGTTATTTTCAATTTCTATTGTTATTTCATTCTTTATTTTATTTAAAACATTAAAACCTGAATTTGCTAATTTCATGGCATCTTCTTCTGATCTACAAACTATTAATATTTCCTTAACAGGAGCTAGTTTTTTTAATAATAAATCTAGTTTTCCATCATATGAAATGGTTCCATTATGAACACATATAACCCTCTTGCATAGCGATGTAATATCTTTCATATAATGACTAGTTAGGCATATCGTTGCATTAGTTTCCTTATTATATTTTTGAAGGAATTTTCTTAAATTTCTTTGTGCATTAATATCTAATCCAAGTGTAGGCTCGTCTAAAAATAGAATATTTGGTTCATGTATCAATGCTGCTAGTAATTCTGACTTCATACGTTGACCTAGTGAAAGTTTTCTAACAGGTATAAATAGCTCATCATCAATTTCCAGCATATCGGATAATTTTTTTATTCTTACTTTTGCCTCGAACTTATCTATGTCATATATTGATGCATTCAAATAAAATGATTCAATTGGTGGAAGATCCCAAATAAGTTGTTGTTTTTGACCCATTATTAATGTGATATTTTTTAGGAAATTTTCTTTCCTTTTGAACGGTAAGTATCCTGAAACTAAAATTGAACCTTCACTAGGATAAATTAAGCCACAAAG
>QCPG01000051.1 GCA_003212615.1 Prochlorococcus sp. AG-436-E22
TAGGTGAATCAATAAATGGAATGTCGACGATAAGGGCTTTTGCTGCAGAAAATTGGATTAATAATAGATTTTATAAAAAATTAAGTGCAAATAAAAAAGCAAAATATAAAACATTAAAATTACTAGCATTTCAGCATCCAGTTGTAGGCTTTATAGAAGCATTTGGAATATTAGCGATATTAGGTTTAGGAGCGGCAAGAATTAACCTAAATCTTTTAACTAGTGAAGAATTTAGTAGTTTTTTTGCTGCAATATTGATGCTCATTGATCCAATAAGTCATGTAAGTACAAATTTTAATGACTATAAACAGGCAGAAGCCTCTATAAAAAGGTTGAAAAACATAAATCTAGAACCTGTCGAAGATGATAAAGGTAATTTAACCAGGGTAACTAATATTGAAGGCAAAATTAGTTTCAAAGAAGTTAATTTTGAATATAAAAAAGATAATCAAGTTCTTAAAAATATAAATTTAGAAATACAAAAAGGTAAAGTTACAGCTTTCGTTGGAGCCTCAGGTGCAGGCAAAAGTACAATGATGGCATTGATATTAAAATTTATAACACCAAATAGTGGTAACATTTTTATTGATGATAAAAATCTGAAATTATTAGATACAAAAGATATAAGAAAAAATATTGCATTAGTACAACAACAGCCTTTTTTATTTTCAGGAAAAATTATTGATGTAATAAGAATGGGAAGGAATTTTACCACAGAAGAAGTTATTGAATCAGCAAAGAAAGCAAATGCTCACCACTTCATTCAAAAGCTTCCTGATAAATATGAAACCAAGATAAATGAAAGAGGATCAAATTTCTCAGGTGGACAGATCCAGAGGATTGCAATTGCTAGAGCAATACTAGGAAACCCATCAATTCTTCTTTTAGATGAGGCTACCAGTGCATTAGATGCAGAATCAGAGTCAGAAGTTCAAGAAGGGCTTAATAGAGCTATGAAAAATAGAACTGTAATTGTAATAGCTCATAGGTTAGCCACTACTCAAGAGGCAGATAAAATAGTTGTCTTCGATAAAGGCGAAATTATTGATGTTGGCAAACATATTGATTTACTCAATAAAAAAGGTATTTATAAAGAATTATGTGAAAAACAATTGATTAAAAAATTATAACTCTATCTTATTTATTAAAAAGTTAAATCCATGAGTGAAAACACAAATGATTCTTCCAAACCAGTTTTAACCTTTGAAGGAAAGAAATATTTGATAAATGAACTTTCTAATGATATAAAAGAATCTATAAAAGGATTACAAATAGCAGAAACACAACTTAAGATGCATGAAGATACTTTGAAATTACTTTCAATTAGTCGAAACTCTCTAGCTAATCAATTAAGAGAAAAACTAAAAAACTTATAGTAAAGCTTTAATAATTATGGATTTCTTGTAGAGAGTAAGTATCAATTCTATTACTTTGCAAAGCTTTGATTGCTTTAATGGCTGCCTTAGCTCCAGGTATCGTTGTAAAAGTTGGAATATTATATTCTAAAGCAGCACGTCTTAGATATGCATCATCATGAAGAGCCTGCGATCCTATTGGAGTATTTATTATTAATTGAACAAGCCCCGAACGAATTAGATCCTCTATATTGGGTCTACCTTCATGTACTTTTAGCACTTGTTCAACTTTAATGTCTAAATCAACCAAGAATGAGGCTGTACCTTTTGTCGCGATTAATTTAAATCCTAAAGTCAACAATTCCCTAGCAATTTCTTCAAGATTTTTTTTATCTAAATCATTAGTAGACAAAAAAGCTACTCCCTCAGTAGGAACCCCATTTCCTGCTGCCAATTCCGATTTAGCATAAGCAATTCCGAAATCTTCAGCCAAACCCATTACTTCTCCAGTAGATCTCATTTCAGGACCGAGGAGGGTATCAGATCCAGGAAATCTTTTGAAAGGCAAAACAGCTTCTTTTACTGCCTGAAATTTTGGGGAAAATTCTTTGGTAAAATTAATATTTTCTAATGTAAACCCTAGCATTAACTGTGTAGCTAATTTTGCGACAGGTTTACCGATGGCCTTTGAAACAAATGGGACAGTTCTAGAAGCTCTTGGATTTGCCTCAAGAATAAATAATTTGTTTTCATTATTATTTAAATTTGTCACTGCAAATTGCAAATTAATTAAACCAACAACATTTAGTCTTTTTGCAATTAATTTAGTCCAGTTCTTTACTTTATCTAATGTAGATGTTGAAAGAGAGATGGATGGCAAACAACAAGCTGAATCGCCAGAATGAATCCCTGCAGGTTCCACATGTTCCATTAGACCAGCGATTACAACAGAACCTTCAGAATCACATAAAGCATCAACATCTATCTCAATGGCATTATTCAAATATTGATCAAGAAGAATTGGATGATCAGGCGAGACTTTGACTGCCTCAGAGATGTATCTCGATAATTCATTCTCATCTTTAACAATTTCCATTGCTCTGCCTCCTAAAACGTAGGAGGGTCTTACAACCAAGGGGAATCCAATATTTTTTGCTACTGTTTGTGCTTCATTTTGATTACGAGCTATTCCATTTAAAGGTTGCCTAATCCTTAATTCTTCAAGTATTTTTGTAAATTCCTCCCTATCTTCAGCTAAATCGATAGAAATTGGAGAAGTCCCAAGAATTTTTGATCCAGTTCTAACCCCATCATTGGATTTAAGCCATTCAAATAAAGGTAATGACAATTTCAGCGGAGTTTGCCCACCAAATTGAATAATCAAACCATAAGGATTTTCAGCTTCTATTATGTTGAGTACATCTTCCAAAGTTACAGGTTCAAAATATAAAATATCGCTAGTATCGTAATCGGTTGATACAGTTTCAGGGTTACTATTAACCATTATTGTTTTGTAACCATTTGTAGAAGCTTGATATGAGGCATGACAACAGCAGTAATCAAATTCTATTCCCTGACCAATTCTGTTTGGACCTCCTCCAAGAATCATGATTTTTTTTGATTCATTATTTTGCGAAATTTCGCTATCAAAAATTGGAGCATTTA
>QCPG01000052.1 GCA_003212615.1 Prochlorococcus sp. AG-436-E22
AATTATTATTTCTTGAAGCTGAAGATCCCGAAAAAGACATCCAAATATATATCAACTCTCCTGGAGGCTCAGTAACAGCAGGAATGGCCATATACGATACTATGCAACAAATATCCCCTGATGTAGTAACAATATGCTTTGGAGTGGCTGCAAGTATGGGTGCATTTCTACTTTCTGGTGGAGCAAAAGGGAAAAGATTGGCTTTGCCTAATTCTAGGATAATGATTCATCAGCCTCTTGGAGGTGCACAAGGTCAAGCAGTAGAAATTGAAATACAAGCTAAAGAAATACTTTTTCTCAAGAAGACATTAAATTCACTTTTAGCAGAACATACTGGTCAACCTTTAGAAAAGATTAATGAAGATACGGAAAGAGATTATTTCTTATCTCCCTCAGAAGCAGTCGAATATGGATTAATTGATAAAGTTATCAAAAAGTGACAAGCCACAATTATTTTGTAAGAAAATGATGACGAATCGAAGTTTATAAGCAATCCTAGTAAATAGGTAATATTTAACTCCTTTACTTTAGAATTTATAATCGATGGCTAAATTCGACGCCCATCTTAAATGTTCATTTTGTGGGAAATCACAAGACCAAGTTAGAAAGCTCATAGCTGGTCCTGGGGTTTATATCTGTGATGAGTGCATAGATCTTTGTAATGAGATTCTCGACGAAGAACTACTTGATAATCAAGCGAAAACAAACAACTCCCCACAAGTAAACAAGAAATTACCAACTGACAATCCCAAAAAATCTATTCCTTTAGAATTAACTTCAATCCCTAAACCATTAGAAATTAAAAATTTTCTTGATAATCAAGTCGTTGGACAAGAATCGGCAAAGAAAATATTATCAGTAGCCGTATATAACCACTACAAAAGATTAGCTTGGAAAGTTAAAGAAGAAAGTAAAAATAGCAATGCAAAGGATTCACAAGCAACGAAATTACAAAAATCAAATATTTTACTCATCGGGCCAACTGGAAGCGGAAAAACATTATTGGCACAAACTTTAGCTGAGTTTCTAGATGTTCCTTTTGCAGTAGCTGATGCAACAACTTTGACAGAAGCTGGATATGTTGGAGAAGATGTTGAAAATATACTTTTAAGACTTCTACAAAAATCAGAAATGAATGTAGATCTAGCTCAAAAAGGAATTATTTATATAGATGAAATAGATAAAATTGCCAGAAAAAGCGAGAATCCTTCAATTACTAGAGATGTCTCTGGTGAAGGAGTACAGCAAGCATTATTAAAAATGCTTGAAGGAACAATTGCTAATGTTCCACCACAAGGGGGTAGAAAACATCCTTATCATGACTGCATCCAAATTGATACGAGTCAAATTTTATTTATTTGCGGGGGGGCTTTTATAGGTTTAGAGGATATCGTTCAAAAGCGTATGGGTAAAAACTCAATAGGATTTACCACCAATTCAGATCAAAACAAAATTAATACAAAAACAATAAAAGACCCAAGAGATTCTCTGAAACATTTAGAGTTAGATGATTTAGTTAAGTATGGCCTAATTCCAGAATTTATTGGAAGAATTCCTGTTTGTGCTGTATTAGATCGTCTAACTAAAGAAACTTTAGAATCTATTCTTACTCAACCAAGAGATGCATTAGTAAAGCAATTCAAAACTCTACTAAGTATGGATAATGTTGAATTAAACTTTGAGCCTGATTCTGTTGAAGCAATAGCAAATGAAGCATATACAAGAAAAACAGGTGCAAGAGCATTAAGATCAATCATTGAGGAACTAATGCTAGACATAATGTACACTTTGCCTTCTGAAGAAAACGTAAAAGAATTCACAATTACAAAAAAAATGGTAGATAATTTATTCTCATCTAAAATTGTTAAACTACCTTCAGGATCAACAAGAATCATTAAAGAGTCTGCTTAAAAAGTAGAGTTTAATTGTTACAATTTAAGACCTAATTGTTCTAATTAATTCAGAATAAATGCCTAATATACATAAACCTTTTCATCAAAAATATAGACCAAAGAAACTAGACGAACTGGTTGGCCAAAATTTTATATCTATTACTCTAAAACAATCAATATTAACAAAAAAAATTGCTCCTGCATATCTTTTTAATGGACCAAGAGGCACTGGGAAAACATCAAGTGCGAGAATATTTGCGAAATCTTTAAACTGCCAAGCATTCGAACAGCCAACAATCAATCCTTGTGGTAAATGTGACTTATGTAAACAAATTACAGATGGAAACGCTCTAGATATTATTGAGATTGATGCTGCATCAAATACTGGAGTTGAAAATATAAGAGAAATTATAGAAAGAGCCAAATTTGCACCTACTCAAGCGAGATGGAAAGTATACGTTATTGATGAATGTCATATGCTTTCAACAGCAGCTTCAAATGCTTTACTAAAAACTATTGAAGAACCGCCCTTAAGAGTTGTATTTATCCTTGCGACGACAAATCCAGAGAGAGTATTAAATACAATACAAAGTAGATGTCAGAAGTTTGATTTTAGAAGAATAAGCCCTCAAGACATTCTTCAACATTTATCAGAAATAGCAGAAAAAGAATCCATTAAGTATGAAGTGCAGGCATTAAAAATGATTGCAAAAAGATCTAATGGAGGAATGAGAGATGCACAAAGCCTCCTTGAACAACTTAATCTTCTACCAGAGGGTATAACAATTAAAAATATTCAAGACTTGCTAGGAGAAGTATCAGAGATTGAATTAACAAATCTGATTAAATCATTAATTGATAATAATCCAGAGTCATTAATAATCACCTGCAACAAGTTATATGATGCGGGGAACGAACCACATCAAATAATTATTGGATTATTGAACATAACAAGAGATTTACTAATCCACACTACAAATAATAAATATTCAGATCTTTATTATACCTCTGATGAATTTCAAGATGAATTGGATAAAATCTCGAAAACAATAAATAAAGCAAGAATAATTAATTGGCATAATCATCTTAGAAATATTGAATATCAAATCAAAACAAGTGATAATCCA
>QCPG01000053.1 GCA_003212615.1 Prochlorococcus sp. AG-436-E22
ACTTTGGGTAAGAGAAAAAATTTCAAACTTTGAGAAGGCTAGTTCCACTTTGAGCTTCGTAAGTAAATCTTTTTCCTTATCGGCTACAAAATTTATCGAGAAACCTTGAGCTTCATTTATGATAATCTGACTAATTCCATCTATTGAAGATAAAATTTGACATATATTCTTTGCCTCTTCCTGATTACTAAATTCCCTTACTTTCAAAGTTACTCTATCACCTCCTAATTTATTTTTGAGTTCTGCAGGAGCCCCTTGTGCTATAACTCTCCCATCATCAATTATCACTAAACTGTCTGCCAATTTATCTATTTCATCAAGATAGTGACTGCTTAAAATAATAGTCATTCCATTATTTCTCAAGTCTTTCAAAAGTTGCCATATAATATTCCTACTTTCAATATCTAAACCGACTGTAGGTTCATCCAATATTAATACTTGGGGCAAATGTAAAAGTCCAGCTGCCAGATCTATTCTTCTTTTCATTCCCCCTGAATAAGTTCCGCACTTACGATCAATCCAATCATTCATTTCTAATTGATCTATTAATTTCTTTATCCTTTCAAATTTTTTGTTTTTGTTTATGTGATATAAATCTGATTGAAAATCCAAAAGCTCTCGTCCAGTTAATATTTTATCAAGTGCAATGTCCTGGGCAACATAACCAATTAATTCTCTAATTTTACTTGAATTTTTTATTAGATTAATATTATTTATAAAAACTTCTCCACTATCAGGTTCTATTAAAGTAGCGAGTATTTTTATTAGTGTAGATTTGCCAGCACCATTTGGACCTAGTATTCCGAATAATGTGCCAGCTTCAATTTCCAGCGATAAATTTTTTAATGCCCTGATATCTGAATAAGATTTTGAGAGCCCTTTAACTTCTATATAATTCATCAAACTTACTTTTTACTTAAAAAACATTTTACATCTAATTTAATTACTAAGCAGGGATACTATAGATAAAAATATTTGCATTGATTGCTGCTCAAATTCTACAGATAATTGGGTTCTTGAAATTAATAACAAAAGACAAATCCCAAACATATAGAGAATAGACCACCTAAAAAGAGACTTTGCTCTTGAAAGATCATCAGGAGATTTATTTAATTCATTTATTAATTGCAAAAGTCTTCCATTAAATGGCAATAACAAAATTCCATATAAGAGCCCTCCTTCAGGCAAAGCAAAAACTCCCATAATACTCATCAAAACTGTTGCCCATCCGTAACGAGAAATCGCTTTAGCAGTAAAAACAGATCCTTTAACAGAAGGGAGCATAGGAATACCAACAGATGCGTAATCATCCTTCAACAAAATTGCAAGTGCCCAAAAATGAGCTGGAGTCCATAACATTACTAAACCAAACAACCACCAACCACTAAGACCTACATGCCCTGTGGCAGCAGATGCTCCAACTAAAGGTGGTATCGCACCAGCAACTCCTCCGAAAACAATATTTTTTGTTGTACGAGGTTTCAAAATAACTGTATATAAAATTACGTAGCTAAATAAACCAAGAAGAGTTAATCCCGCAGCTAAATAATTTACACCACTTACTAAAAGCATCGAAGCTGCCAAAGTACAAGATACGGCAGCTAAAAATACAGTCTCAGATGACAACTTTCCTGATGGCAAGGCTCTTTTGCTAGTTCTTGTCATCCTCTTATCTAATTCCATTTCCCATAAGCAATTAAGAGCTCCTGCTGCTGCTGCTGCCAAAGCTCCCCCTCCTAAAGTACAGATAAGTTTCGGAGAAGACAAAGGCCATTCCTCTGTTAAAGCCATTCCTCCCAAAGTTGTTGCCAGTAAAAGTGGGATTAATCTGGGTTTTGCCACTTCAAGCCAAGGCGGCAAAGTTAATCTTTTTCTTGAAGGTACAACTTCCTCCCTAATTGAAGATTTATAGTTCAAGTTTTCTAAGTTACTACTATTCATGAATTGAGACCGACCATTTGGGGATTTAGGGAGTGCTTTAGACCTTTTTTGGTAAAAGGATTTCTAAAAATTAATGTTGTTAATATCGCAATAAATAAAGAGGCGTTAAGTTGATGACCGATAATTAAAATAGGTTCATTCAAATTTGTTTTAAGACTTAAAACACCCAAAACAATTTGGGAAAACAAGAGAAAAATAAGTGCTGAGAGATATTTCCAATTTTCAGTAAGCAAACTTCTCTTGTGAATTGCAGTAGCAATAATCAATAGAATTGAAAAAGCAATTGGGAAAGCAAATAATTTATGAGTATTTAGAATTAGGCATTGTTTATTAAAAGATAAGCAAATATGTGCTGACCAGGTTGATGAAAGCCTTACTCCAATAAAAGATTGAATCAGTGTAAGTAAGAGAGGAACAAACAATAATAATCTCCACCAAAGTAATGGCTCTTCTATTTCGTCATTTTCTAAATTTTGATTTATTGAAATTGTTGTGATGAGAAGTAGAAAAGCAATTAAAAGATGGCCAGTAACAGTATATGAATCAAGCAGGTTTATTACTGTTAAAGCCCCAAAAGATCCTTGGACAATAACAAGAAAAAGTAGTAATGAATAAGTTTTAGGTAACCAATTTGGAATTTCATTTTTCC
>QCPG01000054.1 GCA_003212615.1 Prochlorococcus sp. AG-436-E22
GAGCAGGGTTTAACTCCGTCTCAGATTGCTGAGCGCTTTGTGAATGAAAACCATGATAGTTTTATTCAATTGTCAAAAAAAATTGATGAAAAAAATTATGATGCCTTAACAGAATTTATGAAACTCTCAGAGAGTGAATTACATATCTTGAAGTATTTTCTAAAGTTAGTAAAAATGAAAAATTTATAAGAAGTTATTAAGTATTTCAAGGCTTTTTTCCCATAAATTTTTTCTTTCTTTTTTATTCATGGCTAAAGGAGAAGTAGGTGATAGTTTTGGATGACCTCTGAAATTAAATCTAGGACCATAATGATCACCGCCTCTTGCGTCTGGTGAAGTAGCTGCAAAAAGTTGAGGTAAAGCACCCATCTCAGCAGTTTGAAAAATAGGGCTAAATAATTCCAATGAGAATGTTTCTAATGGACCAGGGTTAGGTTTTTGAGCAGTAAAGAGATTTGTTTTTGCAATTCCTGGGTGAGCAGCTAAAGAAAGTATATTTTTGTGCTTTAAGTTCTCATTTAGTTCCAAAGCAAACATTACATTTGCCAATTTGCTATTGGAGTAAGATTCCCATTTGTTGTAATATTTCTCGGCTTTCAGATTTTTCCAACCAACTTTGCCAAAAAATTGTGCTCCGGAAGTAACCGTCACTATTCTAGATTCTTCTTTTTTTTCAATAATTGGACGTAGCTTTAGAGTCAAAAGCATGTGAGCTAGATGATTAACTGCAAATTGTATTTCATATCCCTGAGCACTAAGAGTTTTAGGCGGATGCATAATGCCTGCATTATTGATTAGTAAATCCAAATTTTCAAAATTATCAAAAATTTTGGACTGAACTTCAACAATATTTTTTAAATCTGACAAATCTAATTCTAAAGGTGTAAATAATCCTTCAGGATTAAGACCTTTAAGTTTTTTGATAGTATGATTAGCTTTTTCAAGCGATCTACAAGCTATAACAACATGAGCATTTTTTTCTGCTAAGGCCTTTGCAGTGTAGTATCCAAGACCACTATTCGCACCAGTAATTAGCGCTGTTTTGCCTGTAAGGTTTGGAATATTAGATGTTTCCCAGTTAGAGATTTTAGGTCTTGAAATAGTGGCAGTCATTTAGTAATCCTGCAAATTGCTTTGGAATTTAACCAGAATTTAATTACTTATCCACTGTAAATACTGGAAGTCAGTATCGTGAGCTCTTTTTGAAGGTACTATTTAATATTATTTTTGAATTGCATATTGCCATTCGTTATTTTGAGATAAACTTTTCTCTCTAAGTAACTGTAATTTCCTACTATTTATTTTTATAACTATCCCATTAGTTGGATATTTCGCAAATATTTTTCTCTCTAACCAATTTTTTTTATATATTTGGATTTCGCTTGTATGATTTGTGAAGTAACTTTCAGGGGTGCTGAAGCCACATTTTTTAAGATAATTAAGGGTTTCGTATTGATTAAGTCTTCCATTAAGTATTTGGAAACAGCAAAAGCGGAGATTTTCTCCAATCCCTTTCTTATTATTGAGGTATTTTCTTGTAATTCTTTGGGAAATGCCGGCAACTTGGTTTGTAGCGTATAGTTCACCTCTAATTTGAAAATCTCGTTTGATAGGAATACAATCGGGGACATTTTTAATTTGTTTAATTTTGCTTGAGACATCTAATCCTTTTTTTGTAATAGCTTTATTAAAATTGCCATCTATATATCTAATTGCAATAGCACAGCCATCAATTTTTGGTTGAATGCTTAATCTTGTTTTTGTTAATAAACTTTTCAAAAATTCTTTATAGTTTTCTTTAGCTAATTTTGGCAAAAGTTTATTATTTTTTTGATTAAAGTAGTCAGGTTCTGGATCAACAGGAATAAAGAGCTTTTCAAGTTGCTTAAATGCATCATCAGAAATTATGCCTTCACCTATTCTGTATTGTTCATCTAGATACTTAACATCTCTCACTAATAAATTATTCATAATAATTTTGATAAATAATTAAAAAATCATTTAAATAAAGATTTGAAAATTAAAATTAGATTTTAAAAGTAATTGACCACTAAATATCCTCCTACTCAGAGAGCGATTTAAGAGTATAAAATGTACTGATAAGAGGTTTAAATTAAATACTTTAATCAAACATATTTACTTAAAAGTGAAATAGAAAATTTTAAGGATTAATTTGCAGGAGAATTTTTGAAATTTCTATTAATACAAAAAAAATTTTTAAAGTTATGAGAAAATGTCATTTTTATTAAAAGCTCAAAATACCTGGGAAAATTTTGTGAAATATAAAATTAATGATTATGCAAAATTAAGAAATTTTGATTTTGGGCCAAATAACGAAAGTTCAGTTTCAAAATTATCGCCTTTCATTTCTCATAGAATTTTATCGGAATATGATCTGATTCATGATATTAAAAGTAAGTACAAAATCAAAAATTCAAATAAATTTGTTGAAGAAATATTTTGGAGAGTTTACTGGAAAGGGTGGATGGAAAATAGACCTAAAGTGTGGAAAAATTTTATTTCAGAAAACAATCTCGATTATGATCATGAACTATATGAAAGC
>QCPG01000055.1 GCA_003212615.1 Prochlorococcus sp. AG-436-E22
AAGGAATGGCTTACTGGATTGCCGATTAATGCAATAAAAGATGTCTTACTTGAAATCATGTTTAGAATTGTTTCCTTAAAAAATAACGATCTGTTCGGGAACCACACCCCGTCTTTGAGTAACAATAATGACGCCGATGACCGATTATGGAGAATATAAAATATAAGAATTTATCCATGGGGAAGGTTGTAGGAATCGATTTAGGAACAACTAATAGTTGCGTCGCTGTAATGGAAGGAGGTAAACCTACTGTAATAGCAAATGCTGAGGGTTTCAGAACTACTCCATCAGTTGTTGCATATACAAAAAATCAAGATCAGCTTGTTGGACAAATAGCGAAAAGACAAGCGGTTATGAATCCTGAAAATACGTTTTATTCCGCAAAGCGTTTTGTTGGTAGACGAGTAGATGAAGTTAATGAAGAATCGAAAGAAGTTAGTTACTCTGTTGAAAAGTCTGGTTCTAGTGTCAAATTAAAGTGTCCTATTTTGGATAAACAGTTTTCTCCTGAAGAGGTAAGTTCTCAAGTTTTAAGAAAGTTAGCAGATGATGCGGGTAAATATCTTGGTGAAAAAGTTACACAGGCTGTAATTACAGTTCCAGCTTATTTTAATGACTCTCAAAGACAGGCTACAAAAGATGCAGGAAAGATCGCAGGTTTAGAAGTTCTCAGAATTGTCAATGAGCCAACTGCTGCAGCTCTAGCATATGGTTTGGATAAAGAAAATGAAAAAATTCTTGTTTTTGATTTAGGGGGAGGAACATTTGACGTTTCAGTTATTGAAGCTGGTGATGGAGTAACTGAAGTTCTCTCTACATCTGGAGATACACATTTAGGTGGTGATGATTTTGATAGATGTATCGTAGATCACTTAGCTAGTACTTTTAAATCAAATGAGGGAATCGACCTTAGACAAGATAAGCAAGCTTTACAAAGATTGACTGAAGCAGCAGAAAAAGCAAAAATTGAGCTTTCAAATGCCACGCAAAGTGAAATAAATTTACCTTTTATTACAGCGACACCTGAAGGGCCAAAGCATTTGGATTTGAACCTCACTAGAGCAAAGTTTGAGGAATTAGCCGCTTCTTTAATTGATAGATGTAAGACCCCAGTTGAGAGAGCTATAAGTGATGCAAAAATTTCTACTAGTGAAATTGATGAGGTTGTAATGGTGGGAGGCTCGTCTAGAATACCTGCTGTTTTAGATTTAGTAAAAAAAATAATAGGTAAAGAACCAAATCAAACTGTTAATCCTGATGAGGTAGTAGCTGTTGGAGCTGCAATTCAGGGCGGAGTTTTAGCAGGAGAGGTAAAAGATATATTGTTGCTTGATGTAACTCCACTTTCTTTAGGTGTAGAGACTTTGGGGGGAGTAATGACAAAAATGATAAATCGAAATACTACAGTGCCTACGAAGAAAGCTGAAACATATTCAACTGCTGTTGACGGTCAAACAAATGTAGAAATACATGTTTTACAAGGTGAAAGAGAAATGGCGTCTGATAATAAAAGTTTAGGAACTTTTAGATTGGATGGTATACCTTCAGCACCAAGAGGTGTGCCTCAAATTGAAGTTACATTTGATATTGATGCAAATGGGATTCTTAGTGTTACTGCCAAAGATAAGGGAAGTGGTAAAGAGCAAAGTATTTCTATCACTGGTGCTTCCACTCTTTCTGATAATGAAGTAGAAAAAATGGTAAAAGATGCTGAATCAAATGCATCTGTAGATAAAGAAAAAAGAGAAAAAATTGATTTAAAAAATCAAGCTGAAACACTTGTATATCAGACAGAGAAGCAACTTGGTGAACTGGGAGACAAAATTGATGCAGCAGCAAAGTCCAAGGTTGAGGAAAAAAGTAATGCTTTAAAAGAGGCAACTTCAAAAGAAGATTATGAATCAATGAAAAAACTTCTTGAAGAACTTCAGCAAGAACTATATGCAGTTGGTTCATCTGTTTATCAGCAACCTGACAATCAGCCTCCAACACCAGAGTCAGCGGGAGGAGCTGATCAAAATGATTCAAATGAAAAAGGTGGAGATGATGTAATCGATGCAGACTTTACTGAAACAAAAGATTAGGAAAGGTAATTTTTAATTTCATTAGCAACCCATTTAGAACAAGCAGGAGCAAGTAAAATTCCATTTTTATAAAAACCTGTACATATAATTAGTCCATTTTCTAAATTTTTCATTATTGGTGAAGCCTCCCCATCTGGTTTTGACCTTATTCCGTACCATTGTTTAGAAATTTTCCCTTTCGTAAGCCAACTTGGTTTTTCATTTAGAAAATTTGTGAGTTTTTCGAATATATTTTCTTCTGGCCTAGTACTATATTCGTCAGTAGAACCTATTATCAGCTTATTTTTTGATTTTGGAATTATATTTTTACCATCTATATTG
>QCPG01000056.1 GCA_003212615.1 Prochlorococcus sp. AG-436-E22
CTTATAAAAGGACCTAACACAGGAATAGGTCCAAAAGTTGGTCCACAAAAATCAAAATAATCTCTGTGCTCTTTTATTGATCCATTTTCGCCAAATAATAAACGAGTGGTTCCAGGGTAAATAAATTCTTTACCCATAATTTTTAAACCCATTGTCCATTCAACGAATCCACAATTTCCACTTATGGCGATTGCATGCGTTTCTAAAAAAACATCATCACATCTTTTAACTAGCTTTTCTTGAGCTTTGATATAAGAATCCAAGCCCTCTGTTTCCTGCGTTGGGTCTATAAAAATAACATTCTCATTATAAAATTCAGCCCATTTTTGTTTCGTTGGTGCATCTGCACCATAAGGTTTAGTAAATAATCCCCTTAAATCTTCTATAGAAATTACTCTTCTCATTACAAAATTATTGTTATGAATACTCTAAAAGATAAAAACATCAAAAGCGGATGAAGAGATTCGAACTCTCGACATTCTCCTTGGCAAGGAGATGCTCTACCACTGAGCTACATCCGCACAATATCGTTATTTTATCTTAAAGAAGGTATCAATGATAGAAAAAATTAATTTATTCAACTAATTTAATTTTTTAATTAAAGATCCCATCTCAATTGCTTGTAAAGCATAATTCCAACCAAGATTATTCTTAATACCTGCTCTTTCTAAAGCCTGCTGCATAGTATCAGTTGTTAAAACTCCAAAAATAATTGGAACATTATTCTCATTTGAAACTTGTGAAATACCTTTGCTCGCCTCGGATATAACTACATCATAGTGAGAAGTTTCACCACGTATAACCGCCCCAAGAGCAATGACAACGTCATAACTCTTTTTTTTAAGGAGAGTTTTTGCTGCAATTGGCAATTCGAATGAACCTGGTACCCAAACTATATCTACTTGATTACTTGATTCAGAAGTATCTAAACCATGTCTTTTTAGACAATCAATAGAACCAGATAGAATTTTATTTGTAATTAAATCATTGAATCTTGCTATTACAATTCCTACTTTTAAAGTAGATGCATTAGTAAAAGACCCCTCAAAAATAGCCATTAAATTTTACTTCGGTATATTAATAGACTCTCACGAAAAGGTATTCAGTTCAAACTAAGTTAGCAATAACACCCTCAATCAATACTAAATGGAACCAAACTCCTCCAATTATTTCAACTTTCTTGATCTCTGGATTACGTCTATCAGATGGATCAGACTGTGTCATATAGAAATAAGGTACTCCCACTACTGCTATTAAAGATGCAAATAAAAGAGCATTTATGAAGAAAAAGTTTACTGCCTGCATGATTCAGTCTTGAATTTTTAATAATTATAAATAATATAATCTCATGAAAGTGATTTTTTTTGGAGAAAATTTACATACTTTTAGCTACTTTAAAATGCAAAAGCAAATTTTTTTCCTAATATCAATTTAGGAATTTAAAAAATATGCAAGAAGATACGATAATTCAAAAGAATTTATTTGCTATTGAAAATGAAAATAATGAGCAAAAAGAAATAACACAAATTCCAGAAGATTTATCTTTGGAAGATTTAAAAAAAGAATCGCAAAAAAGACCTAGAAAAAGAAAAAATTCAACTAATTTAATAAATAAATTCAAGACTGATTTAATTTCAAATAACAAAAATGTTTGCATCAATGAAGAGTCTTATAGTTACAAAACAGTTTCAAAACTGAAATTAACTCCTGTAATGAAGCATTATGTCAATCTAAAAGAGGAAAATAAAGATAGGTTATTGCTGTATAGATTGGGAGATTTTTTTGAATGTTTTTTTGAGGACGCTGTATTAATATCTAACCTTTTAGAAATAACTCTAACCAGTAAAGATGCTGGCAAAGAAATTGGAAAGATCCCTATGGCAGGCGTTCCTTACCATGCAATGGAGAGATATTGTGCTGATTTAATTAAAAAAAATTATTCTGTGGTTATATGCGACCAATTAGAAAAAAGTTCTGGCAATTACGGGACTCCAATTAAAAGAGGAATAACAAGAATCATCACTCCTGGAACCGTCATTGAAGAGGGCATGTTGATAGCAAAAAAAAATAATTGGATTACTGCTATTTACTTATCAGAAGAAAAATCAAATGAATCTTATGAATGGGGTATATCAAAAGCTGATGTAAGCACAGGAGAATTAATCACTATGGAAGGTCAATCACTTTCTAAACTATTTGATGAAATTACTAAATTAGATTCTTCAGAAATCATTGTAGGAAGCAATGATATAAGAAATTTATTAATTAAAGGAAATAGTCAAATCACATATACTGT
>QCPG01000057.1 GCA_003212615.1 Prochlorococcus sp. AG-436-E22
TAAAAGATCAATGGGAATTAATTCTTTCCAAATTAGATTTACCATCAACAAGAATGTTACTTTCACAACAAGCCGAACTTGAAAGTTTTGATTCTGAGCAAATTACAATTGCATTATCTCCAAACTGGGCAAATATGATCAAAAGCAGAAAAGTTATAATTGAAAATACAGTAAAAAAGATATTTGGAGATCAAATAATACTGAATTTTTCTACCAAACAATTATCCAAAGTTAACCCAATAAACTTACCAGCTAAACCCAAAACTGATGTAAAGGATATGAAACCAATAAAACAAATAAAATCAAAAACTAATTTTGCAATAAAAAGATCTAAAGAGGAAACTTATGATGATAGTTCAAGAAATTTAGCAAAGTTTTTTAATGGAGAAATTATAGAACTCGATGAATAAATTAAACTCCAGTATGAAGAGTTTTTCGCCAAAGAATCTTTTTTGGGAAAATAGACATTTTTATTGTTACCCAAGGGATTACTATAAACCAATGTGATAAATAAAAAACCGATACAAATATCATCAAAAAATTTTCTTTGAGCAATACAGGAACTTCGCTTTTGCAAGAAGAACCGTACCAAAAAGCAATTCCAGATAACATAAAAGCTATGAATGAAATAGGCCAGAAAACTGGTGAATCTAATAAAGCGATACTGAGAATTAAATCAAAAATAGACACTATTGGCAGTGCATATTGCAAGATGAAGAAATAACTTAAATCAAATTTCTGCAAATAATCAATTTTATTCGAAACTAATTGATCCCCATAATCAAAAAATCTTTGCAAGCCGCCCTCTGCCCATCTTTGCCTTTGTGCTAATAAAGCATTTAAATTCTCAACTGCTTCTTCCATTACTGGAGGATCCCATAAGATTCCAATCCTTGATTTTGATAACAATAATCTTAAACTTAAATCCAGATCATCCGTAACTGTGTCTTCATTAAAGGAACCACATGCCAACAATGTATCTTTTTTAATTAATTGACCATTTCCCCTTAATTCAGAGACTCCAGCAACTGATAACCTTCCATATTGAAAGATTGCGTCCATAGCCATCTCCATTGACTGACATGAAGTTAAAAAATTCCTACCAACATTGGTTACTGATTTTCTTAATTGAACTGCAGACCAATCGCCCTCTTCTACAAAACTAAATAACCTTATCAAAGAATCTTTTTTTAATTGAGCATCAGCATCTAGAACTAACAACCATTCACCGTGAGTAAACTGCAAAGCATAATTTAAAGCTCCTGATTTCCCGCCTCCTGCGTTTGGAGAACGACTTACTACTTTTAGCTTTTCAAATTGTCTGGATAATCGATCTAAAATTAAAGGCGTCTTATCAGAACTGCCATCATCGATTATGTAAATATTTAATTTATTTGTTGGATAATCTAAATTAAATAACCTTTCAACTAATCTTGCGATAACATTCTCTTCATCTCTAGCTGCAACTAAAATATCCAGCAAAGGTAACTCTTTATTTCTAGCTCTAATGCTCGTAGTATTTGAAACTTTGTTCCTTTTGAAATTGCTAGAAATAACTACTAAACCGTAAAAAGCAATCACGAAAGCAAGAGTCAATATAAAGTAAAAAAACCATTGGATATTGTAAACATGAGGAATGACAGCCACTAAAAAACAAGCAGTAAGAAATATAAACGACTTCAATCTTCGATTTTTATAAAAACCCTTACTCATAAAAGTAGATTGCTAATTATTTAATTCTCATTGAGACAATATCTCAATTTTTTCAAGTTTTGCACTTCGATAGTAATGATTCAATATTTGTTCATAAGAGAATCCTAATTCAGCCATTTCAATTGCTCCTGACTGTGATAAACCTACACCATGACCGAAGCCTCCTCCTCTCAAAAGCCATAAATCATCACTTAATTTATTAATAGTAAATAAATTACTGGGTATAAAACTCAATACCCGTCGAATATCATCTTTAACTAAAACAATAGATTTATGAATTTTGTTCGTCCGTATTTCTAATTTTGTCACTCTGCCACTTGCACCACGTTCAATAGCATTTAACTCCAAAACATTTTCATTAATATTTATAAGTTTGTTTTTAATTA
>QCPG01000058.1 GCA_003212615.1 Prochlorococcus sp. AG-436-E22
GAGAAGTAGTAAATTTTGACTACATTCAGGATGAGCAATAACTTTTGCTCCTGGATTTTGGTATTTTAATTTTAATAGAGCTTCTTCACTAAATGATTCATGAACAATGCAGCTGCCAGGCCATAATTTAAGATCTCTTCCTGAATTCTTTTGTACCCATCTTCCGAGATTCTGATCGGGTGCAAAGATTATCTTTTTATCTGCAGGTATCTTGTTAACTAATGCGACTGCATTACTGCTTGTACATATCAGATCACTTTGAGCTTTTACTTCTGCAGTGCAGTTTATGTAACTTACTACAAAGTGGTCTGGATTTTCTTCCCTGAATTCTTGAAATTTATCTGAGGGACAATCGTCAGCCAATGAGCATCCTGCCTCTATATCCGGTAATAATACTGTTTTAGTTGGGCTTAGTATTTTTGCAGTTTCGGCCATAAAGTGTACCCCGCAAAAAATTATTATATCTGCATCATTATTTGCTGCTTTTCTAGATAGATCTAATGAATCCCCAATAAAATCTGCAATTTCTTGAATCTCTGGAGCTTGATAATAGTGCGCCAGAATAATGGCATTGGCTTTTTTGCAACGCTTTTTTATTTCAGAAATCAAATCTTCTTCGTTTTGAATGGATTTCTGTTTTGCAGTAGAAGTTATACTGGTCAGGATTTAGAATATCTCTAAATAGATTATATGTCTTTAATCAGAAAAAATCTTTAGAGGACAACCTAAATAATATAGAAATTGAAAGTGGTTGGAAAATTAAATATTTATCTCAGTTTGAGAGTTCTCCCGGTAATGCAATAAAGGACTATTGGGATTTAGATGAGACAAGTTTGTTAATAGTTGCAGATCCTAGAGGAGGTAATTTGCTGAACTTTAACGTCGGAGAGGCTTATTTTAATTTTATGCCAAGATTATTTTGGGTTGAACTTCAAACAAGATTTGGGAATCAATATTATGTAAAAGATCATGGTGAAGATGGTGCAGTACTAGATGCAATTAATTCAGTAAAAATTTGTCTTGAGAGAGGAGGCTGTCAAGTTGTACCAGGCTTAGCTAAAGAGCAATATATATGGACCTTGTGTACTTCTATTCTTGGAGGTTTAGTCGCAGGTTTCGCATCTGTTCCAAGAAAAGAAGGGAAAGTCATATCAATTGGATTTTTAGCTCTTCTTTCACCTTTATGGGGAATGTTATTTGGAATTTTTGGTTTAGCACCGATAATATCCAGAACAAATGATTTATTACCCTTATTTAAAAATGGTTTAGCTTTTACAGCCGCAGGAATTGCGGGGTATATTTTATCTCAAACATTATTTTCAAGATATGAAAAGCCCAAAAATACTTAAATTTGGATCAAAGGATTTAATCTTAAAAAAATTTATCTTCTTCACAAATTTCACCATACTCTGAATACCATCGGTGAGAAACATGTCTTAATTTCTTTTTTTCAAACTCAATCCATGAAAAGTTAATTAATAATTTTCCGTCTTCATCACTTTTATATCTCGGCACTACAGCAGTATTGAAATAAAATGTTCCTTTACTATCAATTTTAAACATCTCTCTTAAACCAAGATTTCTTTTAAGGCGATTATGCATATGACCAAAAATTACAATATCAACTTTCCTTTTTTTTTGTATTTGTGAAATAGCAACAGACAAATCTCTATCTCCCCAATCTAAAGAGGGTAATTTCCAGTCTTTCCCACAAATACTTTTAGGTTCCGAGCCTAAACCAGAAGGGCCAGCATGAGACATAATTATTAAAGGTATATCTTCAATAGTCTCTTCTGAACATTTGATGATTTTATTTATTGAATCTTGTTCGGTGATAGGCCCATAAACTCCTTTAACTTCTTTTGAAAGATAATAACCACCACCAGAACTACATGGTCTTGCAGATAGTAAATTTATTTTATTTTCAAAAACTTTCAAATCCCATGCGCAATATTTTTCACCAAGAACACGTATCTGCTTTGTGAGCATTTCACCTGTAGAATCCTTACCCCTATCATGATTACCTAAAATCACAAAAGTAGGGATTTTAATCTCATTGATTTTTTTAATTATTTTTA
>QCPG01000059.1 GCA_003212615.1 Prochlorococcus sp. AG-436-E22
ATTAATTCTTTCGAATTGCTGGGAAGTCCCTCTATTTGATATCCTCTCGATTTCATTTCAAGAAGTACTCTGTAAATTGAACCGAAAACATTTAAGTATGCAGCTGTCCCGACATTTCCTTTGTCTGGAGGAAAACTAAATACTGTAATGGCTAATTTTTTATCTTTTCTTTTCTTTACTCGTAAAGTTGACCACTTTATAGCTCTTTCAGCGATTACATCAACGCGATCTTGTAGTGTATGAGCCTTACCTGTAGCATCGTCACGACCTGAGAGAATGATAGGTTCAATCGCACCATCTAGTTCTGGAATTGCAATTTGAAGTGCTACCTGCACTGGATGTAATCCTAAGTCGCTATCTTCCCATTCTTGAGTAGTTTGAAAAACCAAGGGTAGTGCAACCATATAAGGTCTGTTAAGCCTTTTTAGAGCTTCAATAGCTTTAGGATGATCTTGTCTCGCGGGCCCTCCAACTAGTGCAAATCCTGTTAAAGATACAACCCCATCTACAATAGGTTTATCTTTATTTATTGAATCAAAATAAAATTCATTGACTGGTTTAGAAAAATCTAGACCTCCACAGAAAATAGGAAGTACTCTCGCGCCTCTATACTCCAATTCTTGAATGACAGCGACATAATGAGCATCATCTCCGGTAACTATATGGCTCCTTTGAAGTACTAATCCTATTGTTGGGGTTTTCTCATCTTTAGGGTTTATATCTTTCCTATTATTTTCCCAGTTTTGATATTCTTTCAGACTCTCGAACATGCAAGGAGCAAGTGGATGCCAAATCCCTAAATCTGGGAAGGTTTCAGGGTCTTGTATTTTGAATTCTTCTATTTGGTCTTTAAGGTTCTCTGAAACTGCATATTTTTCAGAGATCATTAACAAGAAGTTTTTTAAGTTCTCAGTTGTTCCACCTAACCAGTACTGAAAACTCAGAATGAATGTTCTTGCATCTTGAGCTTTCTCTACTGGTAGATATTTAAGTATTGATGGTAATGTATTTAATAATTTCAACATTGAATCTTGGAAGCTTGCTCCATCAGATTCTTTTTTCTTTTTTATTAAATCTCCAATAACACTTTTAGATTGACCAAGTTGAGCCATACTGAATGAACCCAATTTATTTAATCTCATTACCTCTGGCATCGAGGGGAAGATAATTGATGCTTTTAGTTTGTCTTTGTATGGAGAAACTGCATCCACTACTTTTTGAGCAAGATCTTCTATAAAGATTAGGGAAGCAACAAATATATCTGCATTTGATATGTCTTCTTTGAAATCCTGAAAATTACTTTCATTTCTAAGTTCCTCGATAAGATAGCCGCTAAGTTCTATACCTATAGGGCCATTCATTTCATTTATTGACTTTGCAGCTTCTGTTAGGGAATTTTGGTATTGTGGCTCAAGGACAACATAAACTGCTTTTATTACAACTTTGTGTTTGTTATCCTCAACAGGAGATACTCTGCGGTTTGCTGAGCGGACCTGCGTAAACATTGCTTTTCCTTAAGTATTTCTACTAGCCTACGAATGAAAAGACGTTATTGCGTGCAATCTAAATAGCGTGTAACAACCTTTAAAAAAAAATCTTTTAAAAAGAAATGATTGAAAATTCTAAAAAACCTATACCAGTACTTGTATCTGGAGCTTTAGGTAAAATGGGAAGTGAAGTTGTTAATACTGTATTAAATTCATCAGATTGTGAACTTGTTGCAGCTATTGACATAAACGATAAAAATAATGGGTCAAATATTTCTGAATTACTGAAGTTAAAAAATTGCGATGTTTTTGTCTCAAATGATTTTGAGGGGACTTTATGTTCTGTTAGTCAGAATTTCAGAAATGACGATATCAAACCAGTCTTGGTTGATTTTACTCATCCTGATTCTGTTTACGAAAATACTAGATCAGCTATTGCATATGGGATTTCACCAGTTGTCGGGACCACAGGTCTCGTTCCTGAGCAAATAAAAGACTTGTCTATTTTTGCTCAAAAAGCATCTGTTGGTTGTGCGA
>QCPG01000060.1 GCA_003212615.1 Prochlorococcus sp. AG-436-E22
TAATCCTGAATTAGGCATCCCAGGAATTTGGTCTTTGTCAGTTCTTCTTAAAACGCACCTAATTCTAGCTTCTAATTCCTTGGGACTGAATGGTTTGACTACATAATCATCAGCCCCTAATTCTAAACCTGTTATCCTATCTGCAACATCTCCTAATGCAGTTAACATAACAATTGGAACATCAGAATCTTTTCTTAATTCTTGACAAACACCATACCCATCTAACTTTGGCATCATTACGTCAAGTACTACTAAATCAGGCTCATAATCTTTAAATAACTTTATTGCTTCTTTACCATCACATGCAGTTACAACTTTGTAACCAATCATGGAGAGACGCGTCTCAAGAATTCTTCTAATACTTGCCTCATCATCTGCGACAAGTATCGTTTCTTTAGTTTGACTAGATAACGCCATTTGTTTCTATTAGCTAATCAGTAAGAGAATTTATTATTAACCTAATCTAACTTGTAGAGGGGCAATATCCCAAACATTCTAGTTCCATTACTTTATTCAGAAACTAAATGTCTAGCAAATTGTCGACTTTTATTTGTCAAAATTGCGGAACTGAAACTTCTCAATACTTTGGGAAATGCCTTAATTGCAACTCATGGAATTCCATTGTTGAAGAAATTAAAAGCAAGAGTTCTACATATAAAGGAATAAAAAGTAGTAAGAAAGCTATACCGTTTCATGAAATTTCATCTCAAAAAATTTCAAGATTTACCACTGGATTCAAGGAATTTGATAGAGTTCTTGGAGGCGGGATAGTCCCTGGATCTGTTGTGCTACTTGGAGGAGAGCCAGGCATAGGCAAAAGCACAATCGTTCTTCAATCAGCAGGAAAAATATCTCTCAATGAGAAAGTTTTATACGTTACTGCAGAAGAATCTTTAGAACAAGTAAAAATCAGATGGGAAAGATTAAATCAAAATAGTATTGATTTGAAAATTTTTGCAGAAACTAATTTATCCCTAATTATTGAAGAGATCAAACGTGTAAATCCAAGTTTTGCAATTATTGATAGTGTCCAAGCTATCCATAATCATGAGATGGAAAGTTCACCAGGATCAGTTTCTCAAGTTAGAGCTTGTTCATCTGAATTACAAAATCTGGCTAAAAACAATAATATTGCACTTCTAGTAATTGGTCATGTTACCAAAGATGGGGCTTTAGCTGGTCCAAAAACTCTAGAGCATTTAGTTGATGTAGTAATAAACTTTGAAGGAGATAATATTTCCTCACATAGATTACTAAGAGGTATAAAAAATCGATTTGGATCGACCTTTGAAATCGGAATTTTTGAAATGCTTGAAGAAGGACTAAGAGAGATAAACAACCCAAGTTCAATCTTTACAAATAAAGAAAATATATCAGGAGTAACAACTACGATTACTAATGAAGGAACTAGGCCATTCGCAGTAGATATTCAAGCTCTAGTAAATAAAAGTTTTTATAGTAACCCAAGACGAACTACAACTGGAATTAGCATTAACAGATTACATCAAATTCTAGCTGTTATTGAGAAACACGTCGGTATTAAATTATCTGAATTTGATTGTTATGTTGCTACTGGGGGTGGTTTTGAGATAAATGATCCTTCATCTGACCTAGGTGTAGCAATATCAATCATATCAAGTTTAAAAAATATCCCTCCTGTGGGGAGTAGCTCATTTATTGGAGAATTGGGTTTGAGTGGTCAAGTGAGAAAATCGAATAACCTTCGAACAAAGATAGAAGAGGCTGCAAGATTAGGGATCAAAAATATTGTGGTGCCAAGATTAGAGGAGGATCTAAATAATTTTAAAAATTTAATCAATATCAAAGAGATTTCTAATATTAAAGAAGCAGTTAATTATGCCTTATTGCAGTAAATATTTATTAGAGATAAGTATCAATAGAACTTCTTCCTGAGTTTTTCAGCCAATTCTCAATATCAAGATAGCCACCAGGATATAATCTTACTGCTTTAGACCATACTTCAGCAGCTTTATCAAACCATATATCTCTCTG